>JBOHOI010000153.1:0-6856 GCA_050731155.1 Nitrospiraceae bacterium | reverse complement strand
GTCAGAGAGCTTCTTGCACTCGACCGCACACAAAAGCTTGGTGCCAGCGTTGGTGAGAAAGAACTCGGGACGAAAGGTTTCTGCGACGAGTTGTGGACTCGGAATGTCTTTGTTTCTCACCTGGAGCGGCGTCGGTTTTTGTCGAGCATAATCAAAAAGAAGCTTGTTGAACTCGGTCTCGCGTTTATTCTTCATCTTCCGATAAATTGAGTACCGCTTGAATTTCCTGACGAGACTCGCAATGAGTTTCTTCTCGTTAGCCCCAATTCGTTTCTGCTTCGTTTTCCGCTTTGGCATAAACTCCCTGAACACTCCCCCTTGTGGACCTAACTACTAAGTCTGCCGCAGATTACCGTGCAGCATATCGCGATAGTTTCAGCACTCAACTGGAAGACAAGTCTACTAGAACGCTCACCGTTTCACCAGGTTCCCTCCGTCCAGCTTGGCGCGATACAGAGCCTTATAGGCCGCCTTGATGACCTGCTCGGGGGTTGCCTTGCGGTCGTCCCGTTCAGCGACACCGACACTGATCGTCACAGACAGTTCTTCGCCGGTTGAACTGTCTTCGCTCAGCTGCTCCGTTTGCTCTCGGAGACGGCCGCGACCTCGCAGGGCAAAGCGCGATGCCTCGACTGTTTTTCTCAGAGTCTCCAAGTGGACGAGGGTATCACCCGCTGACTTGCCTGAGAAGAGCACAGCGAATTCTTCGCCACTATACCGGAAGGCCTTTCCGCCGCCTGATACGCTGGTAATTTTGGTGGCGACCATTTGCAGCACCTGGTCGCCCACACCGATCCCATACTGGTCATTAACATCCTTGAGGTGATCGATGTCCACCATGGCCACCGCATACCGACTGCCCAACCCGGGCAGGGCTTGGTCCAAGGCGAGCCGTCCCGGTACCCCGGTCAGCTCGTCGTGGTAGGTCATTTTGTAGGACGCCTCAAGGAGCGCAAGAAAGAGGATCAGTCCGGCGGTGGCAAAGTAATTCGTCGGGCTCCACCCGAAACGGCTGCCGTGGAGGGCGATGAAGGAGGCGACCAAAGCCCACATAAAGCCGCTCTCGATGGCGTTCTTGTACACCATGAAGCGGGACAGTTGGAGCACCAAGGTTACGACGAACGCCAACAGCGCCGGCTGTGCGATGGGGGTCCATTCGGTCCAGCGCGGATCGACGTACGCAAACTCCAGCGACGCGGCCACCTCTGCCAGTTCGGGGCGGCAGATCCATGCCACGAGGAACAGTTGCGTGAGGGTCACGCTCAGCCAGACCATCCCGCTACGGACCAGGGCGCCGCGCTCGGTCATCAAGGAGAGCGCCATGAGATTCAGCGGCAGCAGAAACGCGACCGCGTTGAAGACAATGCGGCCGACACCCCCTGTTGCGGCATCCCCGGCTGTAAAGAGCAGTAAGGCGCCGTCGGCCAGGGTCAGGGTCAGCATGGCGAGCACCATTCGGCTGCGATCGAAATGCCAGCCGAACAGGAGTCCGACCACCAAGACGATATAGGGATACACGCCGACAATCGGCTGCATCCAGCCGGGCAAGCCCCGCGGGCGCAGGAATCCCAGGGCGGCGAGCACCAGCAGGCCGCCGGGCACGACAAACGAATATAGCAATTTCATATTCAGACCAGGAGCGCTTACGGTCACAACTCCCTACTGAGAAGATGATTCTGCCAGAAGGGGCGCACTTTCACTAATTTTTTCTGTCTTTTTGCCAGGTCATTTCCACGACACTTCCATGACGGGGAAATTCACTGACAAGGAGCAGGCGCGGCAGGCGGTCTGGGATCTGTTGAAGGGTCCAAGGAGGCAGCCGCGCGCCATTCGAGAGGGGGATCTCAAACGGGTCGGCGCCGGACGGGATGAGCGCTGTTCGTTCAACTCGGGCAGGGTGGCTGGTCAAAGACCGCCCGGTATAACCCCTTCCAGAACTCATGCCAGGCCTCGGCGGTCTCTCGCGCTCCGGCCGCGACCTGCGCAAGCGCTGCCGGCGAGTCAGCCGTCTTGCGCACTGCCGCCACCAGCCAGTCGCTGTGCTGTTGTTCTTCCTGCACGTGCAGCTCAAAGAAGGCCAGGTCCTCGGCCGTGAAGTCGGGATACTTCTGTAAGCCCGGATAGAGATACTGGAACTCTGACGCTGCCGTCGTCTCCACAGCCAGCTCCGCGCCCAAGGCAACCAGATAGTCCGTTTCCAGAAACAGGCGATGCAGGACCTGCAGGTAGGATTCCACTTCGGGGAGCGGCTGCGTCTGGCTCAGATCAGCCTCGCTGAGTCCCAGAGCTCTGGCGAACCGCTCGAGCTGCCTGACATGAGCCTGCTCGATTGAGCCAGAGCCGAGCTCGGAATGGAGGGTCTTGATCAGCTCGACGCGCATCTCGACTTCGTCAATAGGGGTCTGATAGAGCAGCCCTTCCAGGAGTTTGACGAAGTGTTTGCAGAAGTAATGATACTGCCGCAAGAAGCGCTGTAACTGGTCGCGGCTCAGGCGCTGCTCCTTGAAACAGTGAAAAAACTCGTTGTGATTCACGGGATGCGTGGTGAGCTCCTCCATCATCCCATTTAATGATACAAAGTTGGTCTGTATGCTCTCCATCCTGAAACCTCTGGCCCCGACGGGAGTCCAAGACCCCCAAACGCACTGTGAACCCCGTACCACGGCTTCACAGCCGCGGCATCGGGGCTTTACCCTTCGGGGGATAAAGCACATTCCTCCCCGCCTTCACAGGGGGGGCTTCCTGTGGTACGGGGTGAACATGCGCTAGGCAGGTGAAGAAAGCAAGCCTCTCACGGATCTCCCGTCACAGAGAGGCCAGGCAACCAGCAAGGTGCACACGATCTGTTGCCAGATGTAGGAAATCTAGTACAGGGCAAGAGGCTTGCAAATCAATGAAATGCGCTTGTTGAAGCCAGGAGGGTGAATCCTTTTCCCTTCGACTTGCTTGTTTGACAATTGCACATGGCAGCCCAACGAGTCGAGTGACAGCCCAAAATTCGGACGTTAGGCAAGGCCGAGCTCCCTGCCCAATCGGCATTATATTTGCTCATTCAGGATGGCGTCCTGAGTCCCTAATAGTTGGGCTGGAGGGCGTCACAATGAAAACTCATGTCCTGCATAGGATCCTTTCCTACTGCTCAGCCAGAGGGAAGAGGGCTGCCAAAACAGAGGAGCAGGTTAAATCTCCGCACAATTGCCTCAGCGCAACTGTTCCGTTTCGTCGGCAATCCAGACGGGAGGAGCGCCTTGCCCTGAGGCGCGTGTGTTCCTATGAAATGATTGAGGGGCTTGGTGAGGAATCTATCGTCATCCACCAAGGTGAGGCATTTGCACTCAACATCTGTTCTGATGGCATCCTGCTACTGATGGACCAGACCCCGCAGATACAACAGTTGCTCGAAATTCACACGCTGAGTTCAAAAAGGAGCCATGTCTTAACGCTGTTCGAAGTGTGCTGGACCCGCCAGATTCAATTTGGCATGCACGGCCGCAAATGTTTGGTCGGATGCAAGTTGACCTTCGGTCCTTCTCCCTATTTCCTCTTTCAGCGAAAGAGCCTTGAGCACAGCATTGCACCGTCTCTGTGTTGAGAGTCTACCCTCGTCTGCGAAGCTCTGCCCTCTGTTCAGCGTGACTGCAAAAATGAAACGACCCCTCTGGCTCTTGCCGATTCCTGGGAATCCTACTGTCTGCATGATGATTCATACAAATTCCCCAATCTCGACACCGGTGCCGGGACCTGCGCCAACCTGATGCCCGGTCTCACCTTCGGCTTCCGCTTCTACATAGCCGCGACGAAGACTTCCTTTCTTTTCCGAACCGTGACCAGAGGATTCGAGAGCTCGGCGTGACCGCCTGCTCACGAGAATGGTCTGGTAAGAAAAAAAAGAAGAAATTGACCAGGGTCGGAAAGGCTGCCATCATAGTCGCGAGACGGAGACTCAACCTAGAGAGGCAGCGTATGGCGAAAATGTGGGGTTGGCTTGTCCAGTACGGGAGTGGAATCGTCTTAGCCCTGCTGCTCGGCGCCATTCTGGGGGGTATCCCGCTGTTCAAAGAGACTGCTCTGGGCGGCACAAAGCTCACGGCGTCCCGGATTGTGCAGTTCATGGGGTACGGCAGCGCACTTCTCTTGCTCTGGCTGCTTGGCCGACGGGTGGCCATGGAGCTTCCCGAGGAAGGCAAGGGCCTTTCCTTTCTGCGTCAGGTGATCACACCTCTGGTCACATTAATCGTCCTTTCGTTTGGCTACAAGGTGCTCTGGTTGCTTGGTGGTCCATTTCTCGGACCGACCGGAAAGACCATTTATAACTGGACGTTCGTGGTCGGGATCGTGGGCGCGGCCTTGTGGCTGGCTGTGGCCTGGTTCCGTCACTCGCCTCTGCTGTTTGAGTCCTTGCAGGAGTTGGAGCAAGTGGGGAAACGTGTCGCTCGCGGGCATTCGCTCGCCTGTCCTGAATGCGGTGTACCCGTCGCTGCCGGCATGGAGTACTGCGGTAAGTGCGGGAAGAGAATCTTCATCGCTTGAGACAGCGACCAACCCCTGAGCAGCTTGCTAGAGTCCCAGGCTCCGCTTGACCCTGTCCCAGAACCCGCCTCCGTGGAGCGCGCAGTAGTCGGTTGGTTCGGTTCCCTCGATGAAGACTTCTGGCACGACCTCCGGGCATTGCGCAGTCGCCAGTTGCCCGGTCTGCGGATCCACGTCGCGGGCCACCACTCCGGTGGGGATGGGAAAATCGGCTGAATCGGACGGAATGACCTGACGGGCAAAGTCGGTCCAGATGGGAAGCGCCGCCTGGGCCCCGGTGAGACGGAGGTCGGTCCCGTCATCAAACCCGACCCACACGCCGATCACGAGGTCGGGTGTATAGCCGACGAACCAGGCATCCCGGTACTCATCCGTCGTTCCGGTCTTTCCCGCCACGATACCTTGCAACCCCATGTCCTTGGCCCTGGCAGCGGTGCCTCGCTGCACCACCCCCTTCAACAGCGAAGTCACGAGATAGGCGGACTGGGGAGAGGCTGCCTGGTATCTCTCGATAATTGCGTACCACAGGGGCTCTCCTGTCGGCGCGACCACGGATCGGATGGGGGTTGGTGGGACGACAAGTCCCCCTTGCGCCAGGGCGCCAAAGGCAGCGGTAATCTCGAGCAGGGAAACTTCCGAGGTTCCCAACGCGATGGAGAGGTTTTCCTCCAGCGGGCTGCGGATCCCCAGATCACGCACGAGCTGGGTGATCCGATGAGTGCCAACCGACTGGGCGATTCGCACTGCCGGGACATTGAGGGACTGCTCCAGAGCGGTCCGGACCGTGACCGTTCCACGAAACTGACGGTCATAATTTTGAGGGGACCAGGAGCCGGTTCCCGACTTGAAACTCACAGGGGCGTCCATGACCAGGCTGGCAGGCGTGACAGCCTCAATCGCTGCCTCACGACTGGCTTCAAACGCGGCGAGGTACACGAAGGGCTTAAATAGCGAGCCTGGTTGCCGTCTGGCCTGCACGACCCGGTTGAACTGGCTGAGACGGTAATCTCTGCCACCGGCCATCGCCAGGATGCCGCCCGTCTTTGGATCCAGAACGACCAAGGCTCCCTGTAGGGTTGCCCCCGCTCGTTTCAAGAACCGGTAACTCGATTCGAGACGCTTCAGCCCTGCCTGCAACGAATCTTCCGCGATCCGCTGCATCACAGCATCCAGGGTGGTCATGACCTTCGCACCGGGAGGGAGTGCTCCTCCGAGGGATTCTTCGGATTGACGGAGCAGGTAGTCCACGAAGTAGGGGGCATCCGTGAGGCTTTCTTGACTCAGGGCGACCTGCACCGGACTGTCGACCGCTTCCTTCACCTCTTGTTCAGACAGGTGCCCCTCGTCACGAAGACGCCGCAGGACCACATCCCTCCGTTGTTTGGCCAGACTGGGAGCCTTGACCGGCGAGTAGGTATTGGGCCCCTTGATCAAGCCGACCAGCAGGGCCGTCTCCGCCATCGAGAGCTCCTGCAGCGGTTTTCCGAAATACCGATCGGCTGCCTCGCCGACACCGTAAATCGACACGGCCCCGGTCTGGCCAAGATAAATTTCATTCAGATAGCTTTCCAGGATTTCGTCCTTCCCATACTTCAGTTCTAAGATGAGGGCGGCCAGAGACTCCTTCAGTTTCCGCACGAAGGTCCGTTGAGGGGAATAGTAGAGGTTCTTAGCCAGTTGCTGGGTGATCGTGCTCCCGCCTTGCACCACCTGCCCGCTCTTGAGGTTTGTCCACGCGGCCCTGGCCATCGCAAACGGATCAATACCAGGGTGATAATAAAACCGATGGTCTTCGATCGCCAGGACCGCGTTGCTCACCTGCCGTGGAATGGAGGTAATGGGGACCCATTCTCGGACCTGGCGGGACTTACCCAGCACACCGCTCAAGAGCGGCGGTTCCAGGGAGATCGGAAAGACCTCCTCGTTCTGTGCGAGGGAGAGGACCTGTGCGATTCTCCCCTCTTCGAGAATGAGCCGAAGAGGGAACGCCTGCAGATGTCCGTCTGGATAGCCATGGAGATAGATATCGACATACTCGGGAGCCATTCGATAGTCGCCGGGGGCTCTGATCTCCTGGGCAACCTGATGATAGCCGAGGCGGTCGAGGCGTTCCTTGAGGCGGGCTTCCTCGATGGAACGACCCGGCTGGAGAAGAAAGGGCGCCCCATAGATCAGAAGGGGCGGATGCTCTTCACTGCGGGGCAGCGTCAGAGTAGCCAAGAGGTAGAGGCCGTAGAGGCTCAGGCAGCAGAGGATGGCAACGCCGCTCCACGCAAGTGCACGGCGGCCGTTCTGCCACCAATGAGAGATTCCAGTCACCACTCCC
>JBOHOI010000152.1:0-6909 GCA_050731155.1 Nitrospiraceae bacterium | reverse complement strand
CTTTCTGAACGGCCTCACGATTTTCACCGCTGAACTGAAGAACCCGCTGACCGGCCAGACGGTGCAGGACGCCGTCAGGCAGTACCGCTTTGACCGCGATCCCAAGGAGCCAGTGTTTGCTTTCGGACGGTGTCTGGCGCATTTCGCCGTAGATCCTGATCTGGTCTATCTGACCACGCATCTCCAGGGCCCCAGGACGATTTTCCTCCCGTTCAATCAGGGGAGAGACGGCGGGGCCGGCAATCCGCCAGCCTGGAACGGTTTCGCCACTGCGTATCTGTGGGAACGCATCTGGGCGCGGGATAGCGTGTTGGAGCTGATTCAGCACTTTGTCCACGTGGTCGAGGAGGAAGACGACCACGGCTGCAAGACTGGCCGACGCTTGCTAATGTTTCCCCGCTTCCATCAGCTTGATGCCGTCCGGCGGCTTGTCAGGGAAGCGCGATCCTCAGGGCCGGGCTACCGCTATCTGATCCAGCACAGCGCGGGGAGCGGCAAGAGCAACTCTATCGCTTGGCTCGCCCATCAACTCAGCGTGCTGCACGACGTCGAGGACCGGCGGGTGTTTGATTCCATTATTGTCATTACGGATCGGCGCGTGCTGGACCGCCAGCTCCAGCGCACTGTCCTTCAGTTCGAACAGACTCCTGGTATCGTCGAAAACATCGACACCACTGCACGGCAACTCAAGCAGGCTCTGGAGGATGGCAAGACCATCATCGTGACGACACTACAGAAATTTCCCGTGATCGCGGAACAGATCGGCACGCTGGCTGGGAAGCGGTTTGCGGTCATCGTGGACGAGGCGCACTCCTCGCAAACCGGTGAAAGTACCAAGAGTCTGAAGGTGGTACTCTCCGCAGGCGGCCTGGAGGAAGCCGAATTGGTGGAGAGCGAGGAGGGCGAGGATCTAGAAGACCGCATTGTCGCGGCAATGAAGGCGCGTGGCCATCTGCCCAATGTGAGTTTCTTTGCATTTACCGCGACGCCGAAACCTAAAACTATGGAACTGTTTGGCATGAAGCAGCCGGACGGGCGCTATGGGCCGTTCAGCCTCTACTCGATGCGGCAGGCTATCGAGGAGGGCTTTATACTGGATGTCCTGTCGAACTATACGACCTACAAGACCTACTGGAGTCTGCTCAAGACCATCGCGGATGATCCTCGCTACGACCGCCTCAAAGCCACCTACCTGCTCAAATCCTTTGTTGACCTGCACCCCCATGCAATTGCCAAGAAAGTGGCGATCATGGTTGAGCATTTCGCCGGGCAGGTCACGCATCGGATCGGTGGCAAGGCCAAGGCGATGATCGTCACCCGCTCGCGCCTGCATGCCGTCCGGTACAAGCTCGAGGTGGAACGGTATCTGATAGAGAAAGGATATCCGTTTAAGGTGCTGGTCGCGTTCTCAGGCACCGTTCGCGACGGTGGGCGCGATTACACTGAGGCCAACATGAACGGGTTCCCGGAGACGCAAACCGCCGAGACCTTCAGACGCGATGAGCACCGTCTGCTTATCGCCGCCTTCAAGTTCCAGACTGGCTTCGACCAACCGCTGCTTCACACGATGTACGCGGACAAGAAGCTCGGGGGCGTCCATGCAGTTCAGACGCTTTCCCGTCTCAATCGAGTGTTTCCGGGAAAAGAGGAAACATTTGTGCTGGACTTTGCGAACGAGGTTGACGAGATTGAGAAAGCCTTCAAGGACTACTACGACCGCACGCTGCTCAAAGAAGGGACTGACCCGAATCTTCTCTACGACCTTCAGGTCAAGCTGACGGATTTTCTCTTCTTCACTGCCGCAGAACTTGAACGGTTCGCCTTGGTCTTTTTCGATCCCAAGGGTACGCAGGATCGGCTGCATGCCGCGCTTCAGCCGGCCATAGACCGTTACCTAGCCGCCAGCGAAGAGGATAAGGTTGGATTCCGAGGGCATCTCAAAGACTATGTCAATCTTTATGCGTTTCTTTCCCAGATCATCACATTTACCGACGCCGATCTGGAAAAAGTGTATGTCTTTGGCCGCCTGCTTCTTCGCAAGCTGCCGGTGAGCCGTGACCGCCTGCCGGTAGAGATTCAACAGCAAATTGATATGGACTCGTTTCGTGTCCAGAAGACCAGCCATGGCAGGATGACGCTTCCGCGAGGGGCTGTCGAACTCGAACCCATGAAAGCCAAGGGAACACAAGTTCCCTATGTGGACCTGGTCGAGGCTCTTTCGCAAATCATTCGAGACTTGAACGAGCGATTCGGTACCTCCTTCACGGAGGAAGACAAGGTTTTCATCGAGCAGCTCGAGGCAAAACTCACCGACAATGAGGCACTAGAGAAGGCGGTGCGAGTCAATACTCCAGAGAATGCTCGGCTGACTTTCAACCACGTGGTGAATGATAAGTTGCAAGAGATGATTGACACCAACTTCAAGTTCTATAAGCAGATCACGGACGATCGCGAGTTCGCCAAAGTGTTCTTGGATTGGCTGTTCGAGCGTTATGTGTCACGGTCCAAGAAAAACTGACATTCCCTCCTCCCCCGCGTCGTCCGCTTCTCACCCTTGATTCTTCCCCCCGCCGCGCTTCCCGCTGAACTTCTCAACGCGATCGTCAGTGGCGCAGGCCGCGCAGCAGAACCAGGCGTTCACGACCCGTGGTGCGGGTCTGCGAGCGTCGGTCATCCAGATCGCTGATGCCCCTAATCGAGCAGGAAAAAGGGGTGTCCTACCGACCGGCGGAGGACCGTCCGTAGAGCGCCCTGGCCTTGTGCAGGTGTCTGATCGCCTCGGATCGCTTCCCGCGCGTCTCATAGAGGAGGCCGAGGTTGTAGTGGGCGTCGGCGCAGTCAGGATCGCGGTCGATCGCCTGCCGATAGGCCTGGATCGCCTCGTCGGCGCGACCAAGCTCGTCGAGGAGCGCGGCGAGGTTGAAATGGGGGATCGGGGCCCCCGCTGTCTCGAGGAAGTAGCGGAGCGGATCATCCACATCCTTGAGGCGGGCGTCGTGCGTGATGCGCTTGGATGCCTTGAGGGCGAACGCAAACCCGGCCGGTGTCTCGGCATTCCAGCCGGCGATCGTCTTGGCGTTCGGCATCCGGTAAAAGGTGTAATTGATCTCGACGGTGGAGAAGCGCTCGGCATAGTAGGGGAGCATGTTCGCGGTCGGGAATTTCTCGGGGTAGAAACTCCCCCGCCACTCCGGATAGTTATACCCTGACGTGCCGACCCAGATCGCCACGACGCCTCGAGCAGCTGAACCCAGACTCTACTTTAGTCGAACATGGTCCGCGAAATCGACATGTCGTGCTATCACCCTCCTATTTTTTTCTGTTCTGGCATGGGCGCATCAACAAACGCCATGACGGAGGTCGCGAGCGCGGGAGACGAGCTTCCGCTCGGCGACGCATTGCGTGCCCTTGACGCCATCGTCCGCAGCAGGTATTATGGTTCCGTTTTGGAACCACAGTGCAGGTTTCGGGAGGACCTATGGCAACATTGACGATCAAGAATATCCCTGAACGGGTCTATCAACAGCTCAAGAGGCAGGCTGCCCGACATCATCGGAGCCTCAATCAAGAGGTCATTTCCTGCCTCGAACATGCTGCCGGCAGCGTTCCCTTCGATCCTGCGGCGATCTTGGTCCGGGCTCGTGAGCTCCGCCAACAGGTCAAGGGGCCGATCCTCACAGAGAAGCGCTTGGCGCAATTGAAGAACGCCGGGCGCCCATGATTGTCGTTGATACGAATCTGCTCATCTATCTCTATGTCCCCAGTACCTTGACTGCTCAGGCCGAGGCGGTGTTTCAGCGTGACCCGCTGTGGGTCGCTACATTGTTGTGGCGATCTGAATTCAGAAATACGCTGGTGGGGTTGGTTCGCCAGGGCTCGCTGTCGCTGGAGACTGCGAGACAGATTGCCCAGCGGGCGGAATCCTGGATGAGCGGACGCGAGTACACCGTCGTCACCGATCATGTGCTTCGGCTGGCCGCGGAGTCCGGCTGCTCGGCGTATGACTGCGAATTTGTGGCAGTGGCCCAGGACCTCGGCCTTGCACTTGTGACGGCCGATCGGCAACTCCTCAAGGCGTTTCCTTCGACAGCGATTGACCCGGACGTCTTTGTGTCTCGCGGAGCCGAATGAGTCACTTGTCATAAGGCACGTTCGACCGCGGGGCGGTTGGCGCCTGCTCGTCCAGCGACTGCCGATATCTCACGCAACCTCTGATGAACTCCGGCCATTCCGGTACGATGGGGATCGGATCCGTTTTTTCCGGCAACAACACCCAAAGTGCCGGATGATGCCAACAGAGCTCATGTTCTTGACTGTCGCGATGCCGACGGATGCCTTCCCGCAGCTTCTTCACTTCTGCGATAAGCTGGTTGCGCGTCAGATGATCAAGGTCGTCGTCCATAAAGTTCCTCCCCGTTCCCTTCCGACAAGATCAGTCGTGGGCGAGCTCGCTACCCCGCGCGATCGATGGTTCTCACTGCCAGCGACAGACAGGCCAGCGTGAAGACCATGAACCCACCAAATTCCAGCAGGGCAGTCGTGGCAGAGCCGACTCCAAGGAGGCTGAACCGCAGCACGTCCACCTGCCACGTCATGGGGTTCAGCCAGGCCAGGGTTCGGAACCACACTGGAAGTTGATCCAGGGGATAGAACATGCTGCTCAGGAACATCAGGATGATGTAGGCTGCGCTGGTCAACGTATTGAACGAATCCATGCGAGCCAGTCGAATCGCCAGGATGCTGAACAGGAAAAACCATCCGGCTGTCGTACACATCACCACGAGCAGCGTCACGGGAAGCCAGGTCCACTGAACCTTGACCTGCATGATTACCGCGCCCAGGATGATGGCGAACAAGGAACCGACGGCACTGAGGAGAACGTTGAAGCAGATTTTCCCCACGAGAAGCTGCCGCCGGGTGATCGGGTAGGCCAGCAGTTCGTAAAAGATGCCGGAATCCTTGTCCATGAAGATGCCCCATGACGTGTTCATGGCAATGCCGTAGGTCGTCATGGCCAGCACCCCCGCCAGAAAAAACTCGGCGTATCCCATGTGCAGACCACCTATGGAAAAGCTGCCGAAGGCTCGCTCGAACCCGAGCCCGAAGAGCATGAGATAGGCGATCGGGACAAAGAGGTCCCAGAACACGAAGCCGATATTGGTGACCCGCTGCCGGTAGTCCCGGTAGAAGACGCCCACGACCCCGTTCATGATCCCGTCTCCGGCTCTAGTAAGAGTTCCTTCTCGCCCACCAGCTCCACGAAGATATCCTCCAGTCCTGCCCCGCGCACTTCGAAATGCCGAATGGGAACGACGCGTGACAGCTCGGCCAACCTGCCCAAGAGCAAGGCTTCCTCGCCCTTGAAGAGTAATTCCGCCCGCTCGCCTTCGACAAGGAGCTCAACGGGATGGAGAGACTGAAGCCCGTCAGGCACACCGTGGCCTTGTGCGAACGTGAGACTGACCCGAAACATCTGCGTCGACAGACGCCGCAGCTCCTGAAGGCTGCCGGCGGCGAGGGTTTTGCCGTGATGAATGATCATGATTCGGTCGCACAGTTCCTCTGCTTCGCTCAGAACCTGGGTTGTGAGCAGGACGGTCCGCCCGTTTCTGGCCTCTCGACGAATGCGATCCAGCACCCGCCTCCGCATCAGCGGATCCATGCCTGTCGTGCTTTCATCCAAGAACATCACCGGTGAATCAACCATGAACACTTTGGCGACCTGGACCCGCCTCTTGGTGCCCAGGCTCAGGTCTTGCACCGTCTCGCGCGCCTTCTCGCGCAGGTCGAACTCGTCCAGGACGGCATCCATCCGCTTCCGGACGTCGCCCCTGCTCACGCCATGCAGGTACGCGTAGATGCGGAGATTGTCTTCCACCGTGAGCAGGGTCTCGACCGCGGTTTGCTGCAAGACCACGGCGATCTGTTTCCGCACGTCCAGCGCCTGGCGGACCACGTCGAATCCGCAGACGCTCGCGCGGCCGGACGTCGGCGCGGTGATGGTGGTGAGAATCTTCACGAGCGTGGTCTTCCCGGCTCCGTTCGGGCCGAGTAATCCGAAGATCTGTCCTCTTGAGACCTCGAACGACACCCCGTCGACCGCATGCACTGGTTGCGCCGCGGCGCCGGAGTAGACTTTCCGCACGTTTTCGACTGTGATGGCGTTCATGCGGTCGGCACACCCCTCCATACGCGCGTTTCCTCAGCCGGCTGCCTTGTCACTCCCGTTCGGAGCCTTCCGGTCACTTCGGGCGTCTTACTGCTTTCGCGTGTAGGTGATCTCCATCATCTTCGTTTCCTTGCCGCCCTTGTGCGCCCCGTACATGTCGAACGTCTGAGTATTGTTGTCGACGATCTTCCAGATCGCGCGATGCGACATCCGGCCGCCGCCCGGTTCAGGATGCGAGCCTTTCAGGGTGATGGTCTTACCGTCGGCGCTGGCCGTGCCTTCCATCATGAAGATCCCCGTGCCCATCGAATCCATCCAGGCCGTCACGTACTTCTTGGTCAGGTTGTCATAGGCGTCGATGCCGACTCCGGAGAAGGGCTGCCCCATCATCTGGCCGTTGTATTCCTGGTAGAGAAAACGCCCGTCCAGCAACATCTTCATCTCGGCGGTGCCGGTCGATTCCGCCGGAGGCTTGCCCGGCTCCATCCACTCCTTCGTGGTGGTCGTCCAGCTGCCGGCCAGGCTGGCGAACAGCTTGTGCGGCTCGCCGGGCGTGCCCAGTTTCTTCCACATTTCCATCATCGCCTGCGGGTCCATCTTGCCTTCCTGCTTCTTTTCCTTGGCCATCACGAACGATGCGGTCAGAACCAGGCAGAGGCAAGTGATAATGATCTGTTTGAGACGCATATATCCCTCCTTGTTGATGTGTTGACTGATGAACTCCGGCCATTCCGGAAACG
>JBOHOI010000151.1:0-6920 GCA_050731155.1 Nitrospiraceae bacterium | reverse complement strand
ACCAACGGCCGTCTGGCGCGACGAGGGCCATACCGATAGCCGCAGACCCGAATGCGCTCCGGAACCGCTCCTGGCTCTCGCGCAGAGCCTCCTCCGCCCGCTTGCGCTCGGTGATGTCCAGCGCCACGCCGCCGAGCAACCGTCGCTCGGACGGGCCTTGAAGCACGAACTTGAACACGACCCAGGTGTGAGGTGTCCCGTCCGAGGTCGGCACGACTTCTTCCAACTCAACCGCGCGACCTGCAGCGAAGACCGCCCGATCATTTTCACGGAGTCGTTTGGCTGTTTCGGGCAGCCAGAGCTCGACATCAGTCTTCCCCACCACCTCGACATTTGTCTTGCGGAAGACACGCTCCCACGTCCGGTTGGTATAGACATAGCGGCCCTCCTCGTCTTTCATGAACGCCACCACGGGACTGTTGTCCATGAAGGTCTGAAAGTATAGCAGGCTGGTATGGAAGGCGTTCTCGGCTCGCTGACGTTCAGCGTCCTCTCTTTTGAGGAGTTCGATGGTGCGACGAAGCTCGCTCGTGCGTTCGAGGACTCGGAGTTCCAACTCCTCCTGAGCCTTGAGGAGCGCCTCTTCCACGCGTACGCAATTGGTGATGTCCACCGCAAAGACGATCACGCCGATGATGTTCCCGTCCTGATCACGGTAGGGGAGTTTGTCGGTCCGAATCCAGCGCTGCTCTCCCGAAGCGACTCGATAGGGTTCGATGATGCCGAACTTAGGCTTTCCGCTGTTGATCACCTCCAGGTCATCGGCGTGGTATTGCGCTGCTTCGGCTGGGTGCAGCTCTTCTGTGCGCCTGCCTTCGACCTGTTCGACCGACCGACCGGTTGATTCGGCCGCTAGCTTATTCGCCCGCAGGATGCGGTTCTCTTTGTCTTTGTACCAGATCATGGCCGGCACGGAATCGAAAATGGTCTGCTGCTCGAGTTCTTTCCGGCGCAGGGCCTCCGCCACCTGCTTGTGCTGCCGGAGGAGGAGTGTTGTGATCCAGAGCACCACCACTCCTATGGATCGGTTGAAGGTCGCCATTTCCACTGGGCTGCCGGGTGAAGAGTGGATGAAACCGACAATGATCAGTGCAGTGCAGACTGTCGCGAGGGGAATCAGGTATTGCCGGTGTGAGAACCAGAAGGTGAGAAACAGGGGCAGCAGATACAGAAACCAGACTACCCAGCCCAACGGCAAGAACAGGTCCAGGACGAAGATTCCCGTGCTCAAGACTCCCGCCAGCGAAAGAGTGAGCGGATGAATGTTCGCGAGCTTCGCCGCGACGTTGGTCGGAAGCAGGGCATTCACTGTTCAATCCCCTCGAGGAATGAGACAGAGCTTGTACTGATACGTATGACGCTATGTCCTCATCCGTTTTTTGTCAAGAAAACTCGATCATTTCGCATCCGTCATTCACGTACAAGAGCGGACCTATCCCCTGCGAATGACGAATGACCATTGACGAATGACAGGTTTTTCTCTTGGAGGGTTACGAGAGGGCTTTCCGGAGCTCGGCGGCGGTCTTGGCGTCCACCCCGGCCTCGCGCAACTGCTCGTCCGTGGCCTCGGTGATCTTTTCCAGGCTGCCGAATGTGCGGAGCAATCGGTTCCGTCTGATTTCCCCAACCCCGATGATCTGATCCAGCCGCGAGGCCACCAGCGCCTTCCCGCGTAGTTTTCGATGGTACGTGATGGCGAAGCGGTGCGCCTCGTCCCGAATCCGTTGGAGCAAATGGGTAGCGGGCGAAGAGGGAGTGAGGATAATGGCATTCTTGCGACCCGGCACGAAGATTCGTTCCTGCTTCTCGCCCCGCTCCTTGGCCAACCCTAGAATGGGGAGCTCGGCGCGACTGACTTGTTTCAACCCTTCCATCGCGGCGGCCAGTTGGCCGAGCCCGCCGTCGATCAGGATCAGGTCTGGAAGCGGGAAGCTCTCCGCCTCCCCATAGCGTCGGATCATCACCTCTTGCATGCTGGCGAAGTCGTTGACGCCTTGGACAGTCTTGATCTTGAATTTCCGATAGTCCGACTTCTTTGCCTGTCCTTCTTCCCACACCACCATCGAGGCGACGGACTGGTCACCCATCGTGTTGGAGATATCAAACCCTTCGATCCGCCGTGGGGCTGATTCCAGGCGCAAGAGGCGCTTCAGTTCCTCAACTGCCTGACGATCAGTCTCTTCATCACGCAGGTGGTTGGCCAGCGCGGCGCCGGCATTCTCTTCCGCCAACAGCAAGAGTTCGTGCTTGGCTCCACGCTCCGGTGCCACGATCCTGACCGTCTCACCCTTCTTCTCCGACAACCAGGTTTCGATCAGGGCCACCTCGCTCAGCGGGGTGGGGACCAGCAGCTCTTTCGGCGGAAGCACCTCCTTGTTGTAAAACTGCTCGATGGCGCTACGGACCAGCTCTTCATCCGAGGCATCCGCCGCCTCCGGCCAGAAGAAGTCCTTGCGGCCGATCAGCAGGCCCCCGCGGACAAACAGCATCTGGAGGTCCACGGCCATGCCTCGCGCGTGGTCCTGTCGGGCCAAGCCGATCACGTCCTGCTCGGTGGCGGCGGTCTGGGTCACGCGCTGTTTTTCGAGCGTGCGCTCGATCTTGAAGACCCGGTCCCGGAGCCGCGCGGCGTCCTCAAACTCTTCGCGCTCGGCGGCGGCTGCCATCTGTGCACGAAGCTCATCCAACAATTCTCGGTCCCGTCCCTCCAGGAACTGGCGAACTTGCTTGACAATCTGATGGTACTCGTCGCGTGTCTGGTTCCCGATACAGGGGGCCATGCAGCGTTTGATCTCGAACTCGATGCAGGCCCGCTCAGCCGTGCCGTCAATCTCGATCTCGCAGGTCGCGAGCGGGAACACCTTGCGAATGACTTTTAAGGTTTCCCGCATCGCACCAGCCGGGACGTAGGGGCCGTAGTACAGCGCTCCGTCCTTTTTAACTCGGCGGACAATCGATAAGCGCGGGAAATCTTCTTTAATCGGCAACCGCAGATACGGATATTGTTTGTCATCTCGCAGGACCACGTTGAACCGGGGTCGGTGACGCTTGATCAGGTTGCTTTCCAGCAAGAGCGCCTCCAACTCGGACCTCGTCACGATCGTCTCCAGGTCCGTGACTTGGCTGACCATCAGACTGGTCTTGGGGGTATGGTCACTACCTCGTTGAAAGTACGAACGGACCCGGTCGGCGAGGACAGCAGCTTTGCCGATATAAAGAATCTCTCCCCGTGCGTTCTTCATGAGATACACGCCGGGCTGCTCGGGGAGGTGGTCGAGCTTGGACTGGAGTTCCACGGAGATAGTCATTGGTCAATAGTCATTGGTCATTGGTGGTGAATAGAGCCTGGTCATCGGTCAACAGTCAATCACAACCCTGTACGCATTCTACTATTGACCATTGCCTGATGACTATTGACGCTTTCCTGCGTCGGCCGCTTTGCCAATGCTTCGGATATAACCGTTCAACAGTCTAAGAAAAGAGGACAGTTCATCCCGTGTCTCTTGAAGCTCCCCGTTATTGATATACCCTTCGTCGTTGCAGGTGATTAGATGGTCTAGAAGCTCGAAGGCAGAGCCGCGTGAGATCCGACCAAACTGGACGTTTTCCTTGAAGTGGAATCGTCCGTATCCCTCGGCGAGGTTGGCTGTAAGAGACAGGGCCGCATTCCTGATCTGCGGCGCAAGGGTATACTTTTCATGCTCAGGCAGGCGTCGCGCGACCTCGTAAAGTTTCTTTCGTATTTGTCTGCCTAGTTTCCAGACTTCCAGGTCCTCAAACGACCGAATGGTTCCCACTCTTTTTCATCCTTTGCCATTGACTGATGACCATTGACCAATGACTGGCTTCTACACGAGTGCCGTACCGGGAGGCCGCTCGATCAACTCGATCTCGTAGCCGTCGGGGGCGTCAATGAAGATAAAGCGGCTACCGGAGGAACTTCTGGTCGGGCCGTCGGTGATCTTGATACCTTTGGCCTCCAACGTTCGGATGGTGTCATCCAGATTGTCCACCTCAAACGCCAGGTGGACCAGGTCCTCCTGGACCTTGACAGGGCCGCTTGGAGGGAAGCTGCACAGCTCGATCAGCTCCTCGCTGTTGGGTATGGCCAGAAAGGCCAGGTGCGAGCCGCGCGGGGACGTCTTGCGTTCGAGGACTTCAAGCCCGAGCACCTCGGTGTAGAACTTGATCGTCTGGTCGATGTCGCTGACGCGCATCCGAGTATGCAGCAACTTCTTCACTCGCATCTGTTTCCCTCCTGGCGTTTCTTCCCGCTTGAAGGCCTCTCCGCTATCGGCAATCTTCGTGAGGCGTTAGGGGTAAGGCGTAAGGGGTTGGGCATAAACAGAAGAAGGCTCTCTTCTTACGCCTCACGCTTCACGCCTGACGCCTCACGGTTTAGCAGTGCCGGTGGTCTTCCGCAGCAGTATCTCGGCGGAGCCCTGGATCAGGAAATTTGGGATGGGGCCGATTTCACGGTAGCCATGCCGTTCGTAGAACCGTCGAGCCCCCTGGTTGAAGTCGGAGACGCACGCGAACAGGTTCTTCGCCCTCGCAAAGACGACGTTTTCAAGATACGCCAAGAGCGTGCCCCCCAGCCCCTTGCCCTGCGCCCAAGGAGCGATGGCCAGCAACTCCAGGTAGTCGCCGAGCAGAAATCGCTGGCGAAGCAATGCGAGCCCGGCCACAGCTCCGTCGGCCTCAACGATGAACCCGTCCCGACCCTGCGGCAGGGGATCGAACAGTCGCTCCCAGTCGGCGACAGTATAGCCCAGCGTCTTCCAGGGCTCCGACTCGCCCAGGATTCGAATCACGGCCTCGCGGTCCTCCGGCTTGTACGGTCTAATGGCTAGGCTCGGTGCCATCACGGGTCTGTCCTGCCTCGCAGCCATCCAACAGGGTGGAAACGGTCACAGGCTGCAGGCCTTTGGTGAGGACTAGGTCCTGATAGAGGTCTTCTACCACCGCTCGGGTGTGCCGTCCCCTGCCGTTCGCATGGAAGACGATGATGCTGCCGTTGCGAACGGTCGCCTTCAGATGGTCAGCCATCCGCGTCCGAGAAAGTTGAGGGTCCGGGTCGCCCGAGACCGCGTTCCAGAGGATGAACCGCAGTCCCAGCGCCCGGGCAATCTCAACGGTGGCGTCGTTGTACTCGCCGTAGGGCGGCCTGAAGAGCGGCGCAGGGCGTCCGTAGCGAGTCTGAAGGAGTGTGACCGGGCCCTGGATTTCTTTTCGCTGACGGTCCGCATCCAGCATCGGCAAGTGCGCGTGGAGTTGCCCGTGCGTGCCGATCTCGAAGAAGGGAACGGACAGCAAGGCTCGGACCTCCTCCTCGTGGGTCGCGATCCAGCGACTGGACAGGAAGAACGTCGCTGGGATGCGTTTGGAGACGAGGGTGTCGATCAGCGGCGCGTCATAACCGGCGCCATTGCGAACCGGGCACATATCAAAGGTCAACGCGATGGCTTTGCAGGTCGGCGAGGCCGAGCGGATCACTTGGGCCGTCCTGTTTTCGGATGCGGCTGTCACACTGCCAACAAGCACAGAAGCGGTGAGCAGCATCCGGAGCATTCTGACGTTCATGCCGATCAGTATACCTGAATCTTGAGGCGAGGGAACAATCCTGCTCTTGTTCCACAGACCTGCACGGAAATCCCAGCTTGTTCCGTGTGACCGGTGGGTACAACTCTGTGTTGACATTGCCGTGTTCCCGTCTATAATGCCCCTCACTGCATAGAAGGGTGTTTCGTGGAATGCACCACGTGACTGCTCTGGCTCGACACGGTGCACCTCGTCTCGATTTCAAGCCGGATTTCTCTCCCCGCCAATCGGATCACAAGGACATTCAATCGCTCATCGTCTCCATCGGGCGATGGATTCCTGCTGGGACCAGGGCGGTGTCGTTCGCCCAGTCGCCCGCCTTCAGGGAGACCGAGACCGTCACGATTCTCCGGGAGGGCCCCTATGCGCAATAAGATCCCCTGCATCGCTCAGAAGCTGGGCCAGGTGTCGCCCGTCTGATTCAGTCGCTCGTCGTCCCATCCTCCTATACGCTGGGCCTGCAATATGTTGCTGAGCATCACGTGCGGATTGTGGAGGCCGATGACGGGCAGATTGCCTCGACGGTGCTCGGGAAGGAAGGGCTGTACGAACAAAAGATTCAGTTGAAGGATGGGAGCCTCGTCACCAAATGCTCGTGCCCTTCGAGCGAGCAACCGTTCTGCCGGCACTGCGTGGCAGTGCTGCTGGAATATCACCGATGGTCGCCCCCCCGAGAGCGAGTGAGTCCCTTAGAGGGGCAGGTAAGGAGTGAATCCATGTCGGACCAGAAAACCTCGGTTTCCTCCATGAGCGAGAAATTGAGGGAGATCACCATCTTTATCGGCTGGTTGCAACCGACCATTGAGGCCATGGAGCGGGGACAGGGCTTCCCCTACGCGCCCGACCTCGAACCGGGAGAGGTCATGGGGTGGGTCAACGCAATCCAGAAGTTCGAGGAACGGTGGCGGTCGAGCGAGGAGAGACGCTTAGCTCTAGAGGCCGAGCAGAGCACCCGTGAAGTACAGATTGGGTATCTCACCAAGTTGTTGGAGGATACCGTCCAGAAGGTGAAAGAAGCTCAATCTGTTTGGAATGCCATGCAACGCGACTTGGCGACTTGTCAGGAAAAGGTGAGTCATCTGTACGAGATGGCGCGCGAACGGGACCGGCTTGAGGATCAGCTTAAAGCCATGACGGGCGACCTCGTCAAGAAACGCATCGACATTGATGCCCTTGCCTCATCTCTAAATGAAATTTCTGGCACACTTCAAACCCTCACGCCTCTCCAACCTCAATAGGTCTGCCGCTTTCTGTCACGGGGAATAGGCACGTTGGCTCAGGGTGAGCAGGCCACCTGTCACTCGTCGGCTCGCTCTATC
>JBOHOI010000150.1:0-6925 GCA_050731155.1 Nitrospiraceae bacterium | reverse complement strand
TGTCTTGGTGTGGGGCTGGAATCAGGTTATGTTAGAATGGCGTCGCCGTCAGAGGCTGGCTGCACTCGTTCCGATGGAAGTTGAAACCACGGAGGCCTGATGCCCTTCGAAGCGAGGAAACTGGGCAAGTACCAGGCCAGCATGCGCCGGCGGATTGAATCGCTCAGGAGTAAGACAGAAGACAGCCTCGACTTTGCGATGGACCATGTAATGCAGGACCGGGTTGATACCTATTTCAAGGTCGAGGAGGGGTTAGGAGAAATCGACCGGACCCTGGGACTGATCGAAGAGGAGCTGAGCCAGATTCAGGACCTGTCGGGCGCGTTGCGACTGGAGTCCCGCCTGGAGTTCATAGAAGACCGATTCGAGGAGCTGGACAGTGAAGTGCGAGAGCGACCACGAAGAAGGCGACGCAAAATCAACTTCGCCGACTTCTTCAAGGCTGCTGGCGGCGGCGGGGACATGCCAGGCTCACCCGGAGAGATTAACAGCACCTCCGAGGCCTTGCAGGCCCTCGGCTTGGAACAGGGCAGTTCCTTGTCTGCGATCACTGCGGCCTTTCGGGAGCGAGCCAAGAAGCTCCACCCAGACGCGCGGAAGGGGGACCGCAGCTCAGAGCCGGAGCTGCGCCGGATCATCGAGGCTTATCAGTACCTCAAAGATGACTTGAGTATAATGCAGACAGAGCCACCGCATAGAGAAATTTGATTCTTCAGCTCCGATCGCCCTAATTGACTTGCGCAGTGAGCCCTTCGAACTTCCACTACATTGCGGATTCCAACAGACTACGAGACCTCTGCCGTAGCCTTGGCGAGAGCAAGCATCTTGCGCTGGATACGGAGTTTGTGGGTGAGGACAGCTTCGTGCCTCGTCTGGAGCTGATCCAAGTCGCGGTGGAGGACCTGTCCGCTATCATTGATGTCCCAGCCGTCGATTCGCTGGATTGCTTTAGGGAGGTGCTCGCGAATCCCGATATTGAAAAGGTCGTCCATGCCGGCAAGCAAGACCTTGAACTGTTGCACGCTCTTGTCGGCCAGGTTCCTGTACCGGTGTTCGACACGCAACTGGCAGCGGCCATGGTTGGTTATGGGACGCAGGTGGGCTACGCCCAGCTTGTCCATCGTGTGGTCGGCACCAAGCTGGCCAAATCCCACACCCTCACCAACTGGAGCCAGCGTCCCTTGACTCAAGAGCAGATTGCCTATGCCCTGGAGGATGTCCAGTATCTCCTCCCAATCTACGAACACCTTTACGGTCAACTGCAGAGGCTGGGCCGACTTGACTGGATCAAAGAAGAGTTCGCGAAACTAGAATCCAGCCCGACCGACGAATCACGCGATCCCCGCAATCGGTACCAACGCATGCGTGGGTGGGACAACTTACGGCCACGGTCGGTGGCAGTGCTCCGGGAATTGGCCGCATGGCGAGAAGGAGAAGCTCGACGTCGAAATATCCCCAGAGGACGGGTGATTCGAGACGAGGTCCTGCTGGAATTGGCTCGTCGCACGGCGGCCACACCTGCGGCCTTGCGGGCGACCCGCGGGCTTCATCCATCCGAGGTCGAACGGAACGGAGAAACCCTACTGCAGATAATTCGCCGGGGACTCGCGCTTCCGGAGTCGGAATGGCCCGAGATTCCTCGCGCACGACGGCCCGAGCCGGAAGCAGCCGGCCAGGTTGATCTGCTTCAAGCAGTGTTGAAAGCCTGTGCCCAAGAGGAAGAGATCGCACCGAGCCTGCTGGCCAGTGTGTCCGACCTCCAGACACTGGTGGACGCCAAGCGAACGGATCGCGACAAACTGGACCTGCCAATCCTCCACGGCTGGCGAAGGCGATTGGCGGGCGAGACCTTACTCCGTGTGTTAGAGGGGAAAATCGTCGTGAGTGTAGATTCGCAGACGGGGAAGCTCCGGTTGACCTCCCATGCCTAGAGCAGCCGCGTGATGGTTTCCGCCGGGCGCGCCAGCATGACCGTCTCATCTTTTTCCACAATCGGACGCTGGATGAGGTCCGGGTGCTTGATCATCAGGCCCAGCAGCTCTTCTTCAGCGAGGCTCTTGCTGGCCAGGCCGAGCGTCATAAAGATTTCGTCCTTCGTCCGAAGGATGTCCGTCGCTTTCAGGCCAGCTTTCTTTAGCAGACCCCTCAACTGCACCTTGGTGAAGGGTTTCTCATAATAGTTGACCGCGGTATAGGCCTGCCCGCTCGCATTGAGCAACTTGATCGCTTCACGACAGGTACTGCAGGTAGGCTTTTGGTAGATCGTGATCTTCGGCATTGTTTTCTCCATCCCTTGAACGACTGGGCCCATCTTGACGTTGTTTCGAGGCGCGTGGTAAATGCAATCAGCGTCAGCGTCTCCACGCACCTCTTGCCACGACCAAGAGGGGACTCGACCATGCCGACCGCAGGCACCAGTTCAAGCGGGAACTTTTCCTGCGCCACTGCGACCCAGAGGACGCTCAAAGACCTGCGAACCAAACGGAAAGGGCAGCCGGTCTTTGTGGTCGGACATGTCCTTGAGCGCAAGGGCCAGGAAGCGGCGTTCGAACTCTTCAATGTCCGCCTTGCCGTGGTCAAGTTCACTGACGGAGCGTTGCTGGGGTATGACCCCGGAGAACTGTTGCTGCCGACCGAGATTGATGAAAAGGGTGTGGCCTACTTCGAAATCCGGCAGTGCCGGAAGTGCGACCAGCAGTTCCCACTCACCACGGAGGAGGTCAACTCCGAGCAAGAACCGACGGAATGCCCAGACTGCCGCGCAGTCTAGATTGCCGAAACCCTCTTCTAGCTTCGTCCTCGATCATTCAGCGTGTTTTTAGTCAACCTGCGGGGCGAATTCCAACGCCTTCTTGATCATGCAGTCTCCCGCCAGGCCCTGCAACGCCATCGGCAGCATCCCCGCATCTAGCACCCTGATGGACACCACTCGATAACCTTCCGCATTCTTCCAGGCTTCGGCCTTGAGGGCATGGCAGACTTCCAGCTTTTTCCAGATCAGATTATTGAGCACGGCCTCGCTCGCGATCAACGTGGCCTCGGTCACTACCCCCCCGCTGGACACCTGCGCGGTGACCTGCTGCCGGTCCTTCGAAACTTTGGTCACGACGGCGAAGAGGATCTCGGGATCCTGCTGCGCCGGCACCATGGCTGCCGGAAGGAATAATATCAGCCCAGCGCCGATGCCAAACCAGTACGCTGTCTTCATCTCATCGGCTCTCATCCCCGCGCAACTCAGTGTGATCGCTGACGGATCGCGATCGGAGCGAGCCTTCTGGGAGCCACCCGATCACACCGTCAGGCAGTCGCACCTGGTAGTAACGTTCCGCACGCCCACTCTCGGTCTGCTGCGAGTCCACCACCGCGGTCACCACCACCTCGGTTCCCGGCATCACGGGAAGCTGCCCTGAAACCTTCGACACCTGCCCGACGATCATCCGTTGGCCCACCAGTGGTCCAGCGAACGTTCCTGAAGTCGGCCTATGCTCATCACGCACGGGGGTGGATCCTCCATGACTGAGGGCGCTGGTCCCGATCGTTTTCGATGGTATGAGCGCGGCGCCGGGCCTACTCTCACTGGACGGCAGGTGTTCCCTCTCTCCGCGCCATATCACCAAAGCGACCGCCACGAGAGCGACTCCACCCAGCACGAGCATGGTTCGGAGAGACCATGGCATAGCAGTACCTCTTCCAGCCTGCAGCGATCTAATGCGGTTAAACTTAGTATGCCCAAGCGGAGCGCACCATTGCAAGTGACGTTCAGCCTCCGCACCGCGTTTTGTCTTTCCTTGACTGATCAAATTCGAGCCACCTAGAATCCCTCTGATGCCGATCCATGCGCTCGATGATGTCACACTGCATTATGAAGTGGTGGGACACGGTGCTCCGCTCGTCTTGATCAACGCGCTGACCATGGAGGCGGCAGGGTGGGGAGCACAGGTCCGTGCTTTCTCTGCCCACTACACTGTACTGACCTACGATTGCCGGGGACAGGGGCAATCGGGAAAGCCTGCACAGGATTACAGCGTTGAGCAGCACGCTGATGACCTGAATCGGCTTGTCGCCGGGATCGGTCTCCGCCGAGTGCACGTGGTGGGACTCTCCCTGGGGGGTATGATCGCGCAATCTTTCGCGCTGAAATATCCGGCCCAGACAGGAGCGCTGGTACTGTGCAGTACCGTGTCACGAATCGAGCCAGCTATGGAGCGGTTCCTCAAAACCTGGGTTCGGGTCCTTGGTGTGGGAGGAGGGGGATTGGCCTTCGAGGTGGCTGAGCCCTTGCTGTTCTCGGAGTGGTACCTGCGCGAGCATGGTGAGATCCTGAAAGGTTTGCAGGCAAACGTGGCGCGGCAGCCAGTCGCAGCCTTGGCTCACCTTGCGCAAGGCGCCTTAGGACACGATCTGGACGGTCGGTTGGAGCTGATCCGTGCGCCGACGCTGGTGGTAGCCGGAGAAGAGGACCTCTTGACCCCCGTCCGTCACGCCCGTCGCCTGTCCCAGCAGATTCCGGGCGCGCAATTGACCGTGATCCCCGCTTGCGGACACGTCAGCCCGTTGGAGCGACCTGCCCTGTTCAACGAAGCGGTCTTTCAATTTCTCCGGCGGCATGATGCCCTGCTAGAATGGAAGATAGTTGCTAGTAGGCCAGACCAAGACGACACGCACGAGACAGTCTGATGGAGTACCGTGAACTCGGCAGCACTGGTCTCAAGCCATCGGTCATCGGCCTGGGAACATGGGTGATGGGCGGGTGGATGTGGGGAGGCGCGGAAGACCGAGAGTCGCTTGCCACGATCAGACGGGCCATTGATCTCGGCGTGAATCTCATTGACACCGCCCCAATCTACGGGCACGGACGGTCCGAAGAACTGGTCGGGCGCGCCGTGGCTGACTCCGATCGACGTGAGTACTTGATCTTGGCTACAAAGGTAGGGCTGGAATGGAATCCCGAGAAGACCCGAGTCTGGCGGAACGCGAGCCGCACCAGGATTTCTCAGGAGATCGAGGACAGCCTCCGGCGGCTCCGCACGGACTACATTGACATTTATCAAATGCATTGGCCGGATCGTAACACCCCTTTCGAGGAAACGATGGAAGCACTGCTGGACTTACAGCGCCAAGGCAAAATTCGGTTCATCGGACTGAGCAACTTCGATGAAGCTCAAATCGAGCGCTGTTTGGCAGTGGGACCGGTCCATGTCCTCCAGCCCCCTTACAACCTCTTCGAACGCGGTATCGAGGAGGCGATGCTCCCGTACTGCATCAGCAAGCGGATCGGAACTCTCATCTATGGGCCTCTGTGCCGTGGACTCTTGTCCGGGAAATACAGGGGGCATGAAACGTTTGGCAACGGGGATGTCCGAGAGATGGACCCCAAGTTCAAGGGTGAGGCATTTCACAGATACGTGGCCTGTGTCGAGCGCCTGAGAACAGTGGCCACCCCGTATGGAAAGACAGTCGGCCAGATGGCAATCCGGTGGTGCCTAGATCAACCAGGAGTGACGGTCGCGCTCTGCGGGGCGCGTCGGCCGGAGCAAATTGAAGACAACGCCGGTGGGGCAGGATGGTCCCTCTCCCCAACCGAAGAGGAAGCAATGAACCGCGTGCTGACCGATATGATCGGTACCCCGGTCGGGCCAGAATTTATGGGTCCGCCCTGAGCAGGCATTTTGTCATAAATGGATGCGGCGATCGGGTGATTGTTTCGAAGAGGGACTTGAAATGAACAGAGGGTTTTCAGCTCAGGGATTCATTCACCAAATCACACAATCATGAAATCGAACCGACGCAGGAGGTGAGAAGATGCCACATGACTTCATGCCGGGGTTGGCGGGAGTGCCAGCAGCCAGGTCCGCGGTCAGCGATGTGGATGGCCAGCGCGGCGTTCTGGAATACCGAGGCATCCGGGTCGAGGACCTCTGTGCCAAGTCTGCCTTTTTAGAAACAGCGTCTCTCTTGCTGCTCGGCCGTCTCCCGGCCAAGCCTGAACTCGAGCGATTCGTCAGTGACATTACCCTCCATCGCCGGGTCAAGTATCGCATCATCGATCTGCTCAAATGTTTGCCAGAGCAGGGGCATCCGATGGACGCGCTCCAGGCTGCCGTTGCGGCCTTGGGAATGTTCTATCCCGGGCGGAATGTGAAAGACGTCGACAACAACTACTGGTCCGCTGTCAGGCTCATTGCCAAGCTGCCCACGATCGTGGCCGCTTACGCAAGGCTGCGACGTGGAGACGACCATATTTCGCCACGGGATGACCTGAGCTTCTGCGAAAACTTTCTCTATATGCTCTCCGACCGAGTCCCCGAGAAAGTGTGGACGGACACGCTGGATGTCTGCCTGATCCTTCATGCTGAACACACGATGAACGCCTCGACCTTCACGGGGATGGTTACTGCCTCGACCCTTGCCGATCCCTACACGGTCGTGGCCTCTTCCATCGGAGCCCTGAAGGGCCCCCTGCATGGCGGAGCCAATGAAGAAGTGGTGCAGATGCTCAGAGAAATCGGCACGCCCGCGCGAGTCCGCCCGTACCTGGAGAGAAAATTGAAAGCCAAAGAGAAGATCATGGGATTTGGCCATCGGGTCTACAAGGTCAAGGACCCACGCGCCACGATTCTTCAAGGTCTATGCGAGCGGCTGTTCCGAGAGTGCGGGACATCACCGCTCTATGAGGTCGCGCTGGAAGTGGAGCGAGTCGCAGCAGATCTCCTGGGGGGGAAGGGCGTGTATCCCAACGTGGATTTCTACTCTGGAATCATTTATGACAAGATGGGGATCGAGGTGGATTTCTTCACTCCCATCTTTGCCATGGCGCGGGTGGCTGGCTGGTTGGCTCACTGGTTTGAGCAACTCCAAGAAAATAAACTCTTCCGGCCGGATCAGATTTACGAAGGCGAGCACAACCGCCCTTACGTGCCGATCG
>JBOHOI010000149.1:0-6956 GCA_050731155.1 Nitrospiraceae bacterium | reverse complement strand
GCCTTGACCTGTTGCAAGCGTGCAAGCAGCACTCACTGCGCACCGAGGTCATCGTGATCACGGCTCACGGGTCAGTTGAGACCGCTGTCGGAGCCATGAAGCTGGGCGCCTACGACTACATCACGAAGCCGTTTCAGATGGAAGAACTCCTGTTGATTATCGATCGTGTGGCCAAAGTGCAGGCGCTGCGGCAGGAAAACCTCCAGTTACGGGAAGAGCTGGAGGAAAAGTTCAGCTTTCAAGGGATTCTTGGAAAAAGCAATCGCATGCGAGGCGTATTGGACAAGATCAAACTGGTCTCGGCGACGGACTCCACCGTCTTGATTGTCGGTGAGAGCGGGACTGGCAAAGAGCTGGTGGCCAATGCGATTCACCGCCACAGCCCGAGGCGGGACCATGCGTTGATCAAGGTGAGCTGCGCAGCGCTTCCGGAAACCCTGCTGGAGGCCGAACTGTTCGGCCATGAGAAGGGGGCGTTCACCGGCGCGCTTCGGCAACGACGAGGCCGTTTCGAGTTGGCCCACAAAGGTACGCTGTTTTTGGATGAGATCGGAGAGGTCTCTCCCATGGTGCAGGTCAAGCTGCTGCGGGTTCTCCAGGAACGGCAATTCGAACGTGTCGGTGGAAACGAGACGATCGAGGTGGATGTCCGGCTGGTGTGCGCGACACAGAAGGATCTGAAAAAGGAGGTCGCGCAAGGGCGATTCCGAGAGGACTTGTATTACCGGCTCAATGTGGTGCCGGTCATGCTGCCGCCGCTCCGTGAGCGGCGTGAAGACGTGTTGATGATCGCCGAGCACGTGCTTCAGACCCGTTCCGCCCGTTCGAACAAGGCCTTGAAGGGGTTTTCACAGGGCACTCGAGAGCTCTTACTCCGCTACTCATTTCCTGGCAACGTCCGGGAGCTTGAGAACATGGTTGAGCGTGCGGTGGCGCTCGGGAGGCAGAATGAGGAGATTCAGCCCTGGGACCTGTGCGGATTTCTCACCTGTCCGTATCTTGGCGGGAGGCCGCAGGAAACCTGTGGGTTCTGTAGCGAGGGACTGACCGGCAAGAGAGATGCGGGGGCGTCGATCGATTCTCTTGCTGTCGTCCGAGAGCAGTTTGAACGACAGTATATCCTGTCGGTACTCGGTCGCGTTCAGGGAAGTCGAACGGTTGCCTCCAGGATCTTGGGGTTATCCAGAAAAGCATTGTGGGAAAAGTGTAAGCGGTATGGGATTTCGCCGGGGAAAAACGACCACCAAGATGAGTAAGCTCACTCCGGCAATTCCTCGCCGCCTTCCCAGAGTTTGATGGTCCGGTCCCAGGATGCGCTCGCCAGACGACGCCCGTCCGGGGAAAACGCCAGCCCACGCACATAGCCTGCGTGTCCCTTCAAGGTTCTGAAGGATCGTCCGGTGGCGATGTCCCACAACTTGATCGTCTGGTCATCGCCGCCGCTCACAAGCACCTTGCCATCCGGAGAGACGGCCAGCGCACGGACCCATCCCCCATGCCCTTTTAACGTCCGTATCTCCGTGACATGGGGCATCTCGAAGAATTTGATCGCGCAGTCGCGACTGCCCGTCACGAGAATCTTGCCGTCAGGCGTGAACGTCATGGTGCCGATCCAATAATCCATCGGTTTCTGAAATCCTCCGTCATCCTCGACGAAGAACCCGCGAGCTTCGGTGGAATCTTCGTCCGTGCTGTCCTGCCAGTGCCCGTCGTGGAGCACCTTTTCCTCGCCGCTCGGAAGAACTTCCCAGATTTTGATTTTGCCGATGTCGCTTCCGCTGGCGAGATGAATGCCGTCCGGTGAAAAGGCCACGCATGGGGACCAGTGATGATCGAATTGGTCTTTCCCCAGCAGCGTCATCAATTCGGTGCCGGTCGTCACTTCCCAGATCTTGATGTCTTTGTTATGACTTCCACGAGCCAGCATGAGCCCGTCAGGAGAAAGCGACAGGCTGCAGACATTGTGATCATAGCGGGTAAAAAGCAGCTTGGTCGGTTCGCCTGTTTTGGGATTCCAGAGGCGAATCGTGCGGTCCTCGCTACCAGTCACGAGGGTCTGCCCGTCAGGGGTAAATACGGCTGCGCGGATGTCGCGTGTGTGCCCACGAAGCGATCTGAGCAGGCGCCCTGTCTCAATATCCCAGACGCGTACAAGCCGATCGACGCCGCCGCTTGCGAGTGTCAGGCCGTCGGGCGCATAGGCCACGGTCCAGACACCGTGCGAGTGGCCTCTGAACGTTTTGACCTCCCTCGTGCCAGCCTTCCAGTACTCCAGGAAGTCCACCTTCTGGCTCGGAGCCTCGCCCGTGACGGGGGAGCTGGGTTGGACGCCTGTAGAAAATTGACTTGTGAACGGGTCAGCCATCTGATTGATCCTCTTGTCCTTTCAGGAGAAATGACGTCATTTCCCCGCCAGCGGGATTTGCAAATCAGGGGTTCCGGCGGCTATAATTCAACCACTATTCCTCCTATCTTATAAGAGAAGCTCAGGAAGCAAGTCAAGCCATCCTCGGCGACGAGAACTTGGTGAATCCTTCGAGGCACTTGATTTTCAAGCACATCCGGTCGCGTCCACTAGGAGGCGGGAGAAACGTCTAATGGAAATCAGATTCCAGCCTGCCCTGCTTCAGGAAGTGATTGATTCCTTCATTGAGAAGACTGAGCGAGAGGGCGATCCAACCTACTACAAAGAATTCCATGAATTAGCCGACCCGATTTACGAAAAGTTTTCTTTGGACGACCGTGAACCGGAGTTCAAAAAACTGTACCAGTATCTTTTTGGGATTTGGGGGTTTTCTGACATCGTTCGGGATGCGTTCAACGAGTTTCCCTCGCTCAAAGAGAAAGTCGGGATCGTGTTGGTGAAAGGCGTCCTCAAGGAGGATCAGGAAGGGGTCGATATCCTTCGCAAATGGGGATCAGTGGAACGAGAACTGGCGAAGGAGTTCGAGGACAAGGGGCTCAAGGGAGTGGGAATCAAATTGATCCCGCGACGCTTTTACGATCCTGCGCTCACTCGCTACTGCCGCCACGAACTCACGCATATCTCCGACATGCTGGACCTGGCCTTCAATTACGACCCGGACACCAAGGTCGGGCAGAATCCCGGTGAGGAAACGCTGATTCTGTACCGGTATCGGGTGTTGTGGTGCCTGAACATCGACAGTCGGTTGATGCGGACTGCTAAGGAATCGATGCTGAGCAAGGAGGACCGGTTCAAGGAATTCCGTTCCTGGTATCGAAAGATTCCACCGACCCAGCTCAAATCGGTCTTCGAAGGATTGTGGCAAGCCGAGTCGCTGACCCATTCCGAGTTGGTCGAGATGGCGTCCGATACCTTGCGTGTCATGGACCGGGCCGTCGAGGTCGAAGGGGGGGAGGTTCCGGAAACCCAGAACAAGGTGATGCTCATGCCTGGGTTCCCCTGTCCCCTGTGCCGCTTCCCGACCTACTCGTGGGTTGAAGATTTGGAAAATAAAGTTGAGAAATACGTGCTCGACTTTATTCGGGACAACCACCCAGGTTGGGATACAGAATTCGGCGCCTGTGACCGGTGCGTCGAAGTCTACAAGCTGCGGGCTGATGGAGTGATGTAGGTCAGGACAAGCGCATGGCAGCGGACCCAGAATTCGGCAGGCGACGCTTTCTCAAGGAATCCGTCCTTTCGCTGGCCAAAACTGCACAGGAGTTCGTCAAACATCGCGATGCACCACCGGAGAAGGCCGAGCCAGCGTCCCGAAGCGACTGGTTACGACCACCCGGGGCGGTTTCTGAGCCCCTCTTTCTGGACCGGTGCACGCGTTGCGGTGATTGTGTCAAAGCCTGCCCGTTTGGCAGCATTGCGTTTGACCGGCGGGATGGCACCCCTGTGATTTTTCCCGACCAGATCCCTTGTCACCTGTGCGACGAGTTTCCCTGCATTGCCTCTTGCGGGACCGAAGCGTTGCTACCCGTTGCTGGCCGAGAACAGGTCAAGATGGGGAGTGCCGTCATATCCCATCGCGACTGTACGGCAGGGCAAGGTTGCAATGCCTGTGTGTCCCAGTGTCCGGTCAACGCGTTGGCGATGAATTTCGAGGTGTTCCGTGTCGTGGTGGAGGCAGACCGCTGCGTGGGATGCGGGATTTGTGAGCAGGTTTGCAAGACCGTCAATGATACCATCGCAATCAAAGTGACCCCAGCTCGGCTCCTCCAATCCGGGAACTCAGGCGCACGGTTCTAGCCTCTGTCAGAAGAGGAGACACGCCTCCATTTAATTTAATTAAGGTGTCGAAAGTGCCCTGGAAGACTCGAAAATCAGCCGCTTGGGGTAGGCTGAGTTCTGACTTGACATACTCTGATGCTTTGCCTATGATACGGGAGCCTGTGCCAAGGGTGCGAAATTTGGAAGCGGGAGGGTGTGTGTGTTCCCGACTGTTTTCAAGTATCGGCCGGAGGAGGGTGTGACCAATGAGCACGCAAATGACTGCAAAGGGAAGTGAGACTCGAGTCGTCGAGTCTGCTGGCGTCACGCAAGCTCTGAAAGATTCTCCCGCAGTGGAACGAGCGTTAGGACGAAGCAAGCTCTATCTCCTCATCTCTTGGAGTCTCTTATACCCCGAAGACGACGAGTTTTTGGATTATCTCCAGAGTGGAGAGTTTGTGGAGGATGGTCGTTCTGCGCTTGAGAGTCTCAGTCGTGCGCTCGAAGGGGTTGGCGGAGAACGCGCCAAGCTGAAGCTGACTGCCCTCTCCAATCCGTTTGATCAGATCGAAAATTGGATTGCAGCCGAGTGCGTGAACTGGCAATTGAGTGATCTGCAGGCTGAGCATCGGCGCGTCTTCAGTAATGTGATCACGTTAGACTGTCCTCCGTACGAGACTCTCTTCGGCAACGATCACGTGTTTGCGCAAGCCCATGTCATGGGAGATATTGCTGGTTTCTACAAGGCGTTTGGCGTGGAGCTGTCCAGGGATATCCACGAGCGCATGGACCATCTGAGCGTGGAATTAGAGTTCATGCATTTCCTCGCCTACAAGGAGTCGTACGCCCGTTGTCATGATGGAGCAGAGAAGACCCAGATTGTGGTCGACGCACAGAAAAAATTCGTGAAAGACCATATTGGGCGATGGGTGCCGCTCTTTGCGAGAATGTTGGCCAGGAAAGCGGATTACGGGCTCTTTCGATACATGGCGGACTTCTTGTCGGATTGGATCGACCTTGACCAGGCTTACTTGGGGGTGACTCCTCAGCCTTATTCGGAGGCCGAGTATCGCCCTGCGACGTTCAACGCTCCAGAGGGGCAGAGCTACGAATGTGGAGCGCAGGACCAGGGCAACGAATTGAACATGTTGTTGAACGAAGTCGGCGCTCAATCGTTCATGGATAAAGAGAAGGATAAGGAGAAGGAGGACACTGGGCCGGTGGGGACCGCGTAATAGACAAGCGTCTTGTACCGATGCTTAAGCCGAGTGGACGTCATGCGGAGGAGTCATTTAATCTTTAATTCAGAGGAGGGCATAATCCTATGAGATTAGTGCAGACACGCAACAAAAGACTCGTGTTCGGCATTCTTCTCTCTGCGCTGGTTGTCGGCGTCATGCTGACGATCGGGCAGGTGCCTCTGGCGGTAAGCCAGCCGGTCACTATTCCGGTGAAGGCGATCAAGGGGCCGATCCCGATGGATGGGGCGAATCCCGTCTGGGAAGGGGTGCCGGGAATGGTCGTGCCGCTGAGCGGACAAACGATTACCACGCCGATGCACCCGAACATTTCCGTGAAGTCTGTGTTTGTTAAGGCGGTCACGAATGGGAAGGAGATTGGATTCCGCCTGGACTGGTCCGATCAGACCTTGAACAATACCACCATCGGGCCGCAGGACTTCCGCGATCAGGCGGCGCTCCAGTTCCCTGTGAACACCTCGGGCGCTCCCCCGTTCCAGTGCATGGGCCAGTCTGGCGGCACAGTCAATATCTGGCGTTGGAACGCGGAATGGCAGAAGGACCTGGGGAAAGACAGCGCCGGGATTTGGGATGTTGACGACCAATACCCAGGGATTTTCTGGGATTATTACTTTGAGGAGCCTGCCGGTGGTGTCACCTATCCTGACCGGATCGGCCGCAGCTTAGGTCCCTTCAATCCCGGAATTTGGTCAGGCAACATCTTGTCTGATCCGACGTTGCGGGTGAGTTCCGTCGAAGATCTCAATGCGAACGGGTTCAGCACGCTGACCACTCAAGCCCATCAGGATGTGATTGGCAACGGCCTGTGGGAGCCGGCCGGCTCGATCAAGGGTGGGTGCTGTCTTGGTCCGACCTGGCGCATCGTGGTGAAGCGGACATTGACCACCAGTGACGCGAACGATGTGCAGTTCAAGCCAGGCGCGTCCGTTCCAGTGGCATTCGCGGTATGGGACGGAAGCAATGTCGAGCGGAATGGGATGAAGGGGATTTCGACCTGGTTCACATTGAAGCTGCCCTGAGAAGTCTGCCCACGCGAGTGGGTCGTCTTCGTTAGTCGGAAGGGCCCTGCCCTTCTACTGGCTGGCCGAATACAGAGAAGCCCCGAGTCAGAAGACGCGAAAAGCATGACTCGGGGCTTTTTTGTGTCTCATGCCCTTGCCAGGAGCTCCAAACAAGCCCCTTGCCGTTTGGGCTGCAAGAGAACCACCGGTTGGGCACGGTTGCATTGGGCGGATTGGCGGGTGTATAAAAATGCAGATACCGCGTTCAGTTAGAATGGTGCACGGCATGAAACGGAGCCGCCTTCAGTCATCAGGGTGACCATGAAAATATCCCTGGTATTCCCACCAACCTGGCATCCCTCCCAGCCCTATCTGAGCCTCCCTGCTCTGACCGGTTTTCTTACTCAGGCCGGCGTCAAGAACGTCACTCAGCGTGATCTTGGCATCGAACTCCTTGACGCGATCCTCACGCACGAATTTGGACAGCAGGTATACGCGCGTTTGATGGATAAG
>JBOHOI010000148.1:0-6983 GCA_050731155.1 Nitrospiraceae bacterium | reverse complement strand
TAAGAACTTAGTTGAGTCAGACCTCATTTCAACTGGCCATGCGAAGGTGATTTTGGGGCTTGATAGTTCTGAGAAGCAGATAAAACTGGCTCGGAGAATCGTCGAGGGGCATCTGTCGGTGCGGCAATCTGAGGAGGAGGTAACTCGTGCGTCACGGTCGCGGAAAGAAAAAAGAGTGGCTTGGCGCAGAAAGCCCTATCCGGACCTAGAGGAGAAAATTCAAAAGCACCTCGGGACGCGGGTCACCATTCTGAAAGGAAAGAGAAGTGGAAAGATCGTCATCCACTATTTTTCCCCTGCTGAACTGGAAAGATTGCTGGAGATTCTCTTGGGAAGCGGTTCCGTTGTGTTAGATACTCAAGCCATTGAATTTAAATGATTTTTATCTCTATCATATCTTAACTTCCAGCTTTTCGATTTGTTTTTTTCAGCGCACAAGAAAAAAGTCATCCTGAGGTGATCCAAGAGAGTCAATTCCGAACGAAAACTCTTCTCAGCTGATAATGCAGCACTCCCTTTCACGCAGAAGAACAATGTGCTCAATGATACATATGGTCCACATCTTGCATAAAAATTCATGGTTTGTGTGGGGCTCGTCAATTGAGGTTATGGGGTACCGCTGCCAGTGGAAAGAAAAGTTTGAGTCAAAGCCGTGTGAATGTGCGCACGAGCGGCTGTCTTGCCTTGCCTACCGTCGCACAGTGAAAGCGTAAAGCTGAGGAGGATACTATGTGGGGGCCAAACGACAAGAAGAAAGACAACCCTGGAGACGATGAAAATTTCACGTTTCTAGGAAAAGGCGTCGATTTTAAGGGCATCGTCAACTTTGAGGGGACCGTTCGGATTGATGGCCGCCTCGAGGGTGAAATTCACACCAGCGGCACACTCATTGTCGGGGACCATGCAGTCATTAAGGGCATCATCGCCGTCGGTACCTTGATCACCAGTGGCAAGATCAACGGCACCGTCAGCGCAACCGAAAAGGTGCAGATACTCAAGCCCGCCGTCCTGATTGGCGATGTCAAAACGCCGGCGATTTCGGTCGAAGAGGGTGCTCACCTTCACGGCATGTGTGAGATGGGCGCGAATAAATGGGTGGAGGACAAGTCTGAAGGTCTCGAGAACGTCCATGACTTGGCTACCCATCGGGGTAAGGTTCGAGTTCAGGAGTTGAAGTCTTGAGAGTTGAGCCATGACACGGCCTACAGTCATCCTCGGAATGAGCGGTGGAGTCGACAGCTCCGTAGCCGCGTCCCTCCTGGTCGAACAGGGGTTTGAAGTCCAAGGCATCACCCTCCAAGTCTGGGAGCAGGAGGATGAATCAGTCGCCGTGTCGAAGCGCTGGCAGGAACGAGGCTGTTGCAAAGTCGGTCTTGCGAAGTATGTGGCGAAGCGACTTGGGATCTCCCACGAGGTATTTGACACGCGAGCGGGTTTCCGGACAGGTGTCATAGATGATTTCTTGTCCGCATACCTCGCTGGGACAACCCCGAATCCCTGCGTGCGGTGCAATGAGCGCGTGAAGATCCGTTCGCTCTATCGGATCGCCGAAGAGCGAGGAGCGGATTTCATCGCCACAGGGCACTATGCGAGAATCATACGAGACCATAACAGGCATTGTCTGCGACGGGCCAATGACTCCCGGAAGGATCAAAGCTATTTCCTCCATCGGCTCAGTCCTGCGTGGCTTCCTCGCATCCTGTTTCCAGTCGGGTCCATGCAGAAGGTGGAAGTCTGGGCGCGAGCAGAATCCCTAGGGTTGCCGGCTGACGAATTAAAAGAGAGCCAGGAAATCTGTTTCGTCACTCAGGGGAATTATCGGACGTTTATCCAGACCGAGGCACCGAAGTCCAGACGTCGTGGTCTCTTCACTGATACAGCAGGCAACGTGCTGGGGCACCACGAAGGGATCGCCTACTACACGCCCGGGCAGCGACGAGGGTTGGGCATCGCCACTGGCCAGAGACTGTACGTCCAGCGCGTGGTGCCGGAGACCCAGACCGTAGTCCTTGGGCCGGAAGAGAGCCTGTTCCGGTCAGACTGTGTGGTGGCAGACCTGAATGTCTTCGATGAGTCTGTCTTGGAGGGCCCGACTCAGGCCGAAGTGAAGGTCCGCTATGCCACACCACCCGCCTCCGCGACCCTGCAGCCTAACAAGGACCGGACCGTACTGGTGCGCTTCCACACCCCTCAGCGTGCGCTGAGCCCGGGACAATCTGCCGTCTTTTACGACGGCGATCGCGTTCTGGGCGGCGGCATTATTCAGTAGCCTTCACACCTCCTTCCTCCTTGACAGGTCCCTCGAACGGATGCTAGTCTGACGCGCTTTTGTCGTGCCCACCCGCACGCGAATTATCCCTGTTCATCGCCAGATTCACCGGTAGCGATTGTGATCAAAAGTTCTGTTGCACGCCGTTACGCCAAGGCTTTGTTTGAACTCCTGGATGCCAAGAGCATAGAGCCCACCCGCGCCGGATTGACCGAACTGGGCCGCATTCTCTCGGAGACAGCTTCTCTCAAGCATGTCTTGGCGTCACCCGCCTTCAGCTTGGACGAAAAACAGGAGGTGCTTTCAGCTCTCAGTCGAAGGCTGAAATGCCCACCCATCGTCGACGGCTTTCTCGCCCAGCTTGTCAAAAAGAACCGAGTTGGATTTCTCCTGGAGATCGCCGATGCGTTCGCCGCACTCGTGGATCAAGCCAAAGGGACCCAGCAGGTGGCCATCACCTCGGCCGCAACGCTGAGCCCTTCCCAGCAAAAGGACCTTCGCACCCGCCTCCGCACTCTGCTCGGGCGCGACGTGGATCTCACCTTTCAGACCGAACCCAGACTGCTCTCTGGGCTCCGGATTAGGATCGGAAGCACCGTTTTCGACAGCACAGTGAGGGGTCGGTTGACCGCTATACAGACCCTTCTGACTAAGGAGTAGGGCATGCAGATCAAAGCTGACGAAATCAGCGCGATCATCAAAGAAAAAATCAAAGCCTTCGACAAGCACGTGGACGTCAATGAGATGGGATCCGTGATCCAAGTCGGCGACGGCATCGCCAAGATCTACGGGCTAGACGGGGCCATGGCCGGCGAGATGCTGGAGTTTCCCGGCAACCTCTACGGCATCACGCTCAACTTGGAAGAAGACAACGTGGGTGCCGTGTTGATGGGGGATGACACCGGCATCAAGGAAGGCGATCCGGTCAAGCGGACCGGACGCATTGCCGAAGTCCCGGTCGGAGAGGCGCTCGTGGGTCGTGTCGTCAACGCGATCGGCTTACCCCTGGACGGCAAGGGGCCAATCAAAGCCACCGCAACCCGCCGCATCGAAGTGCGCGCCCCCGGAGTGGTCACTCGACAGTCTGTCCGGGAGCCACTACAAACCGGCATCAAGGCCATCGACGCGATGATCCCGATCGGCCGGGGCCAGCGCGAGCTGATCATCGGCGACCGGCAGACCGGCAAGACCGCGATCGCGGTGGACACGATCATCAACCAGAAAGGCCTGGGCGTGTTCTGCATTTACGTGGCGATCGGCCAGAAGCGCTCCACTGTGGCCCGTGTCGTCAAGACGCTGGAGGAGCACCATGCAATGGACTACAGTATGGTCGTCTCGGCCACGGCCAGCGAAGCAGCCTCGCTGCAGTACCTCGCCCCTTACGCCGGCGTCACCATGGGCGAATACTTTCGCGACAATGGCAAGCACGCGCTCATCATCTACGACGACCTCTCCAAACACGCGACAGCCTACCGCCAGCTCTCGCTCCTGCTCCGGCGGCCTCCTGGCCGGGAAGCCTATCCGGGCGACGTCTTCTACCTGCACTCGCGCCTGCTGGAACGGGCGGCCAAGCTGAGCGAGAAATTGGGCGGGGGCAGCCTGACGGCGCTTCCCATCATCGAGACGCAGGCCGGCGACGTGTCCGCTTACATTCCGACCAATGTCATCTCGATCACGGACGGGCAGATCTACTTAGCCAGCGACTTGTTCTACTCGGGCATCCGGCCCGCGATCAACGTCGGCCTGTCCGTCTCACGGGTCGGGGGGTCGGCACAGATCAAGACGATGAAGCAAGTGGCGGGCACGCTGCGCTTGGACTTGGCCCAGTACCGCGAGATGGCGGCTTTCGCGCAGTTCGGCAGCGAGCTCGACAAGGCCACGCAGGCCCAGTTGGCGCGCGGCGTCCGGATGGTGGAGCTGCTCAAGCAGGGCCAGTATAAACCGATGTCGGTGGCCGAACAGGTCATCTCCATCTACGCTGGCGTGAACGGGTTCCTGGACGACGTGCCGGTGGACAAGATCAGGCAGTTCGAAGAGGACCTCCTCCATTACGTCACTCAACACCACCCGCAGATTAAGAAGGACATCGGCACGAAGGGCAAAATCGATGAGGCGTTCGGTGCCGAGCTGAAGCAGCTCATCACCACGTTCAAGCAGAAGATGGGATACGGAGCGAAGCCTTGAGCGCGCTCTGACGACTGTCCATGCCAAGCCTGCAAGCCCTGCGGCGCAAGATCGGCGCCGTCAAGAACACCCAGAAGATCACCAAGGCCATGAAGATGGTGGCCGCGGCCAAGCTCAAGCGGGCGCAGGATCGCATCCTGGCGGCCAGACCGTATGGGCACAAGATGCGTGAGGTCATCGCAGACCTCAGTCGGCGGGTCAATCGGGCTGCCCACCCGCTGTTGCAGAAGCGGGTAGGTCGCAACATCGAAGTCCTCGTCGTCACCAGCGACCGAGGCCTCTGCGGCGCCTTCAACGCCAATATCTTGCGCAAGGCCGGCGAGTTCCTCCGAGAGTGTGAGGCGCGTGGAGTGAGGGTCACCGTCAGCTTCATTGGCCGCAAGGGGCGAGAATTCTTCCGCCGTCGCCGGTGGCCAGTTCGCCAACAATGGCTGGGTGTGTTTGACCGGCTCACGTACGAGCACGGGCTGGACATCGGGCAGGATCTCATCGAACAGTTTACGAAGAGCACGTTCGATGAACTCTATGTGATCTACAACGAGTTCAAGTCGGCGATCCAGCAACGGGTCATCGTCGAGAAGTTGTTCCCTATTGGCGCGCTTGATGAAACTGCCGAGACCGGCGCGGTTTCAGGCGGGAGCTATGAGTACGAGCCGGACGAAGACGAGTTGCTGGCTGCCTTGCTGCCCAAGCATTTCCAGACCCAGACGTTCCGGGTCCTGCTGGAGTCCTCCGCCGCCGAACAGGGCGCGAGGATGGCTGCGATGGACGGCGCCACCAGAAATGCCGGGGAGCTGATCAAGACGTTGACACTCTATTACAACAAGACCCGGCAGGCTGCGATCACCAAGGAGCTCATGGACATCGTCGGTGGCGCCGAGGCACTCAAATAAGGCCCGATGCGCTCATAACAGCGAAGGAGTTTGATGTGAGTACAGGCAAGGTCATCCAGGTCATCGGGCCCGTGGTGGACGTCGAATTTCCCCCTGGCCAGCTCCCGAACATCTATAACGCGCTCCGGGTCGAGCAGGAGGAAGACAAGAAGGCCAACAAGCCTGAAATCCGCCTTACCCTCGAGGTCGCTCTGCACCTGGGGGAGAACCGCGTGCGCGGGGTTGCCATGTCCTCGACCGATGGCTTGGTCCGGGGCATGCCGGTTCAGGACATAGGAGTGCCGATTTCGGTGCCGGTCGGACGCGAGACGCTGGGGCGCCTGATCAACGTGCTGGGCGAGCCGGTAGATGAAATGGGGCCGATCAAGGCAACGAAGACGTACCCCATCCATCGTCCAGCTCCGCCCCTCGAGGATCAGGAGACCAAGACAGAAGTCTTGGAGACAGGGATCAAAGTCGTGGACCTGCTGGAACCCTACTCCAAGGGTGGCAAGGTCGGCCTCTTTGGCGGGGCCGGCGTGGGCAAGACCGTCATTATCATGGAGCTGATCAACAATATCGCGCTGCATCACGGGGGCTTCTCGGTTTTTGCGGGCGTCGGCGAGCGGACCCGCGAGGGGAACGAACTCTGGCACGAGATGCAGGAATCCAAGGTCATCGACCCGACCGATTACACCAAGTCCAAAGCGGCGCTCGTCTATGGTCAGATGAACGAGCCGCCCGGCGCGCGCCTCCGCGTCGGGCTCACCGGCCTGACGATCGCCGAGTATTTCCGGGATGAGGAGCAGCAGGACGTGCTGCTTTTCATTGACAATATCTTCCGGTTCACCCAGGCCGGCTCTGAGGTGTCCGCGCTCCTGGGCCGCATGCCCTCGGCCGTGGGCTACCAGCCCACTCTGGGCACGGAGATGGGCGCCCTGCAGGAGCGCATTACCTCCACGAAGAAGGGGTCCATCACTTCGGTCCAGGCCATTTACGTTCCAGCCGATGACCTGACCGATCCGGCGCCGGCCACTGCCTTCGCGCATCTGGACGCGACGACCGTGTTGTCGCGGCAACTGGCCGAGTTGGGCATTTACCCGGCGGTCGACCCACTGGACTCCACCTCTCGCATCCTGGACCCGCAGATCATCGGCGAGGAGCATTACAAAGTGGCGCGTGCGGTCCAGGCGGTCTTGCAGCGCTACAAGGACCTGCAGGACATCATTGCCATTCTCGGGATGGATGAGCTGTCTGAGGATGACAAGCTGGCGGTGGCCCGCGCCCGCAAGATCCAGCGGTTCCTCTCGCAGCCCTTCCACGTAGCCGAAGGCTTCACCGGCGCGTCCGGCAAGTACGTGAAGCTGAAAGACACGGTCAGGGGCTTTAAAGAGATCGTCGAGGGGAAGTACGACGACCTGCCGGAACAGGCCTTCTACATGGTGGGGACGATTGAGGAAGTCGTGGCGAAAGCGGAAAAGCTCGGGGTGAAGCGTTGATGAGACGGCTGGACTGTCCTCTGTGCTCGCGCACCGCGCACACTCAGAAGAGAATGTGCAGGACAACCAGGGAGTTCCTGTGCTCCCGCAGCGCGCGGCCTCAGAAGGCCCTCGCTGGACGGCCGCAGTTGGAACTCCCTGGTCGCCCTGCTAACGGTG
>JBOHOI010000147.1:0-7002 GCA_050731155.1 Nitrospiraceae bacterium | reverse complement strand
CATCCCAGGCGGCCAAGCCAACCTGCTTTAAGCTTCAAGGAGGAGAAGATGGATTACGTAAAACCAGCTGACATTGCCAGCAACATGCTTTCGGTTGGGGCGATGAAGGCAAATCTGCCCGTCAAGCAGCTGCTGGTGCGTGGTGCGTTAGCCGGCGCCTACCTCGGCGTAGCGACCAGCATGGCTGTCACGGCAACAGTTCAGACCGGAAACCCAATTGTGGGCGCCCTAATTTTCCCATTCGGCTTCTGCCTGGTTGTTTTGCTGGGCACAGAGGTGATCACGGGCAGCTTTGCGCTATTGCCCTGCGCCACCTTGGAGCGTAAAGACGGTGCTGGGATCGGCCGGGTGCTCGCGAATTGGGGTTGGGTCTTTCTGGGTAATTTGCTGGGTAGCGTGCTCTATGCCGCCCTGCTTGCGATTTCCTTGACCATGGACGGGGCTGCTGACGTGTCCCTTGTCGGGAAAAAGCTCATCGCCATTGCCGAGACGAAAACCAACGGCTACGCCGTCTATGGCTCTGCCGGCATGGTTACGGTGTTCACCAAAGGAATCCTGTGCAACTGGATGGTCAGCCTCGCCGTGGTTATGGCCTTTGCGACGACGTCTCTCGTCGGCAAAATAGTGGCCATGTGGGGGCCTGTGATGCTGTTTTTCTCGCAGGGGTTTGAGCACACGGTGGTGAACATGTTTGTCATTCCAGTCGGCATGATGATGGGTGCCAATATCACTGTGCACGATTGGTGGGTATGGAATCAAATCCCGACCACACTGGGCAACCTTGTAGGGGGAGTGGTCTTCACGGGCCTGGCCATCTATCTTAGCCATCGCCCTCCCAAGGCGGCCGCTGAAATCTCAGCCGCGGCAAGGTTGGTTCCCCAACCGAACCTTTCCGAGACTGCCAGACAGGTTGGGCAAGCAAGATGAGACTCTCCCCTTTGGGTAGGGCCTTTGTTGGGCGGCGGAAACCGATTTGCGCGAGCCGAAGGACCGTGGCCGAGTTTCTTCGGGGCTCTGATCGTGAGCCTGATCGCCGTCATGTCAGGTATGGTCAAGACGGATCCTAAGGGTTATGTCGCGCGAGGGCTGTTGGGAGATCACTTAAGCTGCGTGCGCTTCGGGATCAGAGCCCCTGGCGCCCTTACAGTGAGCTTAGCCCGCGGCAATCTGGCCGTGTCGCTGGGACTCGCATGGCTGGTGGCCCAGTCCGGTGTGCTCTCGCAAGCGCCGCAGGTTGATCTGCTGATGAAGGTCGCAGGGACAAAGATGAACCTATCAGGGTGGGAGCTGCAGGTCCGCGGCATCCTATGCGACTGGCTGGTGTGCCTAGCGGTCTGGACAGCCGGGCGCACCACCAACGATGCCGCAAAACTGGACTTGATCTTCTGGTGTCTGCTGGCCTTCGTCGGGAGCGGCTTCGAGCACAGCATCGCCAACCAGTCCTTGCTCGGTATCGCGCTGTTCCTTCCACATCCGGGCTCCGTGACATGGGCCGGCTTTCTTTGGAACCAGACCTATGTTGTGTTGGGCAACGTGATCGGCGGCAGCGTGTTCGTCGGCGGGCTCCACTGGCTGGCCACGGTGCGGCTAACTGGACCTTATTCTCAGGCGAAGGTAGTAGCGGCCTCGTCCGTCTCCAGCCACCCGGCTCAACCATGAACAAGATCGAACAGTTTAAGCGTGAATGTGACGGGTTGGACGTCAAGGAACGGATCGCGTACTACGCCCAAGCTGGCTGGGAGGCGATCTCGGAGGCCGATGTCCAGCTCCTGAAATGGTATGGCCTCTTTCTCCGGAACCCGACGCCCGGGTTCTTCATGATCCGGGTGCGGATTCCAGGTGGGCGGACCAACGCTGCCCAGATGCGGGCGCTCGGCGAAATCGCGGCCAGCTATGGGAACGGGCTTCTGGATGTAACCACCCGCCAGCAGGTTCAACTCCGGCACGTCCGGATTGAACATGTGCCTGCAATCTTTGCCACGATGGAGGAGGTCGGGCTGAATGCGATGCAGACCGGCATGGACAACGTCCGGAACATCATGACCTGTCCAGTCGCAGGATTGAATCCGGAGGAGGTCCTCGATGCCACGCCGGTCGTGATGGCAATAACCCAGGAAATTCTCTACAATCGCGAATACACCAACCTGCCCAGAAAGTACAACGTCGCAGTCACAGGCTGTCCTGACAACTGCCTGCATACTGAGACGCAGGATCTCGCCCTAGTCCCGGCCCACCGTGAGAGCGATGGGATGAAAATCCTCGGGTTTAACGTGCTGGCGGGGGGCAAAAACGGATCAGGCGGCCACCGGATTGCGAGCCCCTTGGATATCTTTGTCACTCCACAGGAAGCGGTGGAGGTGTTCCAGGCGATCACCTTTGTCTATCGAGACTTCGGCTACCGCGAGTCGCGGAACAACGCACGCCTTGCATTTCTGCTGGACGACTGGGGCGAGGCTCGGTTCAGGAAGGAAGTAGAGGCCCGCGTTGGCCGGGCCCTCACTCTGGCGGAGACGGATGCGCGCAAGGCGTCCGCGAAGGATCATATTGGGATTTACCGCCAGAAACAGCCGGGCCTGAACTGGGTGGGGCTTAAGGTACCGGTGGGCCGGATCAAGGCGGACGACCTCACCGGCATCGTGGCGCTGGCCGAGCGGTTTGGGACGGGCGAGATCCGCATCGCACCAAACCAAACGTTGATCATCCCGAATGTACCTGACCGCGCGTTAGGAGATCTGACCGAAGAGCCCCTGTTGAAACAGTTCGCCTATAATCCGTCGCCGATTCTGAAGGGAACAGTGAGTTGTGTCGGAATCGACTACTGCAATCTGGCGGTGATTGAGACCAAGGGAAAGGCTTTGGAGACGGCTAATGCGCTTGAAGCGAGACTGGGAACCGGGATCAAGCCGATCACAATGCACTGGTCCGGCTGTCCGGCCGGCTGCGGGAATCATACTGTTGCGGACATTGGACTTCTTGGCAAAAAAGCCAAAGTCGATGGCCAGGTGGTTGATGCAGTGGATGTGTATGTGGGAGGCCGGTCGGGGCCCAATCCCAAGCAGGCGGTCAAGATTCTGGAGGATGTCCCCTGCGATAAGCTTGTGTCCGTCTTGGAAGGCCTGGTGCCCTACCACACGCGTGACAAGATGCATCGGGTTCGAGGCGGTGCAGCGAAAACATCCACGACGATAAAGCAACCCAGCGAGGCAGAATCCCGACAGACTGCGGTTCGCCTGCTGCGCCCCATTCTCAGTCCTGGCTAGCTCAACTCGCCCCTTGCCTCTGCTCCGGAGTTGGGGTATCCTCTGTTCCCCCATCCGACGAGAGCGTCCTATGCAGAAAGCAATGAAGACACGGCTGGCTCGTGGCCTGTTCGTGGAGCGAGATGTCGAGCGATTTCGACAGCAGCTTGCCAGGTTTCAGCCGTTTCTCTCCAGACAAAGCACGGCCGGGTTGCTTGAAGACTTTGATCAGGCCACGGAGCGACTGATCAGTCAAGTGTTCGGTGAGGCCTCTGAGCTGCTGGAGGCCTACGAATATGCTAAGCTAGGCGAAGCGGCCAGCCTGGTCAATTTGCCTGAAGAGGCCCAGGAAAGCGGGGTTCATGACATTCCTCGCGAAGCGCTCCACCAGCGCAAGAGTGTGTTGGAAAGCTGTGTCTCCGAACTCGACGCCATTCGATCTTCCAAGGGAAAAGGCAACGGCTCAGGGTTACTGTCCTGGGCGCAAGTGGCCGACTACATGTCGCATGAGGTGCGGAGCGTCCACAAGGATGCCGTGATCAAGGAAGCTGGGAGACTGCTCCAAAAATGGAAAGTGGGGTCGCTGCTGGTGGACGACGGTCTCCGGTACATCGGGATCATCACCGATACGGATTTGAGCCGGAAGGCGGTTGCGCGAGGGCTCGATCCGCTGGCCACGACTGTCAAGACCTGCATGAGCAAGCCGGTCTTCACGATTGAGGACAATGAGCCGATCACGGCAGCGATCTCCCTGATGAAGCAGAAAGCGATCCGCCATCTGGCGGTCACGGAAGACGGCACGATCGTCGGAGTCCTCTCGGTCTCCGACCTCTTGCGCGCCTACTCTGAGCTTGCAGGGCTGACGCTGGAAGAAGAGGTGGACGAGTAATAGTGATTCCCTGTCAGAGGCTCCCGAACTCCCTGCTGAAGAACTGTCTCGTGCTCTCCATGTGCCGGTTGATGTCGGCCCCTAGTTTTTTCGCACCTTCCTGCCACTGTTCGGTCGTGTAGCCCAGCCGCCTGGCCAGGAACACAAAGGCGTCGGAGTCGGAGGGCGGCAGCACGAGGTCCTTGGCATTTCCACGCACGATTCTCAGTCCGTCAATGAGCAGCCGGAAGAACAGGTACGCGTCGGAAAGGGCTGTCACCTTGTCAGAGGCAAGCACGCCGGTCTGCCCCAGAGCCCTGAGGGCTTCCAGCGTATTGGGCGTTCGGAGTTCTGGATACCGGTGCCCGTGGAGGAGCTGGAGGTATTGGACTGCGTATTCGATATCAATCAGTCCGCCGGGGCTGTACTTCACGTTCGTCTGGCCTGGTTCCACCAATTCCTTCACCTGGCGGCGCCGGAGGTCCAACGCGGTTGCCAGGTCCCACGGCTGGCCGCTATAGACGAACAGATCTCGGTGCGTTTCAACCTGTCGCCCCAAGACCTGGTCGCCCGCCACGAACCGTAACTTGATCAGGGCCTGGCGTTCGAATGGCGCGCTGAGGCCTGAGGCACTGTAGTAGGTGTTCAGCTCGTCCAAGGTGTTGGCCAGCAACCCTTTTCCTCCATGCGGTCGGAGCCGCGTGTCAAGGTGGAAGATGCCTTCCTGCTTCGCCTCGATCCACTGTAAGATAGCTTGCACCAGCCGCTCGAAGTATTCGCTGTTCTCCAGTGGGCGATGGCCGGTGGTTCGTCCGGTCCCGCCATACACGAACAACACTTCGATGTCCGAGGCATAGCCGAGTTCCCGGCCGCCGAACTTGCCCATGCCGAAGACGGCGAAGGGGCATGGCGCTCCACCAGGCAGTCGGGGGGCGCCGTGGAGACGGGTCAGTGTGGCCTGGCAGTCGCGGGCAGCCTGATCCAGCACCACCTCCGCCAGCTCGGTCAGAGCGCGGGAGAAGTTCGGCAGCGTGGTGTCGGGGTCCAGCAGGTGCTTCATGTCAATGCGGAACATTTCCTGATCCTTGAACTGATTCAAGGCGCGCCGGCGCTGCTCGTCCGTCCTGGTCGGGCTCAATCGTTGGCGCAGCTCCCGGATCATGGCAGACCTTGACCGGATCAAGGGCGAGGTCTGGTAATCCTCCAGGACGGGAAGCAAGTTGGCATGTTGCCGTCGGAGAAAGTCCTCCCACAGGAAGTCGCTGGTGCCGAGGAGACGGGCGAGCAGAGTCAGGGTCTTTTTGTTCTTGAGCATGGTCAGCGCCTTCCCACCCTTCGAAGCTCCCGCCTCTTCCAGAATCCGATCCAGAAATTGGTCAAAGTATTCGATCGCTTTCCCAGGATCCGGAGCCCAAGTCAGCATGTGGGTGAACTGCTTGATGAGGACCGCGGTCGCTCTCAGTTCCTGCTGCGCGGCGTGGTCCACGATCTTCTGCCCCTGTCGGTCACGGACGTAAAAGCGGTCATGCAGGTCTGCACCCACGTGCCCAACCCGGGCCTTATAGATGTAGAGACCGCGCATGGCCAGCGCGTTGGCAAAGGCGTACAGGAATGCAGGGGTATCGGCGGATCGGATGTCCATCACGGTGTCGGTCGGAGACTGCTCGTTGTCGAACCGGATCTGGACGGGATGGAGAAGACCGGTGAAAGTACCTCGTGCTTGGCCGAGCGTTTCGATGAGCCGCCGATTCACGTGGTGGCGGGCATCCTGGAATCGGTGCTCATCCAGGAGCCGGACCATGCCGGCAAGTTCTTCGATGAAGCGCCGCTGCTGAGAGGACGTGAAGGGCTTCCCCGACGCAGGCCGCACCAGGAAGCGGTCCACGATCTTCTTGCGGGCCAGCCCGGCGCGGCCTCGTCGACGGTTCCGGAATAGGGCAGACCCAACCCGCGGAGATGGCGGAGGTGGTTGAGCCTCCGCAAAGGTGTACACCTGGCCCTCCCGGATGTCCAGACCGAAGGTCGACAGGAGCCCGCAGATGGTGGCGAACTCTGAAAAGTAATCGTAGGCCACCACGACAATCTCGAAGAGCCCGTCCTCCCTCTTCTTGAAGCCAACCTGGCAGGGATGGTCCGGGTCAAGGCGCCCGGCGAGGGTGATATGGCGCGTAACTTCATGGGGATCGAACTGGTCGAAGTATTCAGGGTCCATCCGCGACACGAAGTCCTGGACCACGTCCTGATCCACTTCGGCGCAGAGGGGCCGCAGCGTCTGAAGCAGGTGGTCGCGTGACACGGAATCCTCCAATGACCCCAGCGAGTATAACTGAACGCTACTTCATTGTCTGTGGCAGAGCGCACCGGTATAATCCCCCAACATGGCCCGAGCATCACCCAATCCAGCCCCCCTGCTCCTCGCGTCCGGCCTCACCGCAGAGGATGTGGCGGAGATCCTGAAGCCGTACGGGTTTGAGGACCTCAAGCGAGCCGACGCCAATATCCAGGTGATGGCCGGTGAGCCTCGTTCCCGAGAGCTGCTGGCTAAGATCCTGGGAGAGCTGCTGGCAGCCGTATCCCGGACGGCGGATCCCGATCAGGCGCTGAACCATTGGGAGCGGTTTCTCCAAGCCGGTGTGAACCGTATCCAGCTCTTCGGCTACCTGGGTGACTCGCCTCTGATGCTCCACCTCCTGAGCGCGATCTTCGGGAACAGCGCGTCTCTGGCGCAGACGCTCGTCAGGGATCCACTGCTGGTTTATTGGCTGGCTGAAGAGCAGGTGCTGACCAAGCGGCCGTCGCGTTCCGCGTTGGAACGTGCACTGCGGGCCATCGTGGAGAATCTGACCTCGGTTGTGCTCAATCTGGAGGCGCTCCGCCGATTCAAACGTCGTGTGA
>JBOHOI010000146.1:0-7035 GCA_050731155.1 Nitrospiraceae bacterium | reverse complement strand
ATGCGAACCAGGGCGTCCTCTGTGTTGAAGAGGAATTCCGCCAAGGCCCTCGCCAGTTCCGTCTTCCCAACCCCCGTGGGGCCCAGGAAGATAAATGACCCGATCGGCTTCTTGGCCTCCTTCAGCCCGGCGCGGGACCGGCGGATCGCCCGGCACACAGCCGAGATGGCCTCATCCTGCCCGACGATTCGTTTATGGAGAAACTCTTCCATGCGGAGGAGTTTATTGGATTCCTCTTCCTCCAGTTTGAAGAGCGGAATGCCGGTCATTTTCGAGACCACGTAAGCCACGTCCTCCTTCGTGATCACCGGCTTGTGCTTTTCCTGGTTCTTCTTCCACTCTCGCTTGGATTCATCCAGCAGTTTCCGCAGGCGCTCCTCTTCTTCGCGGAATCTGACCGCTTCTTCGAAGTTCTGCATCGAAATGGCGAGCTCTTTCTCCCGGGAGATTTTCTTGAGTTCTTGTTCAAGAGCCTTGAGTTCACCCGGCAGCGCGTAGGTTTGCAGCTTGGCCCTGGATCCCGTCTCATCGATCAAATCGATCGCCTTATCGGGCAGGAACCGATCGGTGATGTAACGGTCCGAGAGCTTGACGGCTTCACTGATCGCTTCCTCGGTGATTTCCACGCCGTGGTGCTCTTCATATCGGTCTCGGAGGCCTTGAATGATGCGGACTGTTTCGTCAATGGTCGGCGGCTGCACGTAAATGGGTTGGAAGCGCCGTTTTAACGCGCCGTCCTTTTCGATGTGCTTCCGGTATTCGTCCAATGTCGTGGCGCCGATGCACTGGATCTCGCCGCGAGAGAGGGCGGGCTTCAGCATGTTCGACGCGTCAATCGAACCTTCCGCCGCCCCCGCGCCCACAAGGGTATGGAGCTCGTCGATAAAGATGATCACGTTCCCCGCCTGCGTGATCTCCTTCATCACGACCTTGAGCCGCTCCTCAAACTGCCCTCGATATTTCGTCCCGGCGACCAGCGATCCCAGATCCAACGCAATCACACGTCGGGATAATAGATTGTCGGGCACTTCCGACATGACGATCCGTTGGGCCAAGCCTTCCACAATCGCGGTCTTCCCGACGCCGGATTCGCCAATAAGCACCGGGTTGTTTTTGGTTCGGCGACTGAGAATCTGAAGCACCCGTTCGATTTCGTCCATCCGGCCGATGACCGGATCCAACTGGCCTTCCTGGGCCAGCTGGGTCAAATCCCGACCGAACTCGTCGAGTGCCGGGGTATTGCTCTTCCGATCTCGTTCACGCGGCGCGGACTTCCGCAGAAACGTGACCGTCAATTGCCGTGCGGTCAGGAGGTTCGCTCCAAGGCTCCGGAGGATTTTTCCGCCGATCCCTTCTTCCTCCCGTAACAGACCGAGCAACAGGTGTTCGCTGCCGATATGATTGTGGCCCAGCAACCGGGCTTCTTCGACTCCGTACTCGATCACTTTCTTGACGCGCGGGCTGAAGGGAATTTCCCCAAAGGTCATCGTGGTGCCGCCCCCAGGGAGGTTGCGCTCGATTTCGAGCCGAATCTGCTCCGAGGACAGCCCCATCTTCTTAATGATCATGAGTGCGATGCCGTCCGACTCGCGGAGAATGGCGAGGACCAAGTGCTCCGTCCCCAGATAATCATTCTGGTGACGTTCAGCCTCTTCTCTCGCTAGGATGATGATCTTGCGACCCTTATCCGTGAATCGTTCGAACATCCTTCCTCCTTTGGTTCACGAGCGAGTGACGAATCGAGAGAACCCTTCGATAATGTTGGTCTAATTGTAGCGACCAGCCTGGTCTCTGTCAAGACCTGGAGCGCACTGGTTACCTCGGTGTCCGCATTGTTGTCGCCGTGCGCGTACCTGTGGGATGGTTGAGGGGGGGACGTTCGTTGACAAGAAAAGAAACCTGCCGATACAATCCTTCTCCACGACGGGGTGGCTTTAGCCTGTTGCTGTCCACTGGGCCCGGCCGTTCATGAAAACGATTGGCATTCTGACGAAACCCAAGTTTCCCGACATCAAACACATCCTCAAAGATTTAGTGGCCTGGTTGCGAGAGCGCCAGAAAGAGGTGGTGCTTGACGCGAAAACTGCGGCCCTGATCGGCGAAGGCACAAACTACCAGAAAACCCAAATCGCGGCGCTCTCTGATATGGTCCTGGTGTTGGGCGGAGACGGCACCATGTTGAATGCAGCGCGGCTCGTCGAGGAACGCAATGTCCCGATTCTGGGAGTCAACATGGGCGGGCTCGGTTTCCTCACCGAGGTGAGCCTTGAGCAGCTCTATCCAACGCTCGAAAAAGTCTTTGCGAAGGAATTCGTTCTCGAAGAGCGACTGATGCTGTGTGCCAGAATTCATCGCCATGGTGAGCACATGGCGAACGCGACGGTGCTCAACGACGTGGTGATCAGTAAAGGCACACTGGCGCGCATGATTGAGATTCAGATCTCAATCGACGGGCAGTTCGTCACCAACCTGCGCGGGGATGGTCTGATCGTCTCCACCCCAACCGGCTCCACGGCCTATTCGCTTTCCGCCGGTGGGCCGATCATCGCGCCGTCGGTCCAGGCGCTGATTCTCACGCCGATCTGCCCTCACACGCTGACGCATCGCCCGCTCTTGATCTCCAGCGGAGTTGCGGTGGAGGTCACCTTGACCAGCAAGGACGAGGGTGCGATGGCCACCTTTGATGGGCAGGTCGGTGTCGCAATCACTCAGGGCGATACCGTGACCGTTCGCACGTCCGATCATCGGACGCACCTCATCCGGTTTCCGGACCGGACGTATTATGATGTCTTACGAAGGAAGCTGAAGTGGGGGGATGGCTAGCGCGTGGCGTGGGCGCTTGAACTGGCACGCCTGCGCTGAATCAGCTCGAGCATCTTCTCGTTTGACGACAATTTGAACTCGCCGATACAGTCGTGGCTCACGCTCTGTTCCTTCTCGATCGCCTCCAGGAGGCGGAGGCTCTCGACATCAATCGCCTGTGTTCGGCGCTCCGTCAATAATGCGCGGAGTCGGTACAGGACCGCATCAATCTCGCCCCGCTCGCGCAGAGGCTGGGATTCCAGGTAGCGCAGGAGCACCTCGGTACACCATTCACCGTCTCGCTTCGCGATCCCAACCAATCCTTCGCTCGCCTTCCGAGCCCACCCTGTGAGAAAGACACCCTCGATGACTTTTCCCGAGGCCTCGTCATAGGCCTGAAACAGCGCATCGTCCGGATCATTGACGGTGTGAGCGGGGTTGGTGACGAAGACGCCGTTGTTGTAGGGCAAGCCGACGGCCTCATCCACCCTGTCCCCCACCGCAAACACGACGCTGTCGCATGCAAACTCGTAGAACTGCTTCAGCCCAACTGCCGCAAAGTCCTGTCCCTTGGGCTCAAGCTTCGTTTCTTCAATCTCTAGGGCCCGCACGCGATTCTGTCCATCAGTGAGCACCCGACGCGGGGACGCCAGGAATCGGAACCCCATTCTGGTCTGGCTCGCCCGTGGCTCGCATTTTGTAAATTCGTCCGTCATGCTCTTGAGAATCTCATCCAGCTTCTGACCCACTGCTTCCAGACGAGGACGGATGCGGGCGAACTCCTTGGCCAAGGCTTGCTGGTCGATGTTTGCGCAGACGGCGCGAATCTCCTTCGGATTGTACTTGCGTTCCGCGGGGCCGCGCCTGGCAATCGCGGTCACCTCCTCCACCTGCTTGAACCGCACCAGCCAGTGTGAAATGTCCACCATCACATCGCCCACCCCGATAATTGCCACCCGCCGTCCCATCTCAACCGGCCGCTCGCTGAAGCCGGGGAGTCTATTAAAATGATAGACGACGTCCTTCGCATGGTAGACGCCGATCGCCGAGTCCCCTTCGACACCGATAGTCTTCGTTCCCTGCGCACCGGTGGCAAAGACCAGCGCGCTGGCCCCCAGGTTTCGAAGTTCGTTCACGGTGATGTTCTTGTTGACCCCGACCGTCACATTTCCGAAATAGTGCACGTTCGGGCGCTCCAGAATTTCCCAGTAGGACTTCCGGAGCCCTCCGCGGAGCTTGAGTTTGCTCGGGAAAATACCATACTCCGCCAAGCCGCCGAACTTGATGTCTCGATTCAGAATCACCACCTCATGGCCAGCCTTGGACAGCAAGTTGGCCACCGCCATGCCGGCTGGGCCTGCCCCAATCACGATGATCAGGTGTGTCCTTTGACTGCCTGTCATCGAGCCCATCAGACCTGTTCCTCGTTCTTATGAGTAGAAGATCGGAGCCTATGCGCCGAAAGTCCACGAATTTCCGCGGACTTTAACACAGGCACCGCTGGGTTGTCAAAATCACCGGTTGCCTGTGGTGACCTTGTTCCGGTCTTGCTCGTTTTAGCAGGCGGAGCATCTTTGCCAGAGCGAATCAGCTCAGGCCGAGCAGGTAAGAGAGTCGCCAGATAGCGCGTTCGAGGAGCTGTCCCTCTGTGGTTTGTCCTGATTGAAGAATAAGGAAAATGATCGTGTCTATCGCTTGCGAGTTCCCTCGTCAGGCCCTGTCATGCGCCACGGGTCTAACAGGGCATTGAGCCGATCCTCTGGTAAGACACGCTGGCTGCGGGCCACCTCGCGGACGGTCTTGCCGGTTCGGTAGGCTTCCTTGGCGATTTTCGCCGCGGCATCGTACCCGATCTCCGGCGCCAAGGCGGTGCACATGGCGAGACTCTGTTCAATGGAGTTCCGACACCGCTCCTCGTCCGCGGTAATTCCCAGGATGCAGCGCGTTGTGAAGTTCTCGGATGCGCGGGCGAGAAGTTCGATGGACTGCAAGAGATTATAGGCCATGACTGGCAGCATGACGATGAGTTCGAAATTCGCGGCCTGTCCCCCCACCATGATCGTGACATCGTTCCCCATCACCTGCGCAGCAACCATGGTCACGGACTCAGCGATGACAGGATTCACTTTGCCGGGCATGATCGAGGATCCCGGCTGAGTCTCGGGCAGAAGGATTTCTCCCAGCCCGCATCGCGGTCCTGATCCCAGCCATCGGATGTCGTTGGCAATCTTCATCAGACTGACGGCCACGGTGCGTAGCTCTCCACTGGCTTCGACCAGAGAGTCCTGCGCGGACTGGGCCTCAAAGTGGTTTACGGCTTCTTTAAGCGGACACCGGATTTGTCGGGACAGCAACTCGATCACACGAGATGCAAAGACCGGGTGCGCGTTGAGGCCGGTTCCGACCGCCGTGCCTCCCAGCGCGACTTCGCTGAGCGCAGCTTGCGCCTGTCGGGCTCGAGCAATGCCCAGTTCGATCTGGCGCGCATATCCACCGAACTCCTGGCCGAGCCGGATCGGCGTGGCATCTTGCAGATGTGTGCGCCCGATCTTGACGATCTTGTCGAACTCGCGCGCCTTTGCCGCTAACGCGCCATGCAGACGTGTGAGAGCTGGCAGCAGTTGTCGCTCGATCATTTCTACCGCGGCGACGTGAATGGCAGTCGGGATGACATCGTTGCTGGATTGACCCAGATTGACGTGATCGTTCGGATGGACGAGTTTACTCCCTCGCGTCCCGCCGAGGAGTTCGGCTGCTCGGTTGGCAATGACCTCATTCGCATTCATATTGGTAGAAGTGCCGGACCCGGTTTGGAAAATATCCACCGGAAATTCCGTGTCCCACCGCCCCTCCACGACCTCCCGGCTCGCTTTTCTGATAGCGTCAGCCAGTTTCGGGTCCAGCAATCCAAGGGACTCATTGACCGTTGCCGCGGCCCATTTGATCAACCCAAGCGCCCGAATGAAGGAACGTGGGAACCGGAGCCCGCTGATAGGAAAATTTTGAATTGCCCGCGCGGTTTGGACCCCGTAGTAGGCGTCGGCAGGGACAGCCAACTCTCCCATGGTATCTCGTTCTATACGCATTTCTCCGGCGCCGGCTCGTTGCCCAGTTACTTGCCGACCCGCCGCTTTGTCTTGTATACTTCTTGCCGTCTTCGTTCTTTTTGCCACGTTGCTCCCGTTACTGACTCACAATCGTCTGCGGTTCACTTCCCCTTCGACTTGTTCCCCCAGACCTCTCGTAGTAAATCCCGCCATTCGCCTCTGGAAACAGCCGGCATGGTCGTGATCTTGATATGCCCTAGTGATGAATTGAGCACGGCCGCCTTCATCGCGGCGCGGTTGTTCGGGAACTCCAGAATGGCCACGACATCGTACTCTCCAAGACAATAATAAGCGTCCAGCAGTCTTCCGCCCAAGGATTCGACGTTTCGCTGGACTTTCTCTGAGCGGGTGATGCCCTCCTGTTTCATGGTCGAAATCCCTTGCTCGGTAAACTTGACGAGGCTGACATAGACTGGCATGGAGGCCTCCTTTCGGATAGGAAAAGAGCGTGAAAGGCGCAGCGCCGCTGGCGGGGGTCATCTTAATCTATCGTGCCGATACGCACAAGTCCCTTGCCGTCACGGTTCGTTGACACGCCTGTGCCCAAGCGCTATCGTGCAGCCATGGGTAAGAAGCCGGCAGCGAACATGGGCAATGTCTTGGTGGAAGCCTATGCCGGGTACAAGGGTGAGGAGACACCACGAGTGTTCATCCATGATGGTGTACGGCATGAGGTCCGAGAGATCATCGAGCGGTGGTACACCGAGCGGTACAGCTATTTCAAACTGCGTGCGGACGACGGACGCCGCTACGTCCTGCGCTACGACCAGGACGAACTGCTCTGGGAATTGGTGATGCGTGAAGACGCAGGGCTCGATGAGTAAGAGGCTATCTGTAGCGGTAGGGTATGACTGAGTTCCTGGCTCTTGCTCTTATGGGCGGAATCGTCTTTGTGCTCGCGCTCATCCTCTATGGCTTCCTTCGTCTGATCGAATAAAGAGGGGCCTGCTCCACATGACTGTGTGAAGCGCGACGTGGTTATCGTTTCTCGATCGGGACATAAGGGCGGTTGTGCTCGCCTTCGTAAATCTGATCCGGCCGGAAGAGTTTATTTTCTTGGAGTTGCTCAAACCAGTGAGCCAACCAGCCAGCCACCCGCGCCATGGCAAAGATGGGAGTGAAGAAA
>JBOHOI010000145.1:0-7111 GCA_050731155.1 Nitrospiraceae bacterium | reverse complement strand
GATGCATTCGGCGCGTTGGGGAGCATGGTCGTCTTGGCTTCGAACGGCCACATAATCATCCAATGCGGTGGCTCCTTCACAATTTTCGCCCCTGGCTCCTCATTCATGACCACTCGTTTGTCCTTCTCCCAATGGGATCCACCCCGTGCCATATAGGCAATGCCTGGCACGGGGTTCGACGGCTTGGGCGCATTATTCATGAGGTCCTCCCACCACTGCCTCACAGCGGCATCCATACACATGGGGTCGGGGTCGGGAAGATTCATCACTGTCGGGATACAGGTAAAGCCGTTGGTTCCTGGCTTGCCCTCCTTGAGCTTACCATCCTCGCCAAACACCAGCACGGTGGCGTCCTTCGCGATATGAATAGGAGCCGCACTGAGGGCAAGCTTGATCTGTTCTTCTTGGGCCATGGATTTCACATCTTTCGGGGCCTTCCCCTTTTTCTGAGTTTTCTCTCCAGCTATGACGAGACTGGCCAGACTGAGGCATAAAACGACCACAAAAGCCGTGCGAATGAGTGACGTCATCATAGTAACCCCTCCGTTGTGTAGAATGCAGTCTGCTGAACGCGACCGAAGATTCACGCAAGGTTGGCTCTCACTTCGTCTAGACAGAGGGTCATCTCGAATCGCCCAGCAAGAATACGCCAGGCTCTATAGAAAAGCGAGGTGGTGGTTCTAGACATCGGCCACCACGGGCAAGGCCATGATCCGCGCGCCCCGCCTCGGGACACGACGGCGCGATTGCAAGACCTGACCCTCACCCGCCTTTCAGGCTAGTCAAGCGGGATGCGGCTCTTGTTGCGGGCCAGCCACGTCTCAAAAGTTTGCAGCGAGGGGTTGATAGCACGGGCGACGGCAGGGTTGCGCGCCCCGCAGAAGACCTGCTCAAAGTCGCGCTTGAACTGGAACATGTTGCCCAGATCCTCGGCGCCCGGGAACCCGAAGCTGCGATACACCTCGGGCGGCACGTCGTTGTAGCGCACCTCTTGACCCAGTGCTTTGCTGAGCGCGGCCGCCATCTGCGCGCCGGTCAAATGCTCGCCGGCGACGCCGACGGTCTTGCCGATGAACTCGCGGCCCTTCTTGAAGATGCCGAGGGCGCACTTGCCGATGTCCTCGGCCGCGATGCCCGGGAGCATCTTGCCGCCCATGGGCAGGGTGAACGCCAGCTTGCCGTCCGGGCCTTTCTTGGGCCCCATGCCGAAGTAGATCAGGTTGTCCCAGTAGAAGGACGTCAGCAGGAACGTCGTCGGGAGACCGATCTCGGTGAACACCCGGTTGGCCTCGCCCTTGCTGTCGAAGTGCGGCACCTTGAATTTGCCCATGAGGGTAGGCATGCGATTGTCGCTGAGAGGCACCCACTGGCGGGTGTCTTCGAGGGTGGACCAGATGACGTGTTTGAGGCCGGCATGCTTCGCCGCCTGGGCCATGGCCCTGGCCTCGGCGAATTCCTTCTCGGGCGACATGTGCGCCCAGAAGAACGTGACACAGAACGCCCCATAGGCGCCGGCAAACGCCCGCTTCAGACTCTCCACGTCGTGGACATCCGCGGCAACGACCTCGGCGCCCAACTTGGCCAGCTCTTTGGCCTTGTCAGAGTTGACGTCTCTGGTCAAAGCACGCGCAGCGAACTCGCCGCTCTTGTCGCTCACGATGGCACGGACCGATCCGCCACCCTGTGCGCCAGTTGCCCCCACGACCGCGATGATTTTCTTCTCAGCCATGGCGATTTCCCTTCTTAAGTTGGAAAGGCGATTTGCAAAACCTAACTCACTGCTGGTTCAAGGACACGCCGCGCGCCCCGCCGCCGCACCTCGACACGTAATCGCAAGAACTGGCGCTGTGCTTATCACCACAGGGATGAACACCGCCAGGGCCGGCAGCAACTAGCGCGTCCCGAGGATGTCCCTGAACGCCACGGCCAGGTCCCCGATCGCGCGTTCGCCATCGCCGACAAAGGTCGACCCGTGCATAGTAGCTAAGGTCTTCGGTTTGAGTGCCGCGAGTCGGCGGAGAATCGCATCGGTCTGGACGGAATACGGCATGTAATTGGCCAATGGACCTTGCTGGCCGTCCAACAGGGCTTGTCGGCATCGGCCAATGACATCCGACTGCGTCAGCGGCTCGACATCCCCATTCTGGTGGAACAGGTCGGAGCACAAGAGGGTCCGCTGCGTCTCTTCGAAGAGCAGGCCGGCTTCCCAGCAATGGGGCACATGCGGCGTGTGCAGAAACCGAAAGCGATACTTGCCCGTGACAAAAACTTCCCCATCGGTCATGCCCTTGGCTGGCCGAACCGCCATGAAGTCATCAATGCTCACCAGCTTGCCAACCAGGCTGCAGACGGCAGTCGAGCTCGGAGCGAGGGTCTGCCATTCACGCAGGGTGCCGCATTCGTCCGCTTCTAAATGGCTGAAGCCGATCCAACGAATCCGAGACGGATCGAGCAGTGTCGCAACCGCATCACGGACGGCTGGAAACAGCGCCCGTAGGCCGGTATGAAACAGCAGCGGCTCCTCGTCCCGCACCACAAACTGATTGAACTGCAGATTGAAGTCCGGGACAAACGTGGAAATGCGGAAGACGTCAGGCGCGATCTCTGAAATCTGGGCCATGGGTGCTCTCGGGCTGAGAGGAGAAATGCCAACAGGCTACAATCTTAGGTGGGTCGTGTCAACGAGGCCGGTCCAGCACCAGGAGCGGGACGGAAAGCACCACGCCGCGCGCCCCGCCTCGCAGCCATCCGTAGATCACAAGTCCTCAGGTTTCAGCCCGGTGACCTTTGCCAAGCGGGCCAGCATGCGAGGGCCGATCTCGTCACGGTCGTGAAAGGCAAAGACCACATCTGGCCAGCCCGGTCGTTCAAGAACCCGATGGGAACCGGTTTGACGTTTGATCTGCCAGCCGATGCGGAGAAGCGCGGAGAGAACGCGGGAGGCTTGCGTGGAGGGCCAGCGGCTCATGCCGCGGTAAAGGAAACGTTGAGCAGTTCGTCAGGGAGCACCTCCCCATGCTCCAATCGATCGGCTAAGACACGAAGCGCGAGCGCCTGAACCGCCGCGAGAGCCTCTGCGCGCGTACCTCGATAGGCCAGAACGCCAGGAAGCGCGGGCACCTCGCCGATCCAGCGTCCGTCTTCTTCTTGCTCTAGCTCGATTTTGAACGGACCTTTGGAAACCATAACCCCCTCTACTCAATACCACAGTCCTGTTGAGTTGCGCCTCTAAGCTATGCCGTGGCGAGCCCAAAAGCAAGACGGGGACACTTCGGCCACGCCGGCCACGCCGCGCACCACACCGCCCGCCCCGGCCTGCGAGCCCGCCAGCACTTCCCAAAGACTCCAGACCACTTTTCTTTCACAGCATCTTGCCGCGACAGGGCTCCTGGAGACCGGTGCGCTTGTCTTCCCGTCGTTCGCCGATTAAGGTTCCAGGGGAGCGATGGGCAAAATACACGACAGAACTTGCCAAATCAGAAAACTTTGATAGCTTTGACATAGAATACTCTACGCAAAGGAGCGTGACGATGTCTTCAGGACGTTTCTTGCCTTTCCGGGCTCTGCTTTCAATGTCTTCCTTGCTGTGGTTGGCGCTTGTCCTGGGCGGCTGCGCGGGGACGCCTATAGATCCCAAGGACGAGGTGGTGTCGTTGGTATTTGGGTATTTCGACATGGCCGAGGCGCCGTCTAATCTCCAGTGGGCTTCCCTGAAGCGCTACGACGTCAAGGAACCGGTTTGGTACGACTTGGCCGCTCGTGATGGGCTGATCTACCACATTGGTATTGCACCAGGTTCCTACCAAGTCGAGAAGTTCGGCGGAACTGGTGGTATCCCGCTTCTCACCCGCGGGCCCTACGAATACAACTTTGGCACGCGAGGCCGGAACGAGACGGCGGTCCGCATTCAGAAACCAGGCATCTACTTCCTTGGCGCGTACAAGTACATCGACCATTCCGGTGGTCTGTTCAAGGCAGACAAGTTCCAAATGAAACCGATCAAGGAGCCCTCCGAAAAGCAACTTCTGCAGCGTTTGATTACGCTGCTCGAATCCGACAGTGACACGAAGATGTACACCAGGCAGATAGCCTTGGCGAAGCAACGCCTCGGCGAACTGTGAAAGGACACGACGTGGAGACTTACGTGGCTCGCTGGCTGAAGGCAAGTCTTTGGATGTTGGCACTCCTCATCACCGGCTGCGGCACACTCCATCCGGAGGTGACAAGCCTCAGCGAGGTTTCATCGGGAACAGTCCTCCTCGTTGGGCAGGTGGAGTTGGTGCCGCCACTCCAACCCGGCGAACAACAGCTCAAACTAGGCACGTTCGATCCGCTTGATATGGCGGGCAAGCTGCGCGACCGCGCCGTCCTCCATTTAGCCAACGAGCCCAAGGCCACCGAGGAAACCTGGGAAGTCATCAACCCCCGGCTCGGCGAGACGTTTTTCTTCAGGATTCCGCAGGACAAGCGCTTCGTCGTGATGGGCACGATCACCACGAAGCGCGTCACGACGAAGGTCACCCGGCGACAAGTGGTGGAGGATGTCGCTGAGATTATCCTTCCTCGGGTCGAGTTCGACCTCAAGCCCACAGATAAGGCGGTCTATGTGGGTACGTTGCGGTTACATCGGGATGAATTCAACGAAGTGACGAAGGCGGAGATCCTCGACCACTACCCCAGGGCCTCAGCCGAGTTCAAGAAGAAGTTCGGGAACAGCGCAGTGTTGCGCAAAGCGATCGCCAAGCCGCTCAAGTAACCCTACCACCATAGCCTTCCAGCCAAACAACGCCACGCGCCCTCGCCTCGCTCCGTGCTGTGTGATGGCAAGACCTGAGGTGGCCCTGAATTCGGCAGTATAGACACCATCAAGTTTGGCAGCAAGAATCGGGTAGTGCTCTGAGCACTCACAGAGGTAGTATTGAGCATCAGAAAGCAGAGAGAGAGAACCACATGCCATCCTTGAATACACAGCGTGCGTGGGAAGCGGTCCTGGAGCGCGATCGGCGGTGCGATGGACAGTTCGTGTATGGGGTTGCTTCGACCAAGGTTTACTGCCGTCCGTCGTGTCCGTCTCGGCGGCCGCATCGTCACCAGGTGACCTTCTTCGGCTCGTCTCAATCGGCAGAGGAGGCAGGGTTCCGTGCATGCCGACGTTGTCGACCAGAATCGTCTGACGTCTCCGAGACGGAAAAGCGCATTGAACGGGTCAGACGGTATCTGGATGAACATTATGATGAGCCTGTCACTCTTACGCAGCTTGCCTCTGAGATCGGGATGAGTCCGTATTATTTGCAGCGAGCTTTCAAGGAATTGATCGGGCTTTCTCCCAAGGAATACCGAGATGCGCAGAGAATGGAGCGGTTTAAAACATCATTAAAGCGAGGTGAAACCGTGACGAATGCGACGCATGAAGCAGGCTTCGGCTCCAGCAGCCGTCTGTATGAACGAGTGAATTCGGACCTTGGCATGACACCGTCGGTGTTTCAGTCCGGTGGAACAGGGGTGACCCTTCGTTTCACGACGGCTTCGACCGTCGTCGGCCGAATGTTGGTCGCCGTCACGGAACGAGGCATCGCAACTGTGCGTCTTGGAAACAGTGATGCATCATTGGTGGCTTCCCTTCGACGGGATTACCCGATGGCAACCTTGCGCCGTGACGCCGTGGGATTAAAGAGGTACGTCACGGGGATTCTCCGGTGTCTGACTGCGAAAGGAGATGGATGCCGCTTACCGCTGGATCTGGGCGGGACTGCCTTCCAGCGACGGGTTTGGAAAGCACTGCAGCGGATCACCGCCGGAAGTACTGGTTCCTATAGTGAGGTGGCACAAGCCATCGGGCAACCTGAGGCAGCCCGAGCGGTGGCGAGAGCATGTGCAACCAATCCAATCGCTGTCGCCATACCCTGCCATCGTGTGATTCGGGAAGACGGAGGCCCCGGCGGATATCGGTGGGGGCTTCAGCGGAAGCATCGGCTTCTGGCACTGGAACAAGAAGCGACGACTGAATTGTCAAAGTAGGTGGCGAGGAGCGGTATTGCGCAGGCAACGAGACCGAATGGAACCGAGGTCACCCATGACCATCCAAGAGAGACTGGCTCAACTGGACTGGAAGGCGATTGAGGCCTCGTTATGGCAAAGGGGCTATGCCAAGATCGAGCCGCTTCTCACGGCCGAAGAATGCGAAGCGGTGATTGCTCTCTATAACAAGGACCAGTATTTCCGAAGCCGTATCGAGATGCGGCGCTTTCGTTTCGGCGAAGGTGAGTACAAGTATTTGAAGTATCCCTTGCCCTCGCTGGTCCAAGCCCTTCGTGAACACGTGTATCCTCGCCTTGCGATCATCGCCAATGCCTGGTCACAAGCGCTCGGTGAGCCTGGTGATTTTCCCGTGAGCCACGATCAACTGCTCACGGTCTGTCGTCAGCATGGACAGACGAAGCCCACACCTCTGGTACTCCACTACACCGCCGGGGGGTACAACTGCCTCCATCAGGATCTCTACGGGGAAGTGGCGTTTCTTCTGCAGCTCACCGCGTTTCTCAGTCGTCGTGATCGGGATTTTACCGGTGGCGAGTTTCTGCTAGTGGAACAGCGACCGCGCGCGCAATCACGTGGTGAAGCGCTGGCCCCCGAGCAGGGAGAAATCGTAATTTTTGCGACGCGGTACCGTCCCGTGCGAGGAACCAGGGGATACTACCGGGTGACCATGCGGCATGGTGTGAGCACGGTCCATTCGGGCTCACGCTTCACGCTCGGCGTGATCTTCCATGATGCGAAGTGACTGAACCGGGAGTGCCGCGCGCCTCGCCTCGCTCTGCACTTCCACCTCACTGCGGTAAATTGACAGTCCAGAAGGTCTATGCAAGGATAGGTCCGTGCCTGAAATCCGGTTTGCGAGAGGTGCGGAGGAGGATCTGAAGAAACTCTCAGCCTTTCATCGAGGAACCATGTTGGATGCCATTGAACGACACCTCGGAACCGACACAACAAGGCTCTCGCGCAACCGCAAAATCCTAGTCGGGCTAGTTCCTCCCTGGACAGCCGAACCTCCGATCTGGGAACTCAGAGTCGGGAACTACCGAGTTTTCTACGACGTGGCAGATGAAGCGAA
>JBOHOI010000144.1:0-7135 GCA_050731155.1 Nitrospiraceae bacterium | reverse complement strand
GGTCTGTACCATATAGCAAGATCTTTGAGAGAAGCGGGCGAATTCGTAACCATAGACATCTAAGGAACCAAGAGCCGCATGACCTTACGAAGGGGTCGGGATGTGAGGGATTACATGGTTGGTCTATTGATATTGACGCTTTCGTCGAGTCAATGCCATTCTTAGTTGAAATTCCGAAGCGGCCCTGGTGCGGTCATCACGCAACGTGGCTTCCCTCTTGGTTGTCAGCCCGTCCGATTGCAGTCTGAAGGGCGGCCCGGAGCCGCGGCAGGTGGTGGTAGCCTTTGATCCGCCGCAGCTGTGGTTCGATGGTCAGCAGCGCGCTCGCCACCCAGCGGTGTTTCTGGTCCGACGTGCGCCAGTGATCCACCTTGTCCGTCAGCTGCCCGAGGTGGGCATTCAGCGATTCGAGACAGTTGGTGGTCTTCAGGCTCACGCCCAGCACGGGGAACAGCCCCAAGCGATGCAGGGTGAGCGTCTCCTCGAGCCCCTCATCCAAGCTGGCCACGGCCGAGGCATTGAGCAGCCGCAACTCTTTCCGCACGGCCAGCAGCGCCGCCTTCGCCTGCTCATAGGTGGGCTGCGCATAGGCGGCCTGCAGCTTCTGGCGCCAGGTGGCGTGTTGGCGGGGGGGCAGATAGCGGACCACGTTCTCTCGCTTATGCCACTGACAGCGCTGGACCAGAGCTTGGGCTCCGAACACCGTCTGAATAGCCTTACGGAGGCCCTTGGCTCCGTCGATGACGCAGAGGAGTCCCGGTTCCACCCGCAGTCCGCGCCCGATCAGCTCTCGCAGGAAGGCCGCACAGACCGGCTCGTTCTCGGTGGCCGTCTGGACGAAGCCCAGGATCTTCTTCTGCCCCGTCGCTGTGATGCCCAGGGCGATGACGATGGTGTCCTCGGCAAAGGTCTTCCCGTCCAGCACGAGCGCCACCAGGTCCTCCCCCTCCAGTCGGCGTTCACAGAGCGTCCGCAGGTGGCGGGCGCTGGCCCGGATGAAGCGGCGGGAGACACTGGATGCGCTCAGCCCGAACGCCGCGGGCACGGCTTCCGCACAGGCTTCATACTGCCGACAGCTCAGGCCCACGAGGACCTTCCGAAACAGGCCCGCATCGGCTGCCCGCGGGCGTTGCAACCGTGCGTACGTGATCAAGGGGACCTCTCGGTTCGCGGCTCGGTCTCGCACCCGGGGAACCGGGATGGGCAGCTTCTGATCGGCCAAATAGACCGAGCCCGGTTGCTGCCCCCAGCGGACCACGCCGGGTCGCCCACCCATCCGGCGATACCGGTTGCCTGCCAAGGCGACCACCTCGGCCTGCAACGCCTCTGCCACGGCCGCGAGGCCCAGCGGGATCAGGGTTTGGATCAGGGCCACCTTGGCGTCGATCTCCTCGACGGTCAGCCCGCCCGCCAGCGCCGACGGGCTCACGTCTTTCACCTTGCCTTGTCGTTGAATTCGGACTACGCTCTTCATGAAGCGGCTCCTTTCATGGTGTGGAGTGGTGGTTGTTTGGATAACGATCACTGCACCGCACCAGGGCCGCTTCGTCAATTGTCAACTAACTCTGGCACACCCTCCATCGTGGTGACGCGGATTAAAGCGTTAGGCGCTGGTATCTGTACCTTAAGTCTTGCAGGGATCACCGGCGAGAGCTTTCCGCAGCTCTCAATCCTCATCTCTACTCTCTTTTTAGGGCTGATCAGCTACGGCCTCAGCCTGGTTCTGGATATGTACGCGCTTCGCCTTTTGGGGGCTGCTCGAGAGGCAGGATTCTTTGCCACAGCGCCCTTTATAGGTGCCGTCGCAGCCGTTCCCATATTAGGGGAGCGATGGGGATACAGCGAGGTCCTGGCCACTGCGCTCATGGCGGTGGGAGTTTTTCTTCTGATCAGGGAACATCACGCTCATGGGCATAGCCATCAGGAGTTGGAACACGACCACGCCCATGTGCACGGTGACCACCATGCGCATGAGCATAATGAGCGAGATGTTGTCGGTGAACCTCACGCTCACACGCACTGGCACCTGCCCATTACTCATGATCATCCTCATGTGTCAGAGCTTCACCACCGCCATGAGCATGGGTAGAGTGGTCCATGACGTTGTACTCTTGCCGCGTCTCGAATCCGGGTAGCCCATCTTTTTCCCCACTCGTGCTGGTGCTATACTGAGGCCCATGAAAAGTCGTCTTCAGTTCGCCGGTCATCCGCTCCACGTGATGGTGGTGGGCTTTCCCATCGGGCTCTACGCCACGTCGCTGGTCTGCGATGGCCTGTACCTCCTCCTTCATGAGGCCTTCTGGTTCCGGATGGCCTTCTGGGCGATCGTGTTCGGGGTGGTCACGCACCTGAGCGCGATTGCGACCGGGCTGCCGGATTTCCTGGCGGTCATGCGGGACCCTGAACAGAAAGAGGCGCGGCGTCCTGCCACCTCTCACCTGGTCTTCGGCATCGGTCTGCTCGTGGTTCAGGGATTGAATCTGGCGGTGCGAAACGGCGGAGATGCTCCAGCCGGCGGGTCCGTCGCCATGCCGGTGATTGCGAACGTGATCGCGGCCGCACTCGTCGGTCTGCAGGGATGGTACGGAGGCGAACTCGTGTATCGTCACCTGGTCGGTATCGAGTTGCCGGAATCCGTGGGGCAGGCGCCGTCCGGCAAGCACAAAGACAAGAAACATCCCTAGGCATGGCTGAGCACACCGATCAATTCCAAGGGGCGATCCTGCTGGGTGATTGGCCCTCAGTGTTTCAAGAGGCCACCGCCTGGGTTGAGGATTTGTCACGTGGTCCAGAAGCGGGGCCCCCAAGGGACCCTCGCGCCTACTTTGCGCTGAATGTCGCGCACCTCATCAAGGGCGAGTTCGGCGAGGCCTGGAAGCTGTCTGCCACGTCACTGCAGGAGGAGCGCGACATTGAGCAGGTCCGGGTCTGGACTGAGGCGATGCTCGCGCAACATCCGGAGAATGCGAACGTCCAGCTCGTGATGGGACTTTTCCTTGCACAGTCAGGGCGGTCTGAGCGGTCGGTGGATCGGTACAAGGAAGCGATCAGGCTGGATCCCCACTCGCCCTATCCTCACTATTTTCTGGCGCAAATCCACGAGCGTGCGGACCGGATGGAGATGGCGATCAAGGAGTACCGAGAGGCGGTCAAGCTGAATCCTTCCTATGCCCCTGCCAGGACGAACCTGGGCGTGGCCTATCAGGAACAGGGCCGGCTCGAGATGGCGATCCCTCAGTATCGGGAGGTGATTAAGCTCAACCCGAACGATGCAGTGGCGCACGCCAATCTCGCCTGCGCCCTGGAGGAGCAGGGAAAGCCAGAACCTGCGCTCCTCGAATATAAGGAAGCGCTGCGGTTGAACCCCCGTGACGCGGAGGTCCACTTTGCCCTCGGCGGCCTGTATGAAACGAAGAGCCGATTGGACCTGGCGATGAAAGAGTACGAGGCGGCGTTACTGGTGGACCCGGAGTTCGCTCCGGCGCTCACCGCGATCGGCTGGATGCATTTCGACAAGGATCGGAAACTTGAAGCCATGGAGTACTTCAACCGGGCGCTCAAGGGAAATCCGGAAGATGCCAGAGCCTATTTCGGGATCGCCCGGATCTATGCTGAACGGGGCAAGCGCGACCTGGCGGTGGAAAACTACACGAAGGCTCTCGCGCTGGAAAAGGATCCGGGTCGAAAGAACGCGATGCTCACCCACCTCATCAAAGAAGGCGCCACCCTGGCTTCCTAACCCCGGACTGTGGAGACGACGGAGCGACGGCCTAGAGATCGCGGATGAGGCCTTGCAGGACGGTCACCTGGGTGATGGGATCGCCGGCGTTTTTCAGTTCGGCTCGGATCTGCTCTTTGAGGTAGGAAGAATAGCCGATTTTCTCGACCAAGAGCTCCAGGAAGCGCTCAGCCGGTAGGAGACTGTGGGCCTTCAATTCGGCCAGGGTCTCATCGCTGACGGGCACGTAGGTGCTGCTGATGTGGCAGACGACGTTATAATGGCGCCCGTTCCCGAGCCGTTCGAACCGCAACCCTTTCACGCCCGCCTCCCGTTAAGGAGCCCCTTGAAGAGGGCCTCATTCTAGACAATCGAGATCCAGAAGACAACTAGCTTTCTTTTCCCTCTCGCGTTAGACTCAGAGCGCTGCTCCTGAGACACAGGACTTTGTTCGGGGTGCTCCATGCGATGCGAGCGCGTCATCTGGTCGTTCATCCTGTTCCTCAGCCTACTTGGGTCTCTTCCGCCAGAGTCTGGTGAAACCAAAGGCCTGCCCGTGGAGGCTGCCTACGAGCCGTCCAATGGGGAGAGCCGGCCTCCCTTGATCCAGCTCGCACAAAAGAGCGGGGAAAAGGCTGTCGTTGACGAACTGTTCAAGAAGATTCTCGGTCAGGGGTTCGTTATCACCCTCGCCACTGCCGACGAACTGAAGTCGCAGGCGGAGCTCCGAGAGCCTGATCAAGTCCTTCTCGATGTCCCGGTCACAATCAAAGCGTCAGAGGCCATCCAGGCAGCCATGGATAAGACGGCGCACGATCTCGGGGGGCTGAGCCTGGACGCTATTCTTGAGCTCGACTATGGAATGGTTAGATTGCAGGCGCACGCTGTCAGGGTCAGCAGTGATCCCCAGACACTTGAATATCTTCAGCGTCGTGTCGGATCCCTCGTGTTCATCCTGGAACTCATTCTGGACAACGGGGAGGTCTATGAGTGTTCAACCGGGGATGTCTGGAGGTTCCCGATCACCCCGGTCAGCGAACTGTTTGCGTATGGTGGGAGGCCGACCATTCAGGGTCTTGGCATCTCTCCTGAGTTTGGCACGAAGGACTACGGATTCATCGCGACTCGGAAGAAGCCGATCTCGTTCACATACAAGGCCTTGATTCACGAAGCAGATTTGAAACACCTCACAAAGGTGCAGGGCAAAATGATCGAACGCAAGGGTAGCGAAACTGAAGGCCAATGCAAGAAGGCAGGGAAGACCGCCTCAGGCAAGTAGGAACAGATTCGATCACTTCTGACAATGCCGATTGTGGAACGAGACCCATGGCGTACGCAGTACTTCGAGGGCGTGGCCTGCCCGGATGGGGTGACGATCCCCACGGACGACGCCGAAGCCTACCTGCTCTATCCCACCCATCGCTGGATCTATAACAAGCTGCGGATCTGCGAGACCCAGGGGCTGGAACACGGTCCGCACGGGCTCATGCCGTCCCGCTTTCCGGTGTTCAGCAAACCCATTTTCAACCTGAAGGGAATGGGAGCAGGCAGTAGGGTGATCGAGAGCCCGGAGGCCTACGAGCGCGAACAGACACCGGGGCATATGTGGATGCCGCTGATCGTCGGCGAGCATGTCAGTACCGATACGGCGGTGGTGGACGGCGAGCCGACGTGGTGGCGACATACCATCGGCAAGGCATTGGACGATGGCATGTTCGATTACTGGACGGTGCTGGCGGAGCCTCGGCCTCAGATCGAGGCCTATTGCGGAGAATGGCTGCGCCGCAACCTGAAAGGCTACTCCGGGGTTGTCAATTTCGAGACGATCGGGGGAACCATCATCGAATGCCACTTGCGCATGAGCGACCAGTGGGTTGATCTCTATGGGCCAGGCTGGGTCGAGAGTGTCGTCAACCTCTACGCGAACACATACTGGGGCTATGCAGATGATGCTCGTCGGACCGGGTACAGCGTGGTCCTCTTCGGAAAACACGGCGTCCGCTACGGGCAGGTGGACCGCAGCATGGTTGCAGAGGTCCTGGGCCGGCCGGAGATCTCCAGCATCCAGATGACGTTTCATGAGGACAAGCTGCCGGACGCCCATTCCATGCCCCCTGGAGGGTTTAGGCTTGCGATCGTGAACTGCTGGGACCTTGCAGCAGGATTGGCGATCCGCGAATGGCTTGGTCTCATGTTCTGGGCGACACCCAAGTGACCGCCCCTTTGGCAAACGCATCACCAGCGTGAATAGCCCGCCCGTCCCTCCTCTCATATTTCTGCGCACATTCCTCTCTTCGTTACCAGGAGCACGAGGGTGAAGGTCGTCGAGTCGTTTCCGCGCAAGGTGCGCGAGATCGAGAACTGCTGGATCCCTCTGACCGACGGCAGTCGCATGGCTGCCAGGATCTGGTTGCCCGAGGATGCAATGCGATCCCCGGTGCCGGCGATCCTCGAATACCTTCCCTATCGCAAGCGCGACTTCACACGTGGGCGGGATGAGCCGATGCATCACTATTTCGCTGGACAGGGCTATGCGGCGATCCGCGTGGACATCCGTGGGTCAGGCGACTCGGACGGCCTGCTTCTGGGCGAATATGAGAAAGAGGAACAGGACGATGCAGTGGAGGTCATCAGGTGGATCGCCTCCCAACCCTGGTGCACCGGCGTGGTCGGCATGATGGGTAAGTCCTGGGGCGGGTTCAATGCTCTCCAGGTTGCCGCACGCCAGCCTCCGGCTCTGAAGGCGATCATCACCGTCTGTTCAGCGGACGACCGTTACGCCGATGATGCCCATTACATGGGTGGCTGCCTTCTGAACGAGAACCTGATTTGGGGTTCGGTCTTGATGGCCTTCGCGGCCTATCCACCAGATCCGGAACTGGTCGGCGCGCGCTGGCGCGAGATGTGGCTGAACCGTCTTGAACAAGCGGTTCTCTTCCCTGAAACCTGGCTTCGCCATCAGCGGCGCGACGCCTATTGGAAGCATGGTTCGGTCTGTGAGGATTTCAACCAGATCCAATGCCCGGTCTATGCCATCGGGGGCTGGGCGGATGCCTATTCAAGCGCGATTCCTCGTCTGCTCGCGGGCCTCTCTTCTCCGCGCAAAGGCCTGGTCGGACCCTGGGCGCACGTGTATCCGCACGACGGCCTGCCGGGTCCGGCGATCGGATTCCTTCAGGAGGCCCTCCGTTGGTGGGACCAGTGGCTCAAAGAAATTCACACGGGGATCCTGGACGAGCCGATGTATCGAGTGTGGATGCAGGAGAGTGTCCCGCCAAGGTCATTCTATGACGAGCGCCCCGGCCGCTGGGTGGCGGAGACCTCCTGGCCCTCGCCACGAATCATGACGAAGCGCCTTATTCTCAATCCTGGTCGGCTGGGCGCGAAACCGGAATCTGAAACGCAACTGACACTTCG
>JBOHOI010000143.1:0-7142 GCA_050731155.1 Nitrospiraceae bacterium | reverse complement strand
GGTGACGGCGAAGCATCCGGACCGTCCACGATTCGTGGCTGGGGCCGTTGGGCCAACCAATCGCACAGCGTCGATGTCGCCGGATGTCAACAATCCCGCGTTTCGATCCGTCACGTTTGATCAACTGGTAGTTGCCTACACCGAACAGGTGCGTGGGTTGATGGATGGTGGAGTGGACCTACTCTTGGCGGAAACGGTCTTTGACACGCTCAATCTCAAAGCGGCCCTCTTTGCCATTGACCAGTACTTTGAAACACAGAGTCAGCATGTGCCCGTCATGGTCTCGGTGACCATCACGGACCGAAGCGGGCGGACCCTCTCCGGGCAGACCGTGGAAGCGTTCTGGAACTCCATTTCGCACATGCCGCTGGTAAGCGTGGGGATTAACTGCGCCTTGGGTGCCAAGCAGATGCGTTCTTACATCGAGGAGCTTTCGCAGATCGCTCCGGTGCCGATCAGCTGTTATCCCAACGCCGGATTGCCGAATGCCTTCGGCGGCTTTGATGAAACACCGGAGATCATGGCGACGGATCTCCGGGAGTTCGTCGCGAACGGCTGGCTCAATATTGTCGGCGGGTGCTGCGGGACCACTCCGGCCCACATCAGGGCCATTGCGGATGCGGTGCATGGATTGCCTCCACGCCGGGTCGTCTCTCCAGAACCCTTTACCCGCTTGAGTGGTCTGGAACCCTTGACGATTCGCCCCGAGACCAATTTCGTCAACATCGGGGAGCGCACCAATGTGACCGGTTCACCCGCGTTCGCCAATCTGATCTTGAACGGCGATTATGAGGCGGCCCTGTCCGTTGCGCGCCAGCAAGTTCAAGGTGGAGCCCAGCTCATTGATGTGAACATGGACGAGGGCCTGCTTGATTCACGCGAGGCGATGGCGACGTTTCTGAAGCTGGTCGCCTCGGAACCGGACATCGCCCGTGTGCCGCTCATGATTGATAGCTCCAAGTGGTCGGTGATCGAAGCGGGACTGCAATGCGTGCAAGGCAAACCGGTCGTCAATTCCATCAGCCTGAAGGAAGGGGAGGAGGCGTTTAAACAGTATGCCAGGCTGATCAAACGCTACGGGGCTGCGGCGGTAGTCATGGCCTTTGATGAAAAGGGTCAGGCGGACACCTTCGATCGCAAGATCGAGATTTGTACCCGCGCGTACCGGATCTTGACCGAGGACATCGGTCTTCCTCCGCCAGACATCATTTTCGATCCCAATATCCTGACGGTCGCCACCGGTATTGAGGAACACAACAACTACGCGGTCAATTTCATTGAGGCGACTCGGTGGATCAAAGCCCACCTGCCGCGCTGCAAGGTCAGCGGAGGGATCAGCAACATTTCATTTTCATTCCGCGGCAACCACGTTGTGCGCGAGGCGATGCACTCGGCCTTTCTGTACCATGCCATCAAGGCTGGTCTGGACATGGGGATCGTCAACGCCGGGCAGTTGGCGGTCTATGAGGAGATTCCGAAAGATCTCCTGGAGCTGGTGGAAGACGTGTTGCTGAACCGACGGCCGGACGCCACTGAGCGGCTGGTCTCGTTTGCCGAGACGGTCAAACAGAAAGACAAGACTGGTGTCCAGGAGCATGCCTGGAGACGAGGAACCGTCGAGGAACGGCTCTCGCACGCGCTGGTCAAGGGCATTGTCGAGTATATCGAGGAAGACGTGGAAGAGGCCCGGCAGCAATACAGCAAACCGCTTCAGGTCATCGAAGGGCCGCTGATGGCGGCCATGAACATTGTCGGGGATCTCTTCGGCTCAGGGAAGATGTTTTTGCCGCAGGTGGTCAAAAGCGCTCGGGTCATGAAGAAGGCAGTGGCTTACCTCTTGCCATTTATGGAGGCCGAAAAGGAAGCGTCTGGCGGCAGAAAGGCGCAGGGGAAGGTTCTTCTGGCGACGGTTAAAGGCGATGTGCACGACATCGGCAAGAACATCGTCGGGGTTGTCCTCGGGTGCAACAATTACGAGGTCATTGATCTCGGCGTCATGGTCCCCTGCGACACTATCCTGAAGACTGCCCGGGAACGACAAGTGGATCTGATCGGTCTCAGCGGCCTGATTACCCCGTCGCTGGATGAAATGGCGCACGTAGCTCGCGAGATGACTCGAGAGGCATTCCAGGTCCCGCTGCTGATCGGAGGCGCCACGACCAGCAAGGCCCATACGGCCGTGAAGATCGCTCCGGCCTACGACCAGCCGGTCGTCCACGTGCTTGATGCGTCTCGGGCGGTGGGGGTGGTGGGCAGTCTCATGAATCCTCCGCAGAAGGCCGCGTTTGCCGAGGGCAATCGGCTCGACCAAGAACGGGTACGCCAGGCCCACCAGGATCGCGGCCCGAAACCGCTGCTGACCTTGGCGCAGGCGCGCGAGCGAAAAACCTCCATCGATTGGCAGACGACGGAGATCCCGACACCGGCGTTCGTCGGCGTCAGAGTGTTGGATGGGTTCCCACTCGATGGGATCGTGCCCTTTATTGATTGGTCACCGTTTTTCCATACATGGGAGCTGCGGGGGCGGTATCCCCACATTCTGAATGATCCCAAAGCCAAGGAACTGTTCGACGATGCTCAACACTTGCTGAAGGAGATCGTCGCGCGCGCGCTGCTGACCGCGCGGGCGGTCTACGGATTTTTTCCGGCTAACAGCGTCGGCGACGACATTGAACTCTACACGGATGATTCGCGATCGGCAGTGCTCGCGACTTTCCATACGCTTCGCCAGCAAATGCCGAAACCTGATGGACAGTTCAACCAGGCGCTCGCTGATTTTATCGCTCCCAAGTCAACCGGCCAGGCTGATTATCTCGGCGCCTTCGCCGTGACGGCCGGCATCGGCCTCGAGGCCCTGTGCGCCAGATTTGAAAAGGAGCATGATGACTACAACTCGATCATGGCCAAAGCCCTGGCGGATCGGCTGGCCGAAGGGTTCGCGGAACTCTTGCACAAGCAAGCTCGGGTTGACTGGGGATATGGGGCAGAGGAACAGCTCGACTACGACGATCTAATCAGGGAGCGGTATCGAGGCATCCGCCCGGCGCCGGGCTATCCGGCCTGCCCGGACCATAGTGAAAAACGAGCGCTGTTTGATCTCTTGCAGGTGGAGAAACATGCGGGCATCCGCCTCACCGAGAATTTTGCCATGTATCCGGCCAGCTCGGTGAGTGGGCTCTATTTTGCACATCCTGCCGCGAAATATTTTGCGGTCGGCAAGCTCAGCCGCGATCAGGTCATTGATTATCATCTGCGCAAACAGATGGACCTGCGGACCGTGGAGCGGTGGCTGGGCCCGAATCTCAATTATGACCCACTCAGTCCTCAGTCCCCATGACTCGTGACTGCCATAGTCCTATGCCGTAATGGCAAGCTGCTCTGCCTGCCGCGTCCAGGCCAGCGCGACCTCGAGCGCCTCCTTGATCCAGCGGTAACGCTCTTCAGCCCAAGCATTGAAAGCGTCTGCATCGGTGAACACGAGGTTCCAGGCCTGCGCGGCGTCCAACAGGAGCAATTGATGCGGCCGGTTTTCGCCAGGGAAATAGACGACCAGCACTGCCGAGTTGCCGGTCAGGCTGATATCGGTGAAGATGTGGATCATCGAGAGAGCGGGCAGATCAACCTTCCGCCCTGCGGCTTCCACAATGGGGCTGTACACCCGCTGGAGAAACTGCGAAGTCGCTTCGTACGGGGCTTTTGTCTCGTGCAGTCGGAGATTCGGCGCCTCCCCAAACAGATTGTCCGTGAGATAGGCGGCTGCTTCCCATGTGGGCATGGCGTCGGATGAAACAAGCGATTCGCAGAGATACCCAATCCAGTTACGAGCAGTCATAGGTGTTGCCATGGCACATTCCTCCCTGTTGTCTAGCGAGAGTGATTGAACGTTGGATCGGTAATGAACCGGATTTAGTACCTGGCAGGAAAACCCTGAGGACTCACCGGCATGAATGGACGTCAGTATAGCGGCAGTCCGCCGCGTTGTCAATCACGAAGAGAACTGTCCTGTACTGTTTGATCAGGAGAAACTGTCGGTGTACTGATTCCGAATCATCAGCACGTCGTCCATTGAATCGAAGAAGACATCGAGAAGAGCCGGGTCGAAGTGAGTTGCTCGGTGCTTACGCATAATGTCCACAGCATGGTCCAATGAGAAGGCCGGTTTATACACCCGCTTGCTCGTCAGGGCGTCAAAGGCGTCGGCAATGGATGCGATCCGTCCCTCCAGCGGAATGGCTTCACTTACGAGGCCCCGGGGATAGCCGCTGCCGTCGTACCGCTCATGGTGAGTCCAGGCAATGATGGCGGCCGTTTTGAGCAATTCCGCCTCAGAGCCGTTCAGGATATGGTACCCGATCTCGGCGTGTTGGCAAATCACCTTGAATTCATCTGGTGTAAAGCTGCCCGGCTTGAGCAACACGTGGTCCGGCGTTCCGATTTTGCCGATGTCGTGCATCGGGCTGGCGGTGCGGATCAGCTCGCAGTGCTCTGGGTCTAACCCATACCGCCGGGCAAGCAAGCCGCAGTAATGGCTCATCCGCTGGATATGCCGGGCAGTTGAGTTGTCCCGGAACTCAGCCGCAATGGCAAGCCGCTGGATGGTTTCCTCGCGGGACAGTCGGAGTTCCTTTTCCGTGCGCTCCAACCATTCGAAGGCTTGTTGCAGGGCCGCCGTGCGTGTGCGGATCGTCTGTTCAAGGTTCTCCCGGTAGGCCCGGTTCTCAATCTCCAGTCGACGACGGCGTAGCGCATTGGCCACGTCGATCAAGACCTCATTGGATTGGAACGGCTTGAGAATGTAGCCATAGGCACCGATCTCCAACGCGGCGTGGGCAATGTGTGGATCGTCGAGTCCGGTTACCATAACCACCGCAGTGTTGGGGTATTGAGCCAGAACATATCTCACCAGATCCAGCCCTGATTCGTCCGGCATGTTCACGTCACAGAGGATCAAGGCAAATTCCTTGTCTTGTAACTGCAACCGAGCGTCGCGTGCATCGGCAGCCAAAGTGCAGGCATATCCTTGGTGCTCAAACAGGCGGCCCAGCAAGCGCCGGACGGGCGCCTCATCGTCCACGATCAGAAGGTCTATTGGTTCCACGGACGAGGTCTGACTGTCGGTTTGCAGAAGGATGGCCATCTTCTAAGCTATTAGTCTTGTTGGAGAGTGAGAGACCTGTCTTGGGATCTGGGGATCATGTTGGTTGTAGCCGGTTTGAGACAGGTAACCCTATTAAAAGGGCTCACTTTCGATGCACCTTCCATGCCAAGCTCCCTCGCTGAAAGCTTCAAGAAACAGGCGATACACCTGATCCTCTAAGGTGCTCTGTCCAAAGGTAGATTGACCCTCTGTTGCGATTTGAATGCCAAAACGGTACTCTGCTGCATGCCCTATTTCTTCCCACATGAAGAACTGTTTGTGTACACTATCGGCGCTTTGATCGTCGCGATTTTGTACATGCGGGTGCGCCTCCTACGTCGGCGCCTGAAGCGTTCACAGAGATCGGAGCAATGAGGACACGCCACTCGTCGCATCCGTCCTTCATTTGATCTTTGATCCTCGCTACCTTATAATCCGATCCGCTTGATTGGAGAGAAGATTTTGATGAATCACGGTACGAGCCTGTTGCGCCAGGATGGGCGCCGGGAGGATCAGATCCGACCGGTAAAAATCAGTCGGGATTTCATCAAATATGCTGAAGGGTCCGTGCTGATTGAGATGGGTGGGACCAAAGTCATTTGCACGGCATCGGTCGAGGAGAAAGTTCCCCCCTTTCTCAAGGACAAAGGGCGCGGATGGGTGACTGCGGAGTATGCCATGCTTCCCCGTGCCACACAGGACCGCACTCAGCGGGAAGCGGTCAAGGGGAGGCAAGGAGGCCGGACTCTTGAAATTCAGAGATTGGTCGGACGGTCCTTGCGCGCGGTGACTGACATGGCGGAGATGGGCGAGCGGACGGTGTGGATTGATTGCGACGTGATCCAAGCCGACGGGGGAACTAGGACCGCTTCGATCACCGGCGCGTTTATTGCGTTGGCCGATGCCTTTGCAGTCCTCAAGCGAAAAAAGCTGATCAAAAGGCGCCCTATCACGGACTATCTGGCGGCCATCAGCATTGGGAAGGTGGGTGGTCAGATTATGGTGGACTTGGCTTATGAAGAGGATGCGCTGGCTGATGTCGATTTGAATCTGGTCATGACAGGGCGTGGGCGGTATGTGGAAGTTCAGGGCACTGCGGAGCGAGCTCCCTTCGAGAAAAAGGACCTTGACGAATTTGTGGCGCTCGGTTGGAAGGCGATCCAGGATCTGGTGGCACTACAAAGGGAATTGATCGGGAGCCTTGAGTGAGTGAGGAACAGTATGGAGGCCAGACCGTCCGGTGTGCTCGCGCACCGTACACATAAGATGTGCCGGGGTACCCGTTGCTCGGGGCGCCCATTGCTCTTTCTGCTGCAATGGGCCAAAGCAACGGGTCGATGACGCGCGCAGTAAGGAGCAGCCCAGCTACAGCCGGTAAGAGAGTGCCAAATAAGGAGCACTTAATCTGATAACAGAACTGGTGTTGGCGACGCGGAATCCCCACAAGGGTGCAGAGCTCGTTGCATTGCTGAGTGATTTAGGGATCAGAATTCGGACCCTAGCTGAGTTTCCAGATGCGCCAGAGGTGGTAGAGGATGGACAGACTTGCGAAGCCAACGCGGTCAAGAAGGCTCAAGCGATCATGCAGTACACAGGCCTCACGGTGGTTGCCGATGACACAGGGTTAGAGGTGGAAGCACTGGACGGACGCCCGGGCGTGTATGCTGCTCGATATGCGGGGCCTAACGCAACCTACGCAGACAACTGGCGCAAGTTGCTCCGTGAGCTGAAGGGGGTTCCATGGGAACGCCGTGGCGCGCGGTTCATCACGGTGGCGGCGATTGCCAGACCTACTGCAAAGGTAGAGGTCGTAGAAGGGGTGCTGGAAGGCTTGATTGCCGAAAAGCCGGCTGGGACAGAGGGGTTTGGGTATGATTCCGTTTTTTTTGTCCCTGAAGCGGGCAAGACCTTGGCACAGCTCACCCCGGATGAGAAAAACCGGATCAGCCATCGAGCGCGAGCGCTCGCCAAGGTACGTGGCATGTTGCAAGGGCTGAACGAAGAG
>JBOHOI010000142.1:0-7145 GCA_050731155.1 Nitrospiraceae bacterium | reverse complement strand
TCGGGGGGTCATCGTGGATGTCACGGTTCTAGACGTGATGGACTCGTTTGCCTCGCGCACCCTGCGCGACCTGGCACATATGACCAGGTTACGTGGAGCGGAAACCGTGATCGTAGGGATCCAGCCTGAAGTTGCGTTTGCGATGGTTCAGCTCGGGTTGACGCTGGAGGGAGTGGACACTGCCCTGGATTTGGAAGAAGGGCTCACGTTCTTGGAGAAGAAGACCAAACGCTTATCAACGTGAAATGGGCCGTGTGTGGTTAAAGAATCGGTGCTCCCAATCAATTCGGACAGCGATGTCGTCGCCGCACGACAGCGTGGGCGTGAGGTCGCTAGCCTCCTCGGTTTTACCCAGACGGACTTGACCATCATCGCGACCGCCATTTCGGAGCTGGCGCGCAACATCGTCACCTACGCCAAGCACGGCGAAATCGTCATCAAGAACTCGCACGTCGGCGACAAGGTGGGCATTGTTGTGGTGGCTCGAGACAAGGGACCGGGTATTGCCGACATCTCGCAGGCCATGCAGGATGGCTTCTCCACGTCTGGCGGTTTGGGCCTAGGCTTGCCCGGGGTGAAACGCCTTGTGGACGAGTTTCACCTCGTCTCAGATGCGAACTCTGGAACGACCGTCACCATCAAGAAGTGGAAGCGATGAATGCCCAGTTAATCGAATGGGGAGTCGCGAGCTTGACGATGCCGGGGCAATCCCAATCGGGCGACCGGCACCTGGTGCAGCCTTACACCAACGGTGTGCTCGTGGCAGTGGTGGACGGGTTGGGGCACGGCGAGCGGGCGGCTGCGGCCGCCGATCTCGCGGTCACCACCCTGAGCAAACATGCACATGAATCCGCTATCGCGCTGTACAAACGCTGTCACGATGACTTGCGTGAAACCCGTGGCGTGGTCATGAGCCTGGCGTCGTTCAACGAGCTGGATGGGACCTTGACATGGATGGGGATCGGAAACGTGGAAGGCTTGGTCCTCCGTGCGGAAGGCTCTCCACACTCGCGACACGAGTATCTGCTACTGCGCAGCGGCGTGGTCGGCAGCCAACTCCCCTCGCTGAGCGCATCCATCATGCCCATGATGCAGGGTGACACGTTGATTTTCGTCACCGACGGTATCCGCAGCGGCTTTGCCAAGGGCCTGTCCACAGGCGATCCGCCGCAGCGGATGGCCAACCGAATCCTTGCCGAGTACAGCAAGGGCTCGGACGACGCTCTCGTGCTCGTGGCGCGCTATCTGAAATAGGTTCACCATGCCGGAGACCATGGATAAGCTGGAGGACCAATATACGGCCGCGCTGCTGGACTCCATCCGAGGGATGGGAGAATCCGCCTTGCACCAGGCGTATGAGCTGGGGCGCAGAGCGCTGGCCGAAGGGCTGGGTGTGCTGGACATGGCAGCGATGTATCACAAGGCACTGGCAGCAGTTTTGTCTCGGGCCTCGACGCCGGAAGAGAGGACGCGGATGCTCCGGGCAGGGTCGAGTTTTTTTGTGGAGAGCCTGTCGCCGTTTGAAATGACCCACCGTGCGTTCCGAGAAACCAACGCCACGCTCCGTCGCCTGAATCAGACACTGGAGGACGAATCCAATCGAATCGCCCATGCGCTCCATGATGAGGCAGGACAGCTTCTCGCCTCGGTCCATCTCGCTTTGGAAGAGGTGGCCGGGAACCTGCCGCCCGCTAGGCAGCACCTCCAAAAAGTGAAAGGGCTGCTCGACCAAATCGAGGGGCAGTTGAGGCGACTCTCACACGAACTCCGCCCCACGATCCTTGACGATTTGGGACTCATCCCTGCCCTCAAATTCCTGGCCGAGGGCGTTGCCGCCAGGACCGGACTCCTCATCACGGTGGAAGGCGAGTCTACACCATCGCTCTCCCCTCTGCTGGAGACCTCTCTGTACCGGATCGTGCAGGAAGCGTTCACCAACGTGACGAGACACGCCAAGGCGTCTCAGGTGAATGTCACCGTCCATCAAGAGCCCCAGACTCTGCGGTGCTCCATCAGGGATAATGGCGTCGGCTTTGACGTGCCGGCCGTCTTGGCCCGGACCGGCAGACGAGGCCTCGGCTTGATCGGCATTCGGGAACGTCTGAACAGCTTAGGCGGCTCGCTTTCGATCGTGTCCAACTTCGGCCAAGGGACCGAACTGGTGATCACGATTCCTCACATGAACCCACCTGGGGCGTAAGATGTCGTTGCACATTCTGCTGGCCGACGATCATCTCATCGTCCGCCAAGGCCTGAAGGTCCTGTTAGAGCGGGAAGGCTTTACCGTGGTTGGAGAAGCTTCCGATGGTCGTGAGGCGGTCCGGCTGGCCCAGGAGCTCCGCCCCGACATCGCCATGCTCGATCTCACCATGCCCCTGTTGAATGGCATTGATGCGGGACGAGCCATCCTGCAGGCCTCTCCCAAAACGAAAATCGTCCTGCTGACCATGCACACTGAGGACCACTACGTGTTAGAAGCTCTGCGCGGCGGGATTAAGGGGTACGTCTTGAAGACCAAGGCGGCGGAGGAGCTCGTCCAAGCCATCCAGGAGGTCTCGCTGGGGAAACTTTACTTGACTCCCGGAGTCTCTGAGGCAGTCGTTCAGGCGTATTTGGCCAAAACTGACCTCCCGCCAGAGCCACTCAGCCTCAGAGAGCGGGAGGTTCTGCAACTCATTGCCGAGGGCAAGACCACCAAGGAGGTCGCCGTCGTCCTGGGGATCAGCGTGAAGACGGCGGAGTCACACAGAACCAGGATCATGGAGAAACTGGACATCCATCAGACGGCCAGCCTGGTCCGTTATGCCATCCGTCGGGGCCTTGTCCAACCTTAGAATCCGTTCCAGAACTCTTCCCATACTCAGGGATTTTTCCCCCCTCGATTATAGGTTTTACCCGATAGCGCCTTCCGTCCTTCTAGCTTATTAACCAAGTCACCACAGCCTAGGAAAGACAAGGGAGGTCCCCATGGAAGAGGTGGATGATGTTTCGTTCGACCACAGGGAAAGCATGGCGGCCCCGCACGCTGGGCCCGGCATCATGCTGCTCACTGCTTCCCTGCAATTGCTCTACAGGGATCGGCGGGCATGGGAACTGTGCGAGCAAATCATTCGATGCCAGAACGGGAAAAGGGCCAACGGGGTGCTCCCGCCAGCCGTAGCCTGTCTGGCCGACCAAATTAGAAAGACTTTCCAGGTTCGAACTGATCCGAAGGGCTGGGAGCAGTTTCAAATCAGGCGCACCGTGAACACCCTCCATCGCTCCGTGCTCCTGTGCGGCATGGGTTTGATTGACCTGAGCAACTCGGAAAAACGAATCCTCATCGTGATGAACGAGATCGGGATCGGCGCATGGCAGGACAATGTCATCGTCCAGGCGCAGGAGAAGTTTCACCTGACAACTCGCGAAACAACCGTCGTCCAACATCTCTTGAAGGGCTGGACCAACAAGGAAATCGCCAACGAAATGGGAGTGGCAGAACAGACCGTCAAGGAGCATTGCAAGCACATTTTGGAAAAGACCAGCACCACCACACGCACAGGGATCGTCATGCAGGTCGTCCACTGTGGACTCCAGCATGAACCAGCGACACTCTCAGTAAATCTGGTCGTGCCTGCCATGACCAGTAAGCCCATCGAGTTGGTGGCATCGGCGTGATGGCAAATGGCGATCGGTGCTGGGGCAACACCAAGAGAACAGTGACGAAGGAGGTCATGATGGAATCCAACTCGTTCTCGATACAGAACAAAACTCTTCACACTCCTAACACAATTCCCCCGGCTATGAGGACCATGAGTCTTCACAATTTGATCGAGCGGCACCGAGCCCAGGGCAAGTACGCCGAAATGGAGCCGCTATGCCAACTCACCCTGGAAATCCAAGAACAAACCTTGGGGCCAGAGCACTTCGAGGTCGCTCTCACTCTCAGTGATCTGGCGGAAGCGTACCATCTTCAGGGTAAGTACGCGAAGGCTGAGTTACTGTGTAAGCGCTCTCTGGCGATTTTGAAACAAACCTTGGGAAATGATCATCCGAGAGTCGCCACCACCCTTAGCAACTTGGCGAAGTTGCATGCCGTTCAGTGCAACTATGCTGAAGCAGAGCAGCTCTACCTGCACTCCTTGGCCATCCAAAAGAAGACGTTAGGACCAGACCATCCGGACGTGGCCCTTAGTCTGAAGAACATGGCTGAGCTCTACCATAGATGGAGTCTCGCTACATTATTGCGAACAGCAGGATAGGTATCTGGAGAGACCGATTCGTTGGTACGCATGTCACCCCTTCGGCATCAATCTTAAGGCAATCATTGACCCTCCCTAGACTACAGAGAGAGTGGGCTGATGAATGAGACCGAAAGCAAGAGATCAAGCCTTGTAGATCTGCTGAGGATCCTGGCGTTCTCACTGATTTTGGCCGGGCACTCGGCCCAGTCGTTGCACCTATCGTGGGGCCAGACGCACGTCACAGGCTTTTATGATATTGGCCTGGGCAAGCTAGGCATCACGCTCTTTCTTGTGATCAGCGGCATGGTGCTCCGGTTGAATGATCGCAACCAAGGGGTGATGGCCTTTTCTTCCCGCCGGCTCCAGCGGATCTATCCAGTTTATTGGATGGCCCTGACGCTCTCGATTGCCATGGGGCTCGTGTTCCATTGGGACAACTTCCCAAAGGATTGGATGGAAGGCACTCTCACCATTACGGGGTTCTGTGCCTTCGCTGGTCTCTGGGGTTGCAGCCTCCTCCCGTGGGGGTGGTTCATCGGTCTGATTCTCTCGCTCTATATACTCTACCCCTGGCTCTCCAGCTTGATGAATCGGGCCCCACGGGTCGCCCTGATAGCCTTGCTCCTCATCAGCGTTGTTTCTCGGCTCATCGTGGATGACTATGTACCATATCGTCCGCGGGAGTGGTTCCCGCTCTGCAGGGTTTTTGAATTTGGCTTCGGGATCTATCTCGCTCAAGAGGCCCAGCCCTGGTCGGCACTCAGATGGACAGCTCCGGCCCCCATCAGCAAGATCCTGGAAATCCTCAGTGAGCTTTCGTTTCCAGCCTTCTTGATTCACTGGGTCTTTCTCCCCGTCTATTGGCATTTAGGCTCGCCCCTGCACGTCTTGGTGTTCCTGGTCATGACTATGAGCACCAGCTACGTGGTTCTGTCAGTTGATTCCTACCTTCAGCAAGCCCTCTTCGGGACAAGACGTAGCTCCTGTTCACCGGTCGTCTTTAAGCTTTCGGCGGCCAGGAAGGCTTGGAACTCCTTAGTCACGTCTCGACAAGACGCCGTTCGGCCTTGGCATCGACCGGACAGAGATCCTGTCAATACCTCCAGACCGGCTTCGCAACATTGTGTATTTCACCGTTCGGATCGAGCCTGACGCTTGGATCAAGCCCGAGGACAGTGCGATCCTTGACGGATCGGGTGGAGTCCGCGTCAAAGTTCCCTGGGGCATACCTGTGAAGGAAACCACACCTGGGAACTTCCTGTTTACAGCGAAGGTCGGACATGACGCGCTCCTGGAGCATCCTGATCTAATCCGCTTCGTCGTATCCCTGCTGAACACCCGCCGGGATAAATAGCAACCTTCAACAAAGGGGACTTTCAAGGAGGAGGAGGGTAACCTATGCTGAGGCAGATTGTACGCTCACTTTCTGGACTAGTTGTTGTAGGGTGGCTCACTCTTTTTCTCGTTGACAGTCTCAAGGGCTTCGTGGGGACAGTCTGGAGTCCACTACCCAAGACAGTCTGGAGGCCGCCACTCGAGGCAACTACCTACTCAACAGATAGAGTTTACGGAATTGACGGTAACCACCTTAGAATCGTGTTCCTCCCAAACCACGAGACCATGTTTTGGTACCTTGACCAAGCAAGGGGCTACATCGAAGGTGCCCTGGTTTCAATGCGCGGAGTCTACGGAACTCATTATTTCGGACCATTTTGGCATTTGGAAGGTCTAGATACATGGTTTGGTTACCGGTACTATCCTGAGGCTGACGGCAGTGAGCCAGTCCACATGGAAGCGAAGATCTTGAACAAATTTAGCACGTTTCCGAAGTCACTTTTCCCAGAAGTAGGTGATGTCACTGATTGGGTCATTTTCATGAATAAAGGTCGCATCGGCTTTGAAGGCATGTGGTTAAAGCAAGAGCCAACGGACCACTCATTCCTTCAGGTTCTCATGGAGCGTCTAAGGAGTCCCGCTGGCCTGTTGATGGGAAGGAATCCCGCTGGACCTTTGGTGGACTAGACGGTGGCAGCGTCCGGTTCCCTCACTCAGCCCAGACTCTGCCTTGCACTGGGGTACGAGACCACTACAATGCGCCGGGCCGGAAGTATACATTCACGAACCCTTTACCATCCGTTTCACCAGTTCCCACCCTTCGGCTTCGGTGCCGATCTCATGGTTCAACTGCGTCTCCAGCAAGTCCCCAGGCTCTCATCCACAGAGACTTTGAGGAAAGCGGCTGGAGCTTCGTATGGCCCAGAAGGAGAACCGTCTGGCAAAACACGGAGAACAGCTGGATTCGATGATGGCAGGAAGGTTAAAACCGAAAGCTGACGCCACCGGTCAGGCCATAATCCGGCGCTCCATCGGAGAGGCCGACCTGAAAGGAGGCATTAACCCGCAAGACGGACGTCGCTTTATAGTTCATCGCGAACAGAAGGTCCCGTGGGTTGGACAGCCCTTGCACCAGAGCCCGCCACTCCTCATAGTAGAAACTGCCCAGCAGATCTTTGGTGAAGTAATAGCCAACACCAAAATCATAGTTCCACTGATTCCTCAGGTCGAGCCCCGGCGGGTCTCCGATAAAGGTATACCCCCAGTCCAGAAAGCCGACCCAGTTGCCGACCAGCTTCTTGGTCAGTTCCATGCCGAACCCTTTGTCAAACTCGCCGGTGCCCAAGCCACGATCCTCGTCGGCCGTCGGGAATTTGATGCGCCCAGTGATGGCAATAGTTGGAAACGGTCCGCGCTCATCGAGCAAATAGTACCGGCCACGAAGGATGATGTCTCCAAGTCCACTCTCAGAGGTGGGGGATGGCAGAACGGTGCCCGGCTTCTTTTTTCCACCCCCTGTTACCCCGCCGCCACCGCCCCCACTGATCCGGTTCGGGTTACCACCCACCAGCGTCACTGCCCCTGTGC
>JBOHOI010000141.1:0-7145 GCA_050731155.1 Nitrospiraceae bacterium | reverse complement strand
TGCGCGGCCGAGAAGTAACGGTCATGGGCGCGGTTCTGCATGTCTTCGCCATCCGTCTCGAGCACCCGGGAGGCCGCTCCCGTCTGCGCGAAGACCTCGCGCAACATCGTCAGGTCCAGCCCCAGGGCCTCGCTGAGTCCCAATCCCTCGGCAAGCGCCGCCGTATTGATGTTCATGACCATGTTCACGAGGGCTTTCACCTTCGCCGCTTCCCCCGCCTTGCCGATGTACCGCAGGCTTGCGCTCAACGACTCGAGGAGCGGCCTGGCTCGGTCAAACGCTGCCTTCGTCCCGCCGCACATGAGATACAGCGTTCCCTGGCGGGCCTGAGGGATGCTGCTCGCCATGCAGGCTTCCAAGCTCTGCGCGCCGTGCTGCTCCGCGAGCCTTTCCACCTGGACGTGAATCTGCGGCGACACCGTCGCACAGTTGATGAAGAGCCGCCCTCGGCTGTATTGCAAGAGGCTCTCGTCCCAGTCCTCCGCGTAGATTCGCCTCATCGCCTCGTCGTCCGTCACGACGGTGATGACGGTGTTCGACCGTTCAGCGACCCAGGCGGGCGATGGAGCCGGCTCGCAGCCGAGTTCGTCCGCGAGCGCCCTAGACAGTTGTGAGTCGAGGTCGGACACCGCCGTCACGGCGTAGCCTTTGTCTTTGAGGCAACGGGCCATATTGGCGCCCATCCGACCTACCCCTACGAAGCCGACCCTGAAATCGTCCTTCATGGCTCTCCTTCCTTTCTCTCCTTAGACCTGTTCAACGGCAGGAGCCTGCACGAGGGAACCGATGACGCGAGGATCAGATCGGAGTGAAGTGAATCCTTGCTGAGGCAAGGTTCACGAATTGGAAATGGGGTGAGTGACGGGTTTCGAAGCGGGGTTCCCACAGCCCGCTTCTGCTAATAACCCATGGTTGATCATGAGCTTAGCATGACGCCACCACCTCTCCCGGCCATGATTGTGCTGGAATTGTGCTCTCGCGCTTAGTGACTCGATCAAGAACCTCCGTTCCCGCTCTTAGACTTTCCGAATGATGGTGCGCATATCGCATTACCATGGAAAGCGTTTTCCACCGGCCAAGTTTCTGTACCGTGTACAGGTCCACCCCAGCCTGTACTAAGCGAGTTGCGAAGGTGTGCCGCAGGTCATGAAAGCGCAGACGGGCGATGTTTGCCTTCTTGACCGCAGCATACAATCCTCGAAGAACATTGTTGACCAGGATCGGCCTCCCTGTTGCCGTGAAGAAGACATACTGGGAGGTGAGATGCCGAACCTTTGTTCTGTCCTTCAACACCTCAAGAGCTCGGGCATTTAAGGGTAACGTGTCGATGCTCTTGTTTTTCTGCTCGAAGATCGTCACAGTCTTTCGGGCCAGATCCACTTGCGGCCATTGGAGATGCAGAATCTCTCTATGGCGCAGCCCGGTGCTGACGGCAAACACAATAAGTTGCTGCAACCATAGAGGAGAGACCGCGAGAAGCCGTTCTTCCTCCTCCAGTGTCAGCCACCGTTCGATGGTATTTCGCACTTTCTCTTTGGAGACGCGCTTAACAGGATTGTCCCTGACCCACTCCCATTCCCTCACACAGAGGTTGTAAGCGTGGCTCATCAGGGTTAGTTCGTTATTGATGGTCTTCGGGGAAACGCCATCCCGCCGACGCTTCGACTTGTAATCAGCGATCAGCCTCGGTGCGATCGCTGTCAGCGTCATGTCTCCAAAAAACCCGACCAGACGGTCCGCCATACCACGGTCTCGACGCTGAGAACTCAGCGCCTTATTCCTATCCGTGTATTCCGTCAAATACCGGTCCATCAATTCACGGAACGTCTTGTCATCCCCCGGTAAGCAATCGAACCACTTTCCTTCAGCGATCTTGCCCAATACACTGTGGTAAATCCGTTCAGCTAACTTCCGGTCCTGGGTTTCCGTTGATTTTCGCATCAACGTCCCGTTGTAGGTGAATCGCATCCACCAGACCGGGCCTCGTTTATACAGGCCCATACGATTATCCTCCTTTCTCCCACGGTCTGGTCTCCCACGTGGAAGTATAGTCGTTGCGCTTGGCGCTCGCAATCAGCCGGTCGATGTCGAGAGCTTTGTGGCGCGTAGCAGGTTTCCCTCGGGCATTCGGCCGCTGATTCCGCAGGGTCTCCAGCCACTGCTCGATTTCGTCGCGGCGAAAGCGGATCAGGCCGTGGATCTTCACACAGGGGATCTTCCCTTGCGCGGCCCAGGCATAGAGCGTGGCGGGTTTGATGTGGAGAGATTCGGAGAGCTCCTTGACTGTGAGATAGGAACTCGGCGTCCCGCACGGTCCAGCGGACGCTGACAGCCGTTCTGTTGTGACTTTGCCCGGCATGCGCTATCCTCGGTTGGTCATGAGCTTTGGCGTCCTGTCTGTGGCAGGATATAACGCGTGTGTGGCGTGGCCGCCAGTGACAGGAACCCCGGTGAGGTTTTGTCAGTAAGGGGAGAGTCATGAAGGCAAGGCAAAAGAAAGCCGTGTCCGCAAAAGGGGATCTCTTCGCACTCGCGGAGGCTGTCTCCCTCATGTATGGGCAGGATGCCGCGGAGGCGGCGACCGAGGAGTTACGGGAAGTCGCTCTAGACTATAGGGCGGTCGTGAAGGCCCGGGGCCAACACGAATTGCTGTCCTATGTGCTTAGGCTCCTTCTTGCATGTCCGGTGTTGCTGACACGGCCGCCAGGGTTTGAATGGGTGACGGATGATCTGCGATGGGCGCTACAGCATCGGAGGTTCAACCCGGACGTGGATCGAGACCTCTGGGGTGCATTTGCAGAGGTCAGAGGGAGGCTCACGAGCGGACGGCCGGGGAATAAGGCTAAGGACCTGTTCCGGTATGAAATGGTCCACGCGATCATGCACCCGGTCACAACGGATCCGGAGAAGGGTCTGATCCGGGTGAAAGGCTGCAGCAAGACGGCGGCGGTCCAGAAGCTGGCCGAAATTGAAGAGTGTGGTGGTATGGGCGAGAACTTGACGTGCGTGAGATATGGCGGTCCCTGCAGCGGGTGGAGGACTATCTCGCAAAAATAAAGAGCCAATTGGGAGAGGTCCAGGGGAGCAAAACCCGTCGCCCCTAAAGCACTGGTAGGGTTTTAGGACAGGTTACAAAACCTGTTTTATGGACAGTTTTCGGAAGGTTTTTAGTGGGTAATTTCCATTTCAATAATCCAACTCGGTGGCGTCGTCAAACGTCTTGGTGAATGGCGGGCCTGCCACGACGATTTATATAGCACAGCGCTTATGGCCCGTCCGTTCCACCTAGAGTTAGGCTGGTGTCGCCAGTTTGAGACCGAAGATGCCGGCAATGATGAATACAACGCTGATCAGCCGGGCAGCGTTTGCGGGCTCGCCAAGCAGCACGATCCCAAGAATGACAGTGCCAACTGCGCCAACGCCGACCCACACGCTATAAGCGGTTCCAACCGGCAGTGATTTCATAGCAAAGCCCAGCAGCCACAGACTGATGATCATAGCCAGAACCGTCCAGACAGTGGGCCACAATCGAGTGAAACCTTCTGTGTATTTGAGCCCGATAGCCCAACCGACCTCGAACAACCCCGCAAGAATAAGAATGACCCAAGCCATACTCCCTCCTTTCAGGTATACGTAGCTGAGCTAGCCCGGATCTCGTGGACACCTAGAAAAGGGTCAGGTTGTCGGCCTCAAACTGCACCGGACTGACGTAGTTGAGGCTCTTTGGAACGGCGACACCGGCTGGATCGAGATTTGCCTCTTGTACACGAACGCTGCGTTCGCCGTCGTCAGTGGCCTGCGACAGCCGACTTCGACGCGTTGGCAATTCTGACGGCTTCCCTGATCATCTGGGACGTATATCCCCACTCATTATCGTACCAGCTCATCACTTTGACCAGGTTCCCGTCTACCACCTGCGTCAGCTCCAGATCCACGACCGAAGCGCGTGAGTCCTGAATGATATCCGATGAGACAAGAGGTTCATCGGTCACGCCGAGGACACCTCGGTATCGGTCGCTATTCGCCTCTTCAGTAAAGATCGTGTTGACTTCTTCAACCGTCGTGCGTCGGCTCGTGAGGAACACGATATCCGCGAGGGAGCCGATGGTCACGGGGACGCGAACGGCGAGGCCATCGAACTTGCCCGCATACTGCGGCAGGGCTTTGGTCGTCGCAATGGCGGCACCGGTCGAAGAAGGAATCAGATTGGCGGCGGCCGCCCGGCCCCGCCGTCGTTTCTTATTCGGTCGATCGACAATCGCCTGGGTGGCCGTATAGGCATGCACGGTGGTCATGATGGCCTTCTCCACCCCGATTCTCCTCCCCATCACCTCGACGACGGGGGTAATGCAGTTCGTCGTGCAACTGGCGCAGGAGATGATGCCTGTCGTTGGCCCGTCCGCCGTGTTCACCCGGTGGACCACGGTCGCGATCTCCTGGCTTTTGGCGGGTGCCGAGAGGATGACCGTCTTCGCCCCAGCCGCCAGGTGACGTTGCAAGTCCGCTTGCTGATTAAACACACCCGTGCATTCCAGTACGATATCGATCTCCAGTTTCCGCCATGGCAGCCGTGCAGGATCTTTTTCCTTGAACATAGGATACGTCTTCCCCTCGACCCTCAGGCCGTCGGAGGCAGGTGTAACCTTCTTGTCGTAGCGTCCGTAGACGGTGTCATAGTTCAACAGATATGCAAGCTCGTCAGCAGCGTTGAGGTCGTTGACGGCTCGCAGCTCCAACTCAGGCGTGTCGAGGATCATTCTGAAAGCCGCTCGGCCGATTCGCCCTAATCCGTTAATCGCAATCGTCGCCATATCACGCCTCACTCAACTTCCTTCAGCAGATGCTTAACCCAGCGCATCTAAGAATTCTTTAAGAGCCACCGCCTGGTTGTGCTGCTCATCGGCTGCACTGTAGATTAGCATGATGGCTTCATGGCGGGAACGTTTGGCCAATTCCCTGAGCGCGTCGATCTGGCCGGATGCGGTCAGCTCTTTTCGGTAACGCTCACGAAACCCTGCCCACTTGGCAGGATCGTGGCCGAACCATTTGCGGAGTGTGGTGTTCGGTGCCAACCCTTTTCTCCATTCATGAATGCTCGCCCGTTTCATCAATGCTCGCCCGTTCCTTGCTAAAGCCGCGGGGCCAGACACGATCGACCAGGATCCGGACACCATCTTGCTTGCAAGGCTCGCGGTAGATGCGCTTAATCTGTATCATTTCCGCACCTCTGCCGAGTCGCTCGACGCCTCCTATCTTGCTCGTTTCGCGTCCCGCTTTCTGTAATATTTTCCGACGTAGCGAATGATCTTGCGTTCATCTCCGATTAGGATCACGTCCCGAGTCGAATCAACCAACGTTGGGGTTTCGCTCCGACCGGAAATCCTCTTTAGGAGCGGCCGTTTTGATTTGTCCCGTGACACGTTTCGTAAGGTATAATCAATCTCCCATTCCGACATCTTCAGACGAACCTGTGCGCTGTACTCACACTCTTCAAACTGGTAGAGTTCCAACATATCCTTCTCCTTGATCGACTACATGCGTAGAAGTGGTTCGCTACTCGGGAACGATCATCGGATGCAACTCGTGCCGCCACTCCACCATTATCACACGCATCGGAAAGACATGGATTCAGCTCGGACAGCCCAGAGGACGCATTGTAAGCTCCCCCGTCAACCTCGTATAGAGCCTCTTGGCAAGTGGGATCTAAATACGGCGGTGTCATGCCCATCAATGTCCTCCGCGAAGAGCTTTTGAATTTGACATCCTCACGGTAGCTGACACTGGTCAATAAGAAAGCGTGTTCGAAATTCGCATCAACGACCGAGAATCTACTTGAACGTGATCCGTCGTATCCTCCCGGCTCTCAATCCCAACCTTAACCATAGAACTCTCCCCATGAGGCATATACCTCTTCCTTTACTCGTTGCGAATGATATTTCGTACTGCCCCTCAGACGCTTCTCCACGACATCCCAGTTGATGTTCGAGAAAAAGGCCTCAATGTATTTCCCTCGTTCCGATGGCTTGTAATCAAGGAGAAATGCATGCTCCCACACATCCAGGACAAGCAACGGAACGAAGCCGGCCACGGTTCCGATCTCGTGCAAGCTAACCCAGTGATTGGACAGACGGCCATTCATCGGATTCTGGTAGCAGATGGCCCAACCGACGCCTCGCATTTTAGCGGTACTGGTGAAGTCTGTTTTCCACACGGCATAGCTACCGAAGCTGGCTTCCACGGCCTTAGTGAATGATGAAGAACAATCAGGATCACCCATCCCATGTCTCTTCAGGCTGTCAAAATAATATTCGTGCAAGACCATCCCGTTGTACTCGAACCCTAAACGGCGAGTGAGTTCCGAAAAAATCGGCATCTGGCTGTGATCCACATGACTATCCTTCACCAACTCACCGATACGATCGTTGAGGCGATTGGTCTCTTCCACGTATCCTTGATAGAGCTTAAAATGCAGCTCCAGTGTCTGATCTGAGATGCCGTTGAGTCCGTTCAAATTGTATTGCTTCGGCTGATAGGCGAGATTAGAAAGCATTCTCATAGCCTCCTTCTTCAACAGTTCACTCTCATGACGATGACGTTTCACTGCGCTCGACGTGATGTAGTCAGGCTGACTCCGTCCTGCACCACCACGTCGAAGGGAGCGATGTATCGAATACGTGCACTCAATAGCCGGCAAACTCTTCCGTCCGGATATCGTCATCATCGACTCCCATGCCGTTAAGCAAGGTACGCATGGCCCTCACCATCCCTGGTGGCCCGGCCATGTAGTAGATCGGCGATGCCGCGCTTTTGAGATATTTGGCAAGCATGGCTTGATTGATGCGCGCCGTTTCTCCCTGCCATGAACGATCCGATCGACTCATGTCCGTCATGGTGGGGACAAATGTGTAGCTCGGGTTTTGTCGTTGCAAGGCCTCCAGTTCCTGCAGAAACGGGGCGTCTTGCGGCCGGCGATTCGAATAGAAGAGAAACAGAAGGTGAGACAATTGCTCTCTTGCAGCTCGCAGCAGGATACTGCGGAACGGTGTGATGCCGATCCCTCCAGCCAGAAACACCGCGGCCCTGGCCTGATTGTTATGAAGAACCAGGTTGCCGAACGGGCCCTCGACCTTGACTTGCGAACCGAT
>JBOHOI010000140.1:0-7215 GCA_050731155.1 Nitrospiraceae bacterium | reverse complement strand
TCGCCACGTGGCCCATTCCCGGCGGCGGCAGCCCCGACATGGGCAACCTGAGCGCCGACGGCAAGGTGCTGTGGCTCTCTGGCCGTTACGACGACGTCGTCTACGCCATCGACACCACGACAGGCCAGGTCAAGACCATCCCGGTGGGCAAGGAGCCGCACGGCCTCACCGTCTGGCCCCAGCCTGGCCGCTACTCGCTCGGTCACACCGGGAACATGCGATAACACCCTCCCATCCCATCCCTTTACCAGGGCAGTCGGGCACCCGGTCTATTTCTCCCGACGGCCGGAGCGCACCTCAGTCCTTGAGTAGGCCCAAAAACACGCGGGGCGTTACCATGCGCACGCCCTCGTAGGTCTTGAGGGCAAGCAGGTGGGCATCACCGGTGACAACGAATTCCGCGCGGCCTTCCAGCGCAGCGGCGATGTACTTGTCATCCTCGGGGTCCTCCGCCACTGCGGCGATCCGCAGGCTCCCCTCGACTGGCTCCCCAACGAGTCCGAGCGAGGCGACCCAGAGGTCGAGGTCTTCGTCTGACGCGATCAGGTGCTTCCGTACTCGCGGGTAGGCGAGAGAGCGGCGCACCTCGGTCAGGATGGCGGGTGAGGTGACGAGCGTGAACGCGCGGTCTCGCAGGAGGCGAACAACGACTTGCCCGGGCGGCCCCTTGGGGCGGATGAGCGCACTGACGAGTACATTCGCGTCGAGGACGGCTCGGAGCACGTGCTACTTGCGTCTGCGCCTGCGGGTCCGGTGCTTGGCCTCGGTTGCGATCCGATCAGCCTCCGCTTGAGACAGCGCACCCGGCTGACGCCCGAGGACCTGGAGCAACTGCAAGCGGGCCGCCCGCTCCATTTGTTCGAGTCGTTCTACGGGCACCACGGCGGCCATCGGTTTTCCCTTCCGTTCAATAATGAACTGGTCGCTGCGGAGCGCAACGCGATTCAGGATGTCGCCGAGCCGTTGGCGCATCTCGAGAGTCGAAATTTTCTCTGTCATTGCTCTCACCAACCTCAACAACTATTATAGTTCATAGAGATGACGTAGTCAAGGGACTTGGTGAGTCTACTCTCCCACCCCGTTTCACACATCCAGGCTGACCCTGATCGCCTCGTTAACCCGGTGCATAGTTGGCGCGCTGAGGTTGCCGAGACGCTTGTGAAGACGGCGCTTGTCGAGGGTAAGCATCTGGGCCAAATTAACCATGGAGTTCTGCTTCAATCCTCCCTCCCCAGCAGGCAACACGACGGTAACAGGGAATTCCTTTATCGTCGCCGTGATCGCAGCCACAATGGTGGTGGCGGCATGAATGTTTCCAGTATCGTTCTGGATCACCAACGCGGGCCGAATACCTTTCTGCTCGCTCCCTCGCCCAGGATTGAAGTTCACCAGCCACACCTCGCCTTTTCGCGGAGTCAGTCCCTTCATTTGAGAATCTCTCTAAATGCAGGCAAACGTCGTTCAGCGGCCTCCCGGTCCTCCTCCGCCATTGCTCGATATCCCTCGGCCAACTTCTCCTGGAGTTCCCTTCTCTGCCACAACCGCAAGGCCTCCTGCACTACCCGGCTGCGGGGTTTTTTCCTTTGGCGGCTGATCTTCTCGAGCACCTCAACCAAGTCCTCATCCAGGCTCAGTGTCACCTTGACCTTATGTGCCATTTCAGCCTCCCGCGGTAGGACTAAAAGTATGATAAACTCTACCACATTTCGTGCGACAAGGCAAGCGGGTGGCGAATCCTTACAATGAGAAGCCCCGGGACAAGCCCGGGGCTCTAGTTACTTCCGGCAACGACCTACTCTCCCACCCCATTCCCAGGGCTCTTGACAGCCCCGGTTGCATGATGTATGTTTGTGATGTATATACGCCTGGAGGTGGAGGTCAGTGATGCACCGAACACAGATCTATCTGACGGATGAGGAGAGGAAGGCCCTTCGGGTCATCGCCCGCCGTATCCGCAAGACGCAGAGCCAGGTTATAAGGGCTGCCGTGGATCGATTCATCGATCGACATATCGGAGCTAAGCGATTGGAATCGCTCCGCCAGGCGCGAGGCATCTGGAAGGATCGTCGTGACCTGCCGGATTTCACGAAGATCCGCCGGGAGCTGGACCGCTTGAACACGCGAAACGGATAGGCTGGCATGGCGGCGCGCTACCTGATCGACACCGACGTGCTTGTGGAATACCTCAGGGGGAACCCGAGGGCGATCCGTTATCTTGAGCGGCTAGAAGGTGAACTACTCCTCTCGGCCATCACCGTTGCTGAAATCTTTTCGGGGGCGAGGGGCGAAGGGGAGGAGACAGCGCTGGAGCAGTTCCTCCAGGTCTTCGAAGTGATGCCAGTGGGTCAGGACCTCGCCAGGCGCGGCGGCCTATACCGCCGGGACTACGGGCGGAGCCACGGCACAGGGCTGGCAGACGCCCTCATCGCGGCGTCGGCCGAGGCAGCAGGCGCAGTGCTTGTTACGTTCAACCGACGCCATTACCCAATGACCTCGCACGTGAAAGTCCCCTACAAGCGCGGATGAGGCACCGGACACCTCCCACCCCGTTACCAGGGCAGGTCCATCGGCCCTGGAGGGGCTTAACTTCCGTGTTCGGAATGGGAACGGGTCCTCCCCCTCCGCCGTAACCTAACCCCCTGCGAGAAGGTGCCTCCACCGGTTGCCAGCTCCCACCTTGACACCCCCTCCATCCGCCCTCTATCCTTGCCTCATCTGATGCCGAAATACGTAGGAACGGAGAGGGTGGCAGGAATGATGGGTTGAGTGTGAGAAAGAGGTAGTTGGGAAAAGTAGAATGTCCCCTTTGCCGGTTCCCTTTGCCGGTTACATTATGACGTGAATCCCGATCAAAAACAAAAGGCCCGGCCTCTTTCGAGGTCCGGGCCTTCAATTTTTATCCCGGCAACGTCCTACTCTCCCACCCCGTCACCAGGGCAGGTCCATCGGCGCTGGAGGGCTTACCTTTCGTGTTCGGAATGGGAACGGTCCGGATGCAGGAGGTCCTGACCGCTCCAGCCTAACCGAGCTTAGACACCGCCTGCAAAATGTCCTGCTCGGCATGAGTTATGAACCGCACATCGCGGTGCCAAGAATGTACATTGAATGTATAGAAGCCTGGCATTCAATGTCCGGCCAGAGATTCGCATCATAGCCAGCTCCATCCGTAACCTGTTGATTTCCAGAGAAAAATACTATGGCACGGAGCCTGCTCTTCAGTCCCAGGTGGAGAGTCCGGAGCAACGCCCATGAACCGAATAGTCGCACTGATCAAAGACTCCCAAAGCCTATCTGAACTGCGGCGGCACGATCGTGCCTCGCAACCAATGAAGCCTACGGGGATCCTTGTCAACGACATCCATTCCCAGCTCAACGAAACGCGGGTCGATCGCGTGGTCTGTTCGGACTCCGTCCAGATGATACAGGCCGTGATCGAGCAGGCTAAAGCCGAAGGCCGGGCCATCAGCATCGCTGGGGGGCGGCACGCAATGGGCGGACAACAATTCGGCACCGACACTATTTTGTTGGACACGGGTGCGATGAACCGAGTGCTGAATTTCGATTGCGGGGAAGGGCTGATTGAAGTCCAGGCCGGCATCCGCTGGCCGGAACTGCTCAGCTATCTGGATCGCGTGCAGGTCGGTAGATGGCCTCAGTGGGGGATCCGGCAGAAGCAGACAGGCGCCGACCGGCTCAGCATCGGTGGGGCGCTCTCCGCCAACGCCCACGGGAGGGGCCTGCGATTCAAGCCGATGATCGATGACGTCGAGTCGTTCACCCTGGTCGATGGCGACTTTCGGCTTTGGACCTGCAGCCGAAGGCAGAACCGCGAGCTCTTTAGGTTGGCGATCGGTGGCTATGGTCTCTTTGGGGTCATCGTCGATGTAAAGCTGCGCCTGGTCCCGCGGCAGAAAGTGCAGCGCGTGGTCGGGATCATCGATCTGCAGGACCTCATCCCGGCCGTAGAGCAGAGGGTCTCTGACGGTTTCCTCTACGGGGATTTCCAATTCAGCATCGACTCGGAGTCGGACGATTTCCTGAGGAAGGGAGTCTTTTCCTGTTACCAGCCGATTGATGAGAAGGCGGAGATGCCGAAACGGCAGAAGGAGCTTCACCCTGACGACTGGATGCGCCTCTTCTACCTGGCCCACAAAGACAAGAAACGGGCCTTCCATGCGTACTCGACCTATTATCTTTCAACCAATGGCCAGAGGTACTGGTCCGACAGCCATCAACTTACCGAGTATGTCGACCACTACCATGAGGGATTGGACAGGCTATTGGGGCCGTCAGGAATCGGCACGGAAATGATCACCGAGATCTACGTACCGAAGACATCACTTGTCCAATTTATGGAGGACGTCCGAGGGGATCTGCGCGGGGCGCGCGCGAACGTGATCTACGGAACCATCCGGTTTATCGAGAAAGACGACGAGTGTTTCCTGGCGTGGGCGAAGGACCGCTATGCATGCATCATATTCAACTTGCACACCGCGCACACCCCAGAGGCGGTGGAGAGGACCGCCGAGGACTTCCGACGGCTCATTGATCGTGCGATTCAGTATGGCGGCAGCTATTACCTGACCTACCACCGCTGGGCAACGCGCAAGCAGGTCGAGGCCTGCTATCCGCAGTTCGTTGATTTCCTGAAAATGAAAAACAAGTACGACCCCGAAGAGCGTTTCCAAAGCGAATGGTACCGTCATTACAAAGCGATGTTCGCAGATGCTCTGTAGCGCCGGCAGCGGTCGCGGCCTGGAGCATTCCGAGGTTCCCAAAGGTTCTGCCGCACGAATGGCTGTGTGGATTGCTTTTGGTTTGCATATGGGCGAGGTTGGTCTGGACCATCGGCTTTTTCGCGCGAGACACCCTATTATTTCTTCTCCTCATCGCCGTTAATGTGGGAGTCGTAGCTTTCTGCGCTTATCGGGAGACCGACTTCCGCTGGCGGCTGAGGCTCCTCTTTTATCCAATTGTGATGAATCTAGTCTATTTCATTTTGAGGACCGCCGTCCCAAGCATTCACCCGACTTTGGAAGATGAGACGCTTCAAGCCGTCGACCGCTGGCTGATAGGCATGGACTTCAGCCTTCGACTCGAACCTTGGGTCCATCCTGCCTTCACGGAGTTCTTCAGCTTCTGCTACCTTTGGTATCTCTTCTATCTGTTCTCCAGTCAGATAGAGTATTTGTTGGGGGACCTCAAGATTCTGAAAACGTATTACGGGGGTCTATTCAGTATTTACGGAGTCGGGTATATGGGTTATTCCACCCTCCCTGCGCTGGGGCCTTATTTGGCTATGGCGGGTCAATTTCAAGTGCCGCTTGAGGGCTGGTGGTTTACGCAGATAACCTCTGAAATCGTGCTTGCGGCCAGCAACCGCGTGGATATCTTTCCCAGCCTGCATGTCGCCAATTCGCTGTACATTCTCCTCTTCGACCTGCGCCACAAGCCGTGGCGATTTTGGCTGTACTTGGTGCCATGTGCGGGTCTCTTGATCTCAACGATATATTTGCGCTACCACTACTTCATCGACGTCCTGTGCGGTCTTGTGCTTTCGGGCCTCGCCTTACGGCTATCAACCCTGCCGCAGCGCAGAGAACACGAACCATGAAAGGGGATCCAACCCGATGAGATTCACATCCAAAACAGCTCTCATTACCGGAGCGTCCAGTGGCATCGGATACGAGCTAGCGAAACTGTTTGCCCATGACGGATATAGGCTGGTACTGGTCGCAAGAAACAACGATTCCCTCCAGCGCGTTGCTTACGAATTCACCCATGCCTATGGAGTTCCGGTCAAGGTGATCCAGAAGGACTTGTCTCTCTCGAGGTCCCCGGGGGAGGTCTTCGATGAGCTAGAGCGGGAGTTGGTTTGCATCGACGTTCTGGTGAACAACGCCGGATTTGCTGCTTACGGGCTGTTCACTCAAACCGACCTCGAGGCCGCACTTGCGATGATGCACCTCAATATGATCTCGCGCACCCATCTCACCAAACTGTTTCTGAAGAAGATGCTGGCGAAAGGCGAAGGGAAAATCCTCAACGTGGCCTCGACAGCCGCTTTCCAACCAGGACCTCTGATGGCTGTCTACTATGCGACCAAGGCTTATGTGCTTTCATTTTCTGAGGCGCTCGCACACGAGTTGCGCGGTACTGGCGTCACCGTGAGTGTCTTGTGCCCAGGGCCAACCCGAACCGGATTTCAGCAGAGGGCTGGGATGGAGGGCTCGAAGTTGTTCAACTGGGGGGTCATGGACGCCGGGAGGGTAGCCGCAATCGGCTATCGCGGGCTGATGAGAAGCAAAACCGTCATCATTCCGGGGCTTAAGAATAAACTCCTAGCCTTCTCCGTTCGATTCTGCCCGAGAAGTCTTGCGCCACACATTGTCCGAATGATGCAGGACAAGAGATGGACTTTGGCAATACGGCGATGATTGCCGAAGAGCCCTTGGGCTCTCGTCCCTCACAATGTCGCCGCGACCATCGAGAACGGTGAGTAAGAACGGTGGCCCCGAATTCTCTATCGCTCAGGGTCCCGAAGACACGAACGCCCGGGCGAAGATCACCCGGGCGTCGTGATTTAATCCCGGCAACGACCTACTCTCCCACCCCGTTACCAGGGCAGTACCATCGGCGCTGGAGGGCTTAACTTCCGTGTTCGGAATGGGAACGGGTGTGACCCCTCCGCCATGGTCACCGGGAACTGTAAACCCAACGAATAGAGAAGGCGACGAAGAACCCGGCAAAAACGGGATATATGGTCAAGCCGCACGGCCGATTAGTACCGGTAAGCTCAACCCATTCCTGGGCTTACACCCCCGGCCTATCAACCTCGTGATCTTCGAGGGGCCTTTAGGTGGCTTGCGCCACGGGAGACCTCATCTTGAGGTGGGCTTCCCGCTTAGATGCTTTCAGCAGTTATCCCATCCGAACATAGCTACCCAGCGATGCCCCTGGCGGGACAACTGGTACACTAGAGGTTCGTCCGTCCCGGTCCTCTCGTACTAGGGACAGCTCCTCGCAAGTCTCCTGCGCCCACGGCAGATAGGGACCGAACTGTCTCACGACGTTCTAAACCCAGCTCACGTACCGCTTTAATGGGCGAACAGCCCAACCCTTGGGACCTGCTTCAGCCCCAGGATGCGATGAGCCGACATCGAGGTGCCAAACCTCCCCGTCGATGTGGACTCTTGGGGGAGATAAGCCTGTTAT
>JBOHOI010000139.1:0-7228 GCA_050731155.1 Nitrospiraceae bacterium | reverse complement strand
GCGCAGCGCTGGGCAAGGTCGGTACAAAGCAAGGTGACAATTAACACGGATGCCGAGAGGCATCGGTGGGCCGCGTCAGATCGGAGTTATCCGGATATCGTCGGCTGGAGGCTCAGCGCGGGCCGAAATACCATTGAGTGGATTGCGGAGGTCGAAACGGGGGAGTCTCTGTCCGAACCGGATACGCAGGGCCGGTGGCGTGAGGGCGCTGTCCTGGGGGTGCCGTTCTATCTCTTTGTGCCGAAGGGGCATCGAGAGGCGGCCCACAAACTTGCCGCCCTAACAGGTGTCAGACTAAACTGCATCTATGAGTACACCTTCGTGAACGAGACGTTCCAGTTGTCGTGAGGCAAAACAGACGTGCAGGGCCTCACTATCAATATGATTGTCCGAAACGGCACCTGCCTCAAGTGTGAGACTTGCAGCGCATCGAGCAGATGTTCCTAAGAGGAGGACCCAAACGATGATGTTTTCTATGAGGATCGACCAACTTCATCCGAAAGTTGGCAAGCGATTGTTCGATGTTTCTGATGCAGCCAGATACCTCGGCGGCTCGCGGGACCTCAACCAGGTTGTCTTCTGTGACCATTGCGGGAGGAATTACCAGCTTGGCGACCGGGTGGTTGATGGCTTCGGGATGGCCTGCTGTCCCAGTAGGGTGGGGTTTCAGGAGTGCGATGGCACTCTCCAACACCTGATCGAAGTCCTGGACATGGTACAGCTGGCAAAGCTAAGAGCCCAGTGCAAGCCTGCGTACCCCTTCTCCTTTAGGAAGACTCTCTATGCCTAGAGCTTCTGAAGCTGTCCGTGTTCGATGCTGTGTCATCGTGTGCCTGAGTAGTGGGCTCAGTAGTTCGAGTGGGTAGCTCATTCTACGAGCTCAGAGGAGACGGTCTTCCAGCTATGGATTGGTGGGCCTACGAGAAAATAATCCTCAAGGAATGGCGGGCTCTACTGTCTTCCGAAGAAAGCAAGAGTGAAGCTGCGCTTCGAAAGTTCTTGGAGAGGCACCCATGCATGGTTCCAGGTTCCAGAGGCCCGTTTGGAGATGGGCACCACGTCCCGTTTCCAGCAGCGGTCATATCTCAACCAACGCTTCCTGGTTTGCACCTGCGTGTGCCAGACTTTCTATGGTTGGCGATGAACAGTGAATCAATTTACCCAGTCCTGGTCGAAATTGAGGCGCCATCAAAGCGTTGGTTTACTAAGAGTGGGAAACAAACTGAACAATTGACTCAAGCGCTGGACCAGCTTGCAGAGTGGAAAACGTGGTTCGCGCGAACTCAAAACGTAGCCCAATTTGTAGATTACTACACACTAAACCGTCGTGTTCGATCAGGCATGACACTTAAGCCGTTCTACGTGCTTATTTACGGACGTCGCCATGAGGCAAATCGACTCGAGCATCTTGCGGAGAAACGCGGGCATCTGGGCAGGGAAAATGAGTTCCTGATGACATTTGACAGACTGCACCCAAATCCTTTGGCTAAAAACTTCTTGTGCGTTCGAAGGCTCCGGGACGGTTACGAGGCTCTGTCGGTCCCTCCTACTCTAGAGCTCTCTCGTCCGCTTGCTGGCTATTTCTCCTTCATTGCGGGAAAGACTCTGGCATTGTCTTCTAGCCCGTATCTCTCTGACGACCGGAAGGAATTCTTGGGAGATCGGTTCTCTTATTGGGACAACTGGGTCAAAGAAAGGCGATGGCGCCGATACTGCGGGGGAGAATAGCGCCACGGCAAGGAATCAACAGACATACAGCATTTACCTTACGCACGAGATCAGGGAATTAATGGAGATGGAGAAGGTAGCAAAACAACTGTCTCGGAACTTCGAGCGACGCAAGCGGCTGGGCTTGGTTTTTACGCCGGGGGACGTGGCGAGGGCTCTTGTGAACTGGGTCATACACCGTTCCAGCGAAAGGCTGCTTGATCCGGCATGTGGAGACGGCCGATTCATAGAATGTCATCGCTCTTCGGTTGGCGTCGAGATAGATAAGGACAGCACATCAACAGCCCGTCAGCGGGCTCCGTGGTCCCGTATTCATGAGGGGGACTTTTTTCTTTGGGCCTCTGAAACCCGGGAACGGTTTGAAGCTGCTGCTGGGAATCCACCGTTCATTCGCTATCAACACTTTTCCGGCGTGGTGCGTGAGAGAGCCCTGAAGGAAGCCGCCAAGCTCGGAGCGCGATTCAACCGCCTGACGTCCTCTTGGGCGCCCTTCCTTGCAGTAACTGCAGGTCTTCTCAAGCCAGGCGGCAGAATGGCGTTCGTCGTGCCCGCTGAGATCGGCCACGCTCCCTACGCCGTTCCGGTTCTGGATGCTTTCTGTAGTCATTTCGATCGAGTTCAGATTGTAGCTGTGCGCGAGAAGCTATTCCCTGAGCTGTCCGAGGACGCGTGGCTCCTATATGCCGAGGGGTTCGGAGGCCATACTGACTTCCTGGATCTGTCCATTCTGGAGAGGTTCGCCTATAGTGACGTTCCGCCGAAGCCCGACAAGCGAGTGAGCCTGACCGCGTGGCGCAGAGGCGGCTATCGATTGAGAAGATTCCTGCTGCCTCAGGCTTTGCTGGATCTTTACGCTGAGCTTGGCGGACGGCATGGCGTAGCGAGGCTGGGAGACGTTGCGCAGGCTGGAATTGGTTACGTGAGCGGAGCAAATGACTTCTTCCATCTCCGGCCGTCAGAAGCGAGGAAGTGCGCATTTCCCGATCGTGTCCTGAAAGTGACGGTGAGGAAAGCCGGGCAGCTTCCAGAGGAAAAAGTGGACGCCGCGACAGTTCGGCAATGGCTCAGGCAAGACGAGCCTGTTTTGTTACTGAACCTTGGCGGACTCCAGACCATAACGCCAGAGGTAAAGCGGTACTTGGACAGTGAGCCAGGCCAGAGAGCACGTGTGGCCTATAAATGTCGAACACGCGATCCCTGGTACGTTGTGCCGGATGTTCGCGTTCCGCACGCATTTCTGTCGTACATGAGTGGAACCCGTCCCTCCCTTGTTCGGAACGACGCCCGGTGCGTCTGTACAAATTCCGTCCACGCGGTGTTGGTGAAACCTCTGTACAACGTTAGGGTAATCCAACGTGCATGGAGGCACCCGTTGGTTGACTTGAGTTGCGAGCTGGAAGGTCATCCCCTTGGCGGAGGAATGTTGAAGCTGGAGCCGAGAGAGGCTGCGAGCATCCGCCTGCCGATCACAAGCCTTTCGTTGAGCGCTGGTGATGAAGACTTGATTCGCCAGGCAGCCTGGGAAATGAGACGGTGGAGACACCATGACCGAGAGTTCGGTCCCGCCTGACGTCTGGCTGCATACGTCGGCGAAGCGCTTCACTGAGGTCGCTGCAACTCAAGGCGCCGAACACATTAAGCCCCTCCATAACTATTTTGCCCTCAGACTCGTGATCGAGGGAGGATTCCTACCCGATGAAGTTAGTCCGAGTCCCCCACTGTCGGCCGAATATCGAGGAGGAGCCTGGTTCTTGACTTTCGATCAGTCCAGGTCATCGGAGCGCGAGCTTGTTGTTCTCGGAGGGTTAAAGAGTAAACGAGTCGATGTGGTAGTAAGCAAGGATGGCGTCGGTCCGGTGCTCGCCATTTCAATCAAGGGAACCAGGAACGCCTTCCGGAACCTGGTCAACCGAGCCGAGGAAGCCATCGGGGACAGCGCCAACCTTCACCTCATGTACCCGGGGTTGGTCTATGGCTTCGCCCACTTTCTCCAGGCCACGCGGGCCGGTACCGGCAGATTCAAACCCAACGATATCGCGTTGGACAAAAACGGGGATGTGGTCCCGGCCATCAGAGCCTATGCGAACGGGTTGGAGGGTCTGGCCGGCCGAAGATTTCTCAGAAACGAATACGCGCGGTACGAAGCTGTCAGTCTCGCGCTAATTCATCCTTCCTTCACCGAGAACGAAAGCCCGCTGTTGGTCGGCTTCCCCTCTGCCGAAAGCCCTATCAAAATCGAGAAGTTCTTTCCCACCCTTTATCAGACCTACGATCTTAGGTTCCCGCTAACGTATACCGACCCGAGTCTCAAGCACCTTGCGCGGGTCGAGTGGAGCGCCGACTCGCCGGCCCTCGAGGCCTTGAAACGGCAGAAAAACTACGCCAAGCTGTTGGGCTATCGGACACGAGTCTCCTAGGTACGGATTCCGGACGACCCCAGTTGTGGATCAAAGATTCGTCGGGCGGGATTGGCACTCCCGCGGGTTCAGTTGCGGGCTGTGGGTTGACCCGCCGAGCCAAGTGTGGGAAGACTATGTACACTCAATGGACGAGCTCCTGATGGTCCTGGAGGGAGAGTTGGAACTGGAGATACAGGGACGGACATTCAGGCCGAAGCGGGGAGAAGAGGTGCTGATTCCGGCTCGCGTGAGACACACAGTGCGGAATGTGGGCGGGACCACTGCGCGCTGGCTCTATGGGTACAAAGGTCCATAACAGCTCCCTGCACGTTAGTAGGCAAACGTGGGGTCGGACCTGGGGCTGGCCCAGCCAAAAGGTTGCGAAGGGGGATATAACAATGCCGACCACAACTCAATTGTTGATTAGCGAGACAAGCAAACCGGGTGTGCTGGCGCGGGTAGCGTCGGTGCTCGGGAGCGCCGGGGTGAATATTAAGGCCTTCTCTGCGCCAGAGGTAACCGGAAAGGGGAACCTCCGACTCGTGGTCGCGGACATTGATCGCGCCCGCAGCGCGCTGAAAGCCGCGAAGATCCGGTTTCGCGAAGAAACCGCCCTCGTGCTGAGCTTGGAGAACACCCCTGGTGCTCTGAGCCGAGTAGCGGAGCACCTGAGGGAGGCTCGGATCAATATCAAATGTGCCTACTGTACCCCTTCACGGGAAGGGAAGAGAGCGATCATTGTATTGACGGTCTCCAACACCCCCAAAGCGTTGGACACGCTCCGGGGAGAATCACTGGACGAATTCTGAGATGGAGGCAAAAGCAGAGCGGCGGCAGGCACCCGTTCAGCCTCTTGTCCTCACTTGCCTGCTGTTGGCTCTCTGGGGACTTGACGGATGCGCGGGCAGGCCAGCGCCGCGTGGGGAATACCCCCCTGGGTATCCTATCGGGTACGTGGAACGAGGGATGGCGTCCTGGTACGGCCCAGGGTTCCATGGCAATAAGACCGCCAATGGGGAGCGGTTCGACATGCATCAGTTCACCGCGGCCCATCGGACCCTGCCGCTGGGCTCCGTGGCGACCGTCCGATCCCTGAGCAATGGGCGACGTGTCACGGTGCGCATTAACGACCGTGGCCCCTTTGCCAAGAGCCGGATCCTTGACCTATCGCTGGCGGCAGCCCAATCCCTAGGGATGACCGGCCAGGGGACTGATCAAGTGGAGCTGCGGGTGATTGAGTACCAGGGCCGTCCCGGTTCCTTTGGTTATCTCAGAGTCCAGGTCGCCTCTTTTGCGGAACCGGCCAACGCCCAGTCGCTCATCGGAAGGCTGAAGAGGCAGTATTCCGATGTCCGCATGGTGGCAGTTGACCTGCCCAGCGGGCGGCGCTACCGGGTGCAGGTCGGGCAGTTTATATCAGAACGGCAGGCTGAGCTTGTCGCCCAACGGCTTGAATCCCAGTTGGAGGTTGAGCCTTTGGTCGTGAGGGACGACATGTGAGATCGTCTGAAGCTGGGGCGTAGCTGGCAGTTTGATGCTGGTCCTGGGAATCGAGGCTTTTAGCGGTCCTCATTAATTATCTGAACTAATTGATTATAAAACATATTTTTAACATATTCTTGATCTAAAAGTGGGGAGTATGATACAAGTAACCCCCAATGGATGACAGTAGGCCCAAACGATCCAGTCCGGTTACCCCGATCTTTCGCGTCGCTCTCCTCGCGCTCACCCTGCCTTCCCTGAGCGCGGGGGAGTGTCTGTTTCCGTTGTCTGCCAGAGTTTTTCTGCCATAAGATTCAGTATCCATGGACTATCTGATACTTGCTTCTCTGATATTTATCTCGGCAGTTATCTCTGCTGCGGAGATCGGCTTCTTCTCGGTCAACGAGACCAGGTTGCGTGCGCTCGCCGATGCAGGAAGCAGACGGGCCGCAATGGCTTTGTATCTTCGGGGAAACCCGCAGCGTCTGCTCTCGACCATTATGATCGGAGACAGGCTGGTTGACACTGGAGCCGCCTCCTTTGCAACCATCATTACGCTCCGTTTATTCGGCTCCGAAGCGGTAGCGGTTGTCATCGGCATCCTGACCTTCCTCCTGCTGGTCTTCGGGGATATCGTGCCAAAGACACTTGCGGCCAAACACGCGATCCCTGTAGTACTCTGGATGGCCTACCTCGTCTATGGTGTCCAGCAAGCTTTGAAGCCCGTGTTGTTCGTGCTGGAGCCGATGATCGACAAGATCACCGGTGGAAAGGGCCTGACGGTACCCTTCGTGACCGAAGAAGAGCTGAAGATCATGTTGGATGTGGGCGGGAGGGCAGGCGCGATCGAGACTGAGGAAGTCAAGATGATCAAGAACGTGTTCCAGTTGAAGGACATCACGGCCGAAGACGCAATGACCCCCCGCCTCTATATGTTTGCGCTGGACGGGAACCTGCGTCTCAAAGAGGCCCAGGAACAGCTCTTCAAATCCAAATATTCCCGTATCCCGGTGTTCGACGGCATTCTGGACAATGTCACTGGCATTCTCTACAAGACGAAGGCGCTCACGGAACTGGCTCAGGGCCATAGCGACGCGCGCCTGAAGGACATTGCCGACCAGGCCCTGTTCGTGCCGCGCGGCAAGACCGCGGATGACCTGATGAAGCAGTTCCAGCAGGACAAACGCCACATGGCCATTGTCGTGAATGAGTTTGGCGGGATCGTGGGTCTGGTGACGCTGGAGGATCTCCTTGAGGAGGTCGTCGGCGAAATCATGGATGAAACCGATATCACCGAGGAGCTGATCAAGCGAATTGGGAAGAATCAGATCCTGGTTCATGGGCGGACCGAGGTACGCCGCGTCAACGATTTCCTGAAGGTCAATCTGGAAGATGGCGCCAACACCATCAGCGGGTTGATTCAGGACCGACTTGGCCGGATTCCGTCCGTGGGCGAAGAGCTTCGTGCAGGGCAGTGCCGGTTGGTCGTCCGCGAGGCTGACCACAAGTCCATCAAGAGCGTGCAGATTTTCAAGGAAGACAAGGCTGTTCAGCCGACCGAGACGGAGGCCGCGGTTGTTTCAGATGAAACGAGCCCTGTCGCGTCGCAAAGGAGAGCC
>JBOHOI010000138.1:0-7344 GCA_050731155.1 Nitrospiraceae bacterium | reverse complement strand
GCAGTGGGCCGCTGCCGGAGCCACTGTTCCAAATCTGAGCGCACGAATCGCCATTCCTTCCCAAGTTTGAACCCGGGCATACGACGAGTCTGGATATATCGGTACAGCGTGCGAGGGGCGATCTTGAGATACCGACAGGTCTCGGCCACAGTGAGCAATTCGTCCTTGGATTGTTGGGGCATCGCTGATCACGTGGGAAACCGGCGCCAGAAACCCTACCGGAATGATGGAACCACCATGCCGCCATTTTAGAAGGCGCCCGGGGAATGTCAAGTGATTTTTGATGACGATGTATGTCAGTCTATGTCAGTAGAGTCCAATCCCGTCGCGTCGTCCCCCCCTTCTTCAAGGGCTTCGTCGAGGTCATCGCCGAACTCTTCTCCCATTTCGCGCCCCATCTTCTTCATCAAGCGAGCCATGCTCTGCGGATCATTCTCGTCGAGGTCGCCGAACTGGCTCGGGTCGGCAAGGGCCTCGAGGCGGGCTTCTTCTGATTTTGGAGCCGCGAACCGAGACATGATCCGCTCAAGTCGCGCGCTCTGGCAATACTTGCACACCGGCGGCATTTGGTTGCGCAGGCTGAGGATGAGCACGCTGTTCCGCTTTCCACAGTCTGTGCAGCGATACTCATAGATCGGCATGGGCTTGCCTCTTTAGGAAGGTTGAGGATAAGGTTTAGGCTGAGGGAATGCAACGTGCAGCGCACATCTCCCTTGACCTCAACCTGAACCTTAACCTCGTTCACTAAATCGTGCGGGCCAGTGTTCCAACATAGACATCGGCGGCGCCTGCTTTGCGTAGCGCCTTGGCGCATTCGTTGACGGTTGTTCCCGTGGTCGCGACATCATCCACGAGCAAGATCTTCTTTCCGGCCACTTTCTCAGGGCGGAGGACCACGAATGCGCGACGGAGGTTCTTCAGGCGAGCCCTCCGGCTCAGCGCGGTTTGCGGCTGAGTCTGGCGGACCCGAATCAGGTTGCCATACGAGAGCGGCAGTCGGAGCCGACAGTTGATTCGATCTGCCAGCAAGAGCGACTGGTTGAACTCTCGCTCTTTGAGCCGCGAAGGGTGCAGCGGAACGGGCATCAACAGATCGACCTCTAGAGGAAGCGGAAGAGCCGCGCTCATCAAAGAGCCCAGCGCATCAGCCAGCGCCACTTTCCCGTGATACTTGAACAGACGGATGGCGTCCCGCAACGGCGGCTCGTAGGGGTAGAGCGACCAGGCTTGCGTGTAGGACGGCCGGCGTAGCCGACAGGCGGCGCATAGGTGATGGGGACTGTACAGCAGCGCGACGGTCGAAGCAAACGGACGGCCACATCGGGGGCAGGACGGTCCGCTGAGGGGATGAATGCTCTCCCAGCAGGGCTGGCAGAAGAAGGGAACTGGGTCGTTGGCTAGGGCCCTCCCGCAGCTTGCGCACTCAACCGGCAGGACCGCATTCAGCACCCGTCGGATGATGGCGGCCACGGTTGGCATTGTGGTTCGCTTGGTGGAATACATGCGGGCTTACAAGGTCGGAGGTCGTACCCCTTGCCGGTGTTTTAAGGAATTCTCTTTCGCACTGTCAAGCGTGCACAGCGCCGCCACCCCGGTGAAAGTGAGTAAGTGAGTGAGAGGATGGCTGCCGGTTCTTGTGAGCGGTTGGTAGGTTGTGGTATAGGACTTCACGGCTGTTCTTGGCGTCGGCCCTGGTAGATGACGCGCCGGGCACATGACACGCACCATATATGGGCGCGCAAGAGTGTGGTCAAACTCGACCATGTCTGCAAGGAGTATGTGAAGGGGAGCACTGTGGTGGTGGCTCTCCGGGACGTGACCCTTCATGTACCGAAGGGACAGTTTTGCGCCTTGATGGGGCCCAGCGGGTGCGGGAAAAGCACCCTGCTTAATCTTGTCGCGGGGCTCGATGTTCCTACCTCGGGCGAAATAGTTCTTGCTGGCCGGTCCACAAGGAACTTCTCCGATGCGGAGTGGACGCGGCTGCGGAGAGATCTCATCGGGATGGTCTTTCAGACCTTTCATCTCATCCCGGGGCTCACCGCCTGGGAAAATGTCGCGCTTCCGCTGTTGCTCAAGGGTGAGACCGGGAAAACGGTTCGGAACCGAGTGGCCGAGAGCCTTGCAGCGGTCGGCCTGCAACCACGGGCGCACCACCGGTCCAGCGAGTTATCGGGAGGCGAACAGCAGCGTGTGGCGATTGCCCGCGCGTTGGTGCACCGGCCTGAACTGATCCTGGCTGACGAGCCGACCGGCAATTTGGACTCAAAGAGCGGGGAGGAAGTGATCGTGCTGTTGCGGACCCTGTCACAGCAATCTGGGCAGACCGTCCTGTTGGTCACCCACAGTCAGGAAGCTGCGCGGCAGGCTGATCGCGTGCTGCTGATGAAAGACGGCGAGCTACAATGATGAATTATGAATGATGAGTGATGAATGTTGAATTTTTATGAGCTCCCAGGATTGAAAACTCAAAACTCATCACTCATCACTCATCACTGAGACTGTAGATATGGATCTCTCGACCACCATCGCTGGAGTTCGGTTTCCAAGCTGCTTCATGAACGCCGCGGGAGCCCGTTGCGTGACCGGAGACGAACTGGACGCGCTGGGTCGCTCCCGCTCCGCAGCGATCGTCACCAAGTCGATGACGCTGGCGCCTCGCGACGGCAATCCCGAACCGAGATACTATAGTTTCCCGTCCGGTTCCATCAACTCCATGGGATTGCCCAACCTGGGCTATCTGGCCTACGCTCGGATCATCCCTGAACTCCGGAAATTCGGGAAGCCGATCATTGCCAGCGTGGCAGGCTTCAGCGAAGAGGACTTCGTGATCATCGCCAAGGCAATCAACGAAAGCCGGCCTGATCTGATCGAAGTCAATCTCTCGTGCCCCAATATTCCCGGGGAGCCGCAGATCGGCTATGACCCGGACGCCTCGGCGCGATTGCTGGAGCGGGTGCGGAACGTGGTGTCTATGCCCATGGGCGTGAAGCTGCCTCCCTATTTTGATCCGGCTCATCAAGAACGGATGGCGCAGGTGCTGGAGAGAGTCGGCGTGCAATTCCTCTCGCTGATCAATTCTGTGGGAAATGGTCTTGTCGTAGATCCTGAGAAGGAGCGCGTGGCGATCAAGCCGAAAGGCGGATTCGGCGGACTGGGCGGCTCGCTGATCAAGCCAGTCGCCCTGGCCAACGTGCGCGCGTTTTGGAAACTGTTCAACGGCCGGCTTCCCATCATCGGAGTCGGCGGCGTGGTTACCGGTACAGATGCTTTTGAGCATTTCCTGTGTGGGGCCTCAGCGGTGCAGGTCGGGACAGCACTGGTTGAGGAAGGGCTGGGGGTGTTTGAACGGCTCGAGAACGAACTCGCGACGCTGCTGGGCCGGAAAGGGTACGCGTCTCCGTTAGCCTGCCGCGGGAACCTGAAAGAGCTCTGAGCCTGCTATCGTGATGCGAAGGTTTTGGGCAAGAGGCGCAGGAGCAGGGCCTGACGCAGGAGTTGAGCCACGTTTCGCACTTTCAGGCGTCGCATCAAATTGAACCGGTGTACCTCGACGGTCCTGACGCTGATCGCAAGCTGTTCGGCAATTTCGCGGTTCGTGAGACCCTGCGCCACGAGGCGAAGAATTTCCTTCTGACGCGGCGTCAAGCTACGGCGTGCGTTGCCCTTCAGTGCACGACGTCCTTTCTGCGAACTCCCCATGGTGCTTGATCCGGCCTGTGGTTGGTCTTTCGCGGTGAAGGCCTGGGCCTATGAGAAAACCCGACGACGGCTATACAGTCTAGCAGATACTCTTCCACTCTGTAAACTTATTCCTCCAAACAGTCTCGGCAAAGGGCTGATGGATGTTTGAAGCGCTTCGTGTCATCGGCCGATGTCACTTCATGGAGCGGCCCGTTCGCACCACTCTCACGGTTCTGGGGATTGCCCTTGGTGTATCGGTGTCGGTGGCCATTCGGACGGCGAACGTTGATGTGCTGAGGTCGTTCGAGGCCACCGTCAACACGGTGGCTGGTCGAGCGACCTTGCAAGTGTCCGGTGGGGAGCTGGGATTGGACGAGAACATCATCGCTGTTCTCAGAAGCCACCCGGATGTGGCCTCCGCCAGCCCGATTCTTCATCAGTCGGCGAGGGTGGTTGGTGGACCGAATGACGGCAAACCTCTGATCGTGATGGGACTCGATCTGCTTGAAGTGCGCGAGGTCAAGGGACTTAGAGTGCGTGGCAACGGCCGTGACGAAGCGCTACCCGTTGAGAGCCTGCTCGCAGCGGATACGATCTTTGTGGGGAAGCGGTTGGCTGCGGAATGGGGAGTCCAGGTGGGGACTGCTCTGGACATCCTCGTCGGGTTGCGAACGCACCGGGTCGTGATCCGTGGCCTGATTGAGTCCGAATCGGGGCTTCCTTCGGCGTGGGAGCACATGGGGGTGATGGACATCGCGGCGACACAGGCGCTGTTGGAGCTGGTGGGCCGACTGGACCGGATTGATCTTGTGACCGAGGCCGGCCGTCCTGTGGAGAAGGTCAGAGAAGAGTTGCAGGGTTTACTCCCATCGTCCTTGATGGTGCGTCGCCCTTCACACCGCAATGAACAGGTCGAACGGATGGTGCAGGCGTTTCAACTGAATCTAGCGACGTTGGGCGGCGTCGGGCTGTTGGTCGGTCTTCTCCTCGTCTATAACACGGTGTCCTTTGCGGTGGTCCAACGTCGGCGGGAGATCGGAATTCTCCGCGCCCTGGGCATGTCGCGTCAAGGCATCAGCGCGCTGTTCCTGGGGGAGGCGGCGCTCATGGGTCTCCTCGGCGGTCTGGTCGGTAGTGAAGCCGGGGTCCTGCTGGCGCGCGCGCTGGTGACTCTTCTCAGTCGAACCGTCTCGGACCTCTACGTGCCTGTCGCGGCAATGTCCGACGGAGTCATGGTTGTGTCTCCTGGTCTCTTGGTGAGCGGGCTCATGCTGGGTCTCGGCGTGTCGATGCTGGGAGCCATGAGTCCCGCCAGGGATGCGAGTCGGACGGCTCCCGCTCGGGCCCTGGCGCCCGGCGAGTACGAGGAAAGTCAGGAGCCGCGCGTCGCCCCGCTAGCCTGGGTCGGCTGTGGATGCCTGGTCCTGGCCGGTGCGTTGGCGTTGCCAGGGCCGGTCCAGGGGCTGCCGCTCTTCGGGTATGCGTCCGCGCTGTGCGTGCTGCTCGGTTTGTCTTTTCTGGCTCCTTCGGTGGTACGCGGGGCCTGCGAACTCGTCCGTTTGAACGGAGAGTGGATGCAGACAGGGCGTGGCATTGAAATGCTCGGCCGCATCGCCATCGAGCAGGCCGGGCGCGCGCCGGGGCGCGCCGCCGTCACGGTGTCGGCGCTGATGATTGGGATCGCCATCATGATGGGCGTGGGGATCATGATCCAAAGTTTCCGCCACACCGTGGAGATCTGGATTAACCAAACCATTATGGCCGATCTGGTTGTCGCACCGACCGCCTGGCCTCAGGAGGACGAAAGCGGAATGCTGGCGAAGCGAGTGCCACGATCATGGGCTGGGACCATCGCGTCGGTTCCCGGCGTCGCAGCGGCCGACACCTACCGTCAGTTGACCATCGAGATCAAGGGGCGGCCGGTGTCGCTCGTCTCCAGGGACTTGCGCCTGCACGCAGAGCGGAGCCGCTACCTGTTTGTGGCCGGAGACTCTGCCGTGACTCTGCAGCGGACGGTGGCCGCTGACGGCGTGATTGTCTCCGAGGTGTTGGCGGAGACGTTGGGCGTCGGCCAGGGCGACACACTCACCGTAATGACGCCGTCGGGCGAACAGCAGTTCCCGGTGATGGGGGTGTTCTACGACTATGCCACCGACGGGGGGAAAGTCGTGCTGGATCATACCCTCTATCGCCGACTCTGGCAGGACGATACGATCACGGTAGTTCCGGTCTATGTGGAGGCTGGGGCTGATCCTGATGCAGTAAGGCGCCGAATTGCCGAACGCATACAAGCTGGCGTGGGGCGAGAAGGGATTCTGGTCGTGATCAGCAACGCGGAGTTGAAGGCAGAGATTCTGACCATCTTCGACCGGACCTTTACGATCACCTATGCGCTCGAGTTCATTGCGGTCGCGATTGCGTTCCTGGGCATCGTGAATACGCTGCTGACCTCGGTCCTGGAGCGGCAACGGGAGCTGGCCACCCTGAGAGCGGTCGGCGCGAGTGCACAGCAGATCAGACGACTGGTGCTGTGGGAGGCCTGTTACCTTGGTCTGTTGGGCGCGGCGATGGGGGTGGTCGGGGGAGTGCTCCTCTCCGTGCTGTTGATTGAAGTGATCAACAAGCAATCCTTTGGCTGGACCATTCAGTTCACGTTTCCCGGCCGGTTGTTCCTCGAAGCGGTGGGGCTAGCCCTGGCAACGGCACTCGCAGCCGGCTACCTGCCAGCTCGGTGGGCCGCCAAGCAGCCAATTGTCGATGGATTGAGGTATGAATAGGAAGTGATGAGTGATGAATGGCAGAAGAAGTAAGTGAGCAAGTGGTAATTACGTAATTACTGAGTTACTCAATTACTCAAACTACTCAGCATTCATCATTCAGCATTGCTGCGGAGCGTACTCGACTTCGAGTTCGAACCCCAGGTCCGAGATCAGGTTCCAGACGTCGTGGGCTGGCTGTCCGGGGGTGGTGAGATAGCCGCCGACGAACAGGGAATCAGCGGCGTACAGGGCCAGCGGCTGCAGCGTCCGGAGGTTGAACTCTCGTCCCCCCGCGATTCGAATTTCAGTGCGGGGATGGAGGAACCGGAACAGACAGAGCACCTTGAGACATCGCTGCGGCGTGAGATGCCGGCAGTGCTCCAGGGGAGTGCCGGGGACGGGATGCAGCGTGTTGAGCGGAATCGAGTCCGGTTTCACCTCTCGAAGCGCCATCGCAAGGTCGATCACGTCGTCGTCGCTCTCGCCCATGCCGATGATGCCGCCAGAGCAGATTTCGAGGCCGGCCGCCCTGGCATGGCCGATGGTCGTCCGTCGGTCCTGGAACGTATGGGTCGTGCAAATCACCGGATGATAGGCCTCGCTGGTGTTGAGATTGTGATTGATGCGATCAACGCCCGCCGCTTTCAGCCTTCTGGCTTGCGCTTCGTTCAGGAGCCCGAGCGAGCAGCAGACCTGGATCGGCACCTCCTGCTTGATGGCCTGCACCGCATTGGCAATCTCGGCGATCTCTCGGTCAAGGGGGCTCCGTCCACTGATGACAATACAGTAGCGTTGGGCTTTGGCTGCGGCGGCTCGCCTGGCTCCTTCCAGCATCTGCTCCAGAGGCAGGAGGCCATACCGCTCAATCGCGGCGGTAGAGACCGCGGATTGGGAGCAGTAA
>JBOHOI010000137.1:0-7516 GCA_050731155.1 Nitrospiraceae bacterium | reverse complement strand
GATCGCGGTGGCCAACGGAGACCTGTCCGAGAAGATCACGGTGGACGTACGCGGCGAAATCTTACAGTTGAAAGAAGCCATCAACACGATGGTGGACCAGTTGAACGCGTTCGCGGCGGAGGTGACCCGGGTGGCGCGCGAGGTCGGCACCGACGGCAAGCTGGGCGGTCAGGCCCTCGTGCCCGGCGTGGCCGGCACCTGGAAGGACCTCACCGACAACGTCAACACGCTCGCCGCGAATTTGACGACACAGGTCCGGGCCATCGCCGAAGTTGCCACGGCGGTGACACAAGGCGACCTGACCCGCTCCATTCAAGTGCAGGCGCGCGGCGAGGTCGCGGAACTCAAAGACAACATCAATGCGATGATCAAGACGCTCCGCGCCACCACCGACCAGAACACCGAAGAGGACTGGCTGAAGACCAACCTGGCCAAGTTCACCCGCATGATGCAGGGACAGCGCGATTTGGTGACCGTCGGCCAGATGCTGCTTTCCGAATTGACTCCACTGGTCAATGCGCATTCTGGTGCCATCTACCAGATGGACACGGCCGAGAGCGGCGCGTGCCTCAAAATGTTGGCCAACTACGCGTACGGGGGAAACTCAGACGCGCAGGCCCAATGGCCGCTCGGCGCCGGGCTCGTCGGTCAATGCGCGGTAGAGAAACGTCCGATCCATCTCACCGATCTCCCGCCGGATTACGTCCGTATCAGATCCGCCCTGGGAGGAGCGTCGCCGCGTAACTTGATTGTGTTGCCCGTTCTCTTTGAAGGACAGACGAAAGCGGTGATCGAACTCGCCTCCTTGGCGGAGTTCACGCCGACTCACCTCGTGTTTCTCTCGCAATTGACGGAAACCATCGGCGTGGTGGTGAACACGATCGAGGCGACGATGCGAACCGAGGGCTTGCTGCAAAAGTCACAGAAACAGTCGACCGAGCTGCAGGTGCAACAAAAGGAGCTGCAACAGACCAACGAGGAATTGGCGAAGAAAGCCCAACAGCTCGCCGAGCAAAACGCCGAAGTGGAGCGTAAGAACCGAGAAATCGAGCAAGCGCGGTATGCCTTGGAGGAAAAAGCCAGAGAACTGGCGCTGGCCTCGAAGTACAAGTCCGAATTCCTGGCCAACATGTCCCACGAGCTGCGCACGCCGCTCAACAGCATCCTGATCTTGGCCCAGCAGCTCGGCACAAATCCGGAGGGCAACCTCACTCATAAGCAGGTGGAGTTCTCCAAGAACATCCACGCCGCTGGCGCTGATTTGATGAACCTCATCAGCGACATTCTCGATCTGTCCAAGATCGAGTCCGGCACCGTCACGGTCGAACCGGAACAGGTGCCGTTCGTGAAAGTGCGTGAGGCGGTGGAACGAAGCTTCCGTCACGTGGCGGATGCCCGCCAACTGGCGTTCCACATCGAGATCGACCCGCAGCTCCCGCACGGCATGATCACCGATTTCAAACGCCTGCAGCAGGTGTTGAAAAATCTGCTGTCCAATGCCTTTAAGTTCACATCGCACGGGCAAGTCAGCTTCCGTATCAGGCGCGCGATGACCGGCTGGAGCCTGGAGCACTCGGTGCTCACCACCGTCCCGAACGTGGTTGCCTTCGAAGTCAAAGATACCGGTATCGGCATTCCTCAGGAAAAACAAAAAATCATCTTTGAAGCATTCCAGCAGGCGGAGGCCGGCACAAGTCGCCGATACGGCGGCACCGGGTTAGGACTGGCGATCAGCCGAGAGCTGGCCATGGTGTTAGGGGGCGAGATCCGGCTGGTGAGCGCGCAGAACGAAGGCAGCACGTTCACGTTGTACTTGCCGGAGGCTTATATGGGCGTCGCGGGGGAGGCGGCACGCGCGATGCCCAAGGTTCCCGAGCCGGCGGCTCTGCTGGTGCACAAGGCGGACACGCCCGAGGACATCCCGGACGATCGTGAAACGCTCATTCCGGGCGAGCCGGCCGTGTTGATCGTGGAGGACGATTCGCACTACGCGCACGTGTTGCTGGGCATGATCCGCGAGAAGGGATTGAAGGGCGTGGTGACGGCCTACGGCCGGTTGGCCCTCACCCTGGCTCGCCAGTACAAGCCTGTGGCGATCACCCTCGACATCTTCCTGCCCGACATGCTGGGCTGGACGGTGTTGAGCCACTTGAAACAGGACCCGGAGACCCGACACATCCCGGTTCAAATTCTGACGGTTGAGGAAGACCGTCTGCACGGCCTCGGCCACGGGGCCTTCGCCTACCTGCTCAAGCCTGCCACCACCAAAGAGCTGGGGGACGCGCTCGAGCGGTTGCTGGGCTATACCAAGCCGCGGCGGAAGCAGCTTCTGCTGGTGGAAGATAATGACATCGAACGTCAGGGCCTCAGTGAGTTACTCAACCATGACGAGGTTGACATCACAATGGCCGAAGACGGCGCTCGCGCGTGGGAAGCCATCAGTCAGAAGTCGTTTGACTGCGTCGTGCTCGATTTGCGCCTGCCGGACATGTCGGGCTTCGAGCTCTTGGAACGGATGCGCCAGACCCCGGCGATGCGTGACTTGCCGGTGATCGTGTTCACGGGCAAGGAACTCACTGATGAGGAAGAAATTCGTTTGCGGGAACTGTCCCATGGCATCGTGCTGAAAGGCGTGCAATCCCCGGAACGGCTGCTGGATGAGGCCACGTTATTCCTGCACCTCGTCACGGCCCAACTGCCGCCGGACAAACAGCGGATGTTGGAGCGGGTGCGCCAGAGCGACGACGCCCTGGCAGGCAAGAAGGTGCTGGTGGTCGATGATGACATCCGCAACATCTTCGCGCTCACCAGCCTCCTCGAGGTTCACGGCATTGAGGTGGTGAGTTGTGAGACCGGTCGAGAGGCTATTGTGAAGGTCGATGAAGATCCGGACCTCGACGTGGTCTTGATGGACATTATGATGCCGGAGATGGACGGTTACGAGACGATGCACCAAATCCGGCAAAATCCCAAGCATCGGTTGTTGCCGATCCTGGCCCTCACGGCGAAGGCGATGAAGGGCGACCGGGAACGGTGCCTGCAAGCCGGGGCGTCCGATTACATCGCTAAACCGGTGAATACCGAGGAACTGCTGGCGCTTTTGCGCATTTGGCTCTTTGGGAAGAAAAAGACGGTCAGACGATGACACAACCAAGCCATCCAATCCCCGTGACGGAGATACAGCCAGGGAGTGTGGCCCCCGTCGAGCCCGATCGACCATCAAGTCCGGTCGAGCTGACGCCGCCGATCACGGCGAGCATCCTGCTGGTCGATGACGATCCGGGGAGTCTCATGGCGATGGAGACGATCCTCGCCGGACCAGGAAGAAGGATTGTGAAGGCTGAGTCCGGTCAGGACGCTCTGCGTCACCTCCTTCAGCAAGACTTCGCCCTCATCCTGCTCGACGTGCGCATGCCGCGGTTGGATGGGTTTGAGACGGCGGCGTTGATTCGTCAACGTGGGCGGTCCCGCTATACGCCGATCATTTTTCTCTCGGCCGTGGACACCATGGATGCGGACGTATTCCGAGGGCTGTCCAGCGGCGCCGTCGATTACCTCTTCAAGCCGGTGGTCGCCGAAGTTCTACAAACGAAGGTCTCTGTGTTTGTCGATCTGTTCCGGCTCAGGGAGCAGGTCAAGCAGCAGGCCGTCCGGCAAAGCGAGGAGCGCTTCCGGCTGCTCGCGGAGCAGGTCCAGGACTATGCGATCATCCTGCTGGACTCCACGGGCGTCGTGCAGACCTGGAATGCGGGCGCTCAACGCGTGACAGGGTACGCCGCCGCAGAGATCATCGGCCAGTCCATGATCTGCCTCTTTACCCAGGAGGACCGCGCCGCCGGCACACGGGAGACACTGCTGCAGACGGCGCGCACGGCGGGCCGCGTGGAGGACGAAGGCTGGCGGGCCCGCAAGGACGGCTCCCGCTTCTGGGCCAACGTGGTCCTCACCGCGCTGCACGACGAAGCCGGCCAGCTATGCGGGTTCGCCAACGTCACACGCGACCTCACCGAACGCAAGCGGGCGGATGAGGAGATTCATCGGCTCAACCTTGCTCTCGAGCAGCGCGTCCTCGAGCGCACCGCGCAGCTCGAGGCGGCCAACAAAGAGCTGGAATCATTCAGCTACTCCGTCTCGCATGACCTGCGCGCGCCGCTCCGGAGCATCGACGGCTTCAGCCTGGCGCTGCTGGAAGATTGCGCGGACAAGCTGGATGCGCAGGGCAAGGACTATCTGCGACGCGTGCGCGACGCCACCCAGCGGATGGCGCGGCTGATTGATGACTTGCTGAATCTGGCGCGCGTCACCCGCGAAGACATGCGACAGGAACGTGTCGATCTGAGCGCGCTGGCCCGATCCATTTCCGCCGACCTGAAAAAGACCCAGCCGGACCGCAAGGTGACCTTTGCGATCGCAGAGGGGATTGTGGCGAATGGGGATGCGCATCTGCTGCGGGTGGCGCTGGAGAACCTGCTCGGGAACGCGTGGAAATTTACAAATAAGCGCCCCAGGACCAGGATTGAATTTGGGGTCGCCAGACAGAACGGCACATCAGCCTATTTCGTGCGCGACGACGGAGCGGGCTTCGACATGACCTACGCCGGCAAGCTCTTCGGGGCCTTCCAGCGCCTGCATTCCAACAAGGAATTCGAGGGCACGGGCATTGGGCTGGCGACCGTCAAGCGCGTCATTCGTCGGCATGGGGGCCGCGTCTGGGCGGAAAGCAAGATGGGGAAAGGCGCGACTTTTTATTTCACGTTACAGCCGCATGACGAAAGCCAGCAAATCGGAGCCACCGGATGACTATGAAAATTATCCTCTTGGTCGAAGACAACCCGGACGACGAAGCACTGACCCTCCGCGCCCTCAAGCAGAACAAGATTCTGAACGAGGTGATCGTGGCGCGCGATGGAGCCGAAGCCCTGGATTATCTCTTCGCCACGGGAGCCTATGCAGGGCGAGACCTGACGGTGATGCCTCAGCTCATCCTGCTGGATCTGAAACTCCCCAAGATCGATGGACTGGAAGTGCTGCAGCGCCTAAGGGCTGATCCGCGAACCAGGCTCCTGCCGGTCGTGATCCTTACCTCCTCCAAAGAGGACCGCGACGTCGTCGAGAGTTACCGGCACTGCGCCAACAGCTACATCCTCAAGCCGGTGGACTTTGCCCAGTTTACAGAGGCCGTGCGGCAATTGGGGTTGTACTGGCTCGTCCTGAATGAACCTGCACCGGTACCAAGGTCGGCGTAACATGAGTAAACCGCTTCGCGTCTTGATTGTCGAGGATTCGGAAGACGACACCGTCTTGCTCCTCCGGGAGCTGCAGCAAGGCGGCTACGCTCCGACGTATGATCGCGTGGACACCCCAGAGGCCATGAGCGCGGCCCTTGATCAGCAGAAGTGGGAGTTGGTGCTCGCCGATTGGTCCATGCCGAGGTTCAGCGGCTTGACGGCCTTGGACCTGCTCAAGAACAAGGGACTGGACCTGCCCTTCATCATCGTGTCCGGGGTCATCGGGGAAGAGACAGCCGTGGTCGCGATGAAGGCCGGCGCCCATGATTACCTGATGAAGCACAACCTCAAGCGACTGTGCCCGGCCATCGAGCGGGAACTACGAGAAGCCAGGGGACGTCGCGCGCAGAAGCGGGCCGAGGAAGCACTGCGGGAGAGCGAAGCCCGCCTTCAGCTCGTGATGGAGCAATTGCCCGCGATCATCTGGATCACCGACACCAAGCTCAGGATCACGTTCGTGAAGGGCGCAGGTCTTCAGCCTCTGACGCTGGACCCCAGCCAACTCATCGGCACCACCGTACCGGAGCACTTCCAGGACGATCCCGAGCGCCCTCCTCTCACCGCGCATGAAGTCGCGCTCCGCGGCGAGCCCTGTAGCTGTGAAATGAAGATTCGTGGACGATGGCTCCACGCCTATATCGAGCCGCTGCGCGCGCCGGACGGCATCATCACCGGGTGCCTCGGGATCGCCTTGGACATCACCATGCGCAAGCAGGCCGAAGAGGGGCGGGAGAAACTGATCCTGGCCCTTCAAGACGCGCTGGATAACATCAAGACCTTGCGAGGCCTGTTACCCATTTGCGCCTCCTGCAACAAAATTCGCGATAGCCAAGGCCATTGGGATCACATTGAGAGCTACATTCAAGCCCATACGGACGCGAATTTTACCCACAGCATCTGCCCCGAGTGCACCAAGAGATTGTACCCCCAACTCGGATAACCGGCACCAGAGGATGAGAGCGGCCTTTGTCGCTCGGCAACGAGTGGGTCACCCCGGCCGCCGGCCTTCCGGCAGACGCACCGAATTCAAGAACGCCTCCACTTCCTTGATAACCACCGCCTGCTCTTCCGGGGTGAGCTTGTCCCAGTGCTCGCGAAGCGGCTCGAAGTACCGTCGGAGGGACGTATACAGACTGTATGCTTTGCTTTCCTTCTCGTCACCCGGATCAGCCATGGTTCCTCCCAGAACGGTCATGGGTCGTGAGGCATTCGTCAATACGCCTGCCGGTCACGAGGATAGTGTAGTCAATTCCTGCAGAGGAGGACAAGCATCGGGGTGCCCACAGATCGGCGTGACCACCCATCAAACTGCGGGCTAGGATTTCTGATGGGTCTTTGGGTAAGATGTCGCCATGCGCAACAAGGTCAAAACCGGCGTTGACCTGAAGAAGACCCTGGCCGACCGACGCGCGAAGGGCCAGAAAATCGTCTTCACCAACGGCTGCTTCGACCTGATCCACATTGGTCACACCCGGTATCTCCAGGCTGCCCGCGAGCTGGGCGACCTCCTTGTGGTGGGCGTAAACTCGGATGCCTCCCTGCGCGCGTTGAACAAGGGGGCTGGACGGCCCATCGTGCCGGATGCCCAGCGCGCCGAAGTGCTGTCGGCGCTGGCCTGCGTGGATTACGTGGTGCTCTTTGACGAACCGGATCCGGGACGCCTCATTGCCGACCTCCAACCGGACATCCTGGTCAAGGGCGGCGATTGGGCGCCCGACCAAATTATCGGCCGCGAGATCGTGGAAGCCCGCGGGGGAACCGTGCGAACCATTCCGCTGGTGCCGGGGGTCTCCACGACCAGCCTCGTGCAGAAAATTCAAGCCACGAAGACCGGAGGGACCCCCGCAGACGCTCCCCCAGCACCCACCGGCAAATCCTAAGGACTCCCGTGACTTTCCCGTTCCGCGTGCAGTACTGGGACCAGCTCCTCAGACCGGTCCTGGACGCCGTGCGCGATGATGGTAGCAGACCTTGCCTGATCGGCCCGCATGGGGCCACGGCGGCCTTCGCGCTCACCCTACTGACCCGTAACGTGGGTGCGGGAGGGGCGTCTTCGGGGCCCCCTCCCGCTATTACTGAACGATCCTGGCTCATTGTGACTTCCTCCGATGAGGCAGCCGAGCGGCTGTACGAGGACCTCCAGTTCTTCCACGCCATGCTGGGCCTCTCGCCGGAGGCCTTGGCGCTGTTCCCGGAATGGGAGACCTTGCCCTATGAAGCAACCCCTC
>JBOHOI010000136.1:0-7603 GCA_050731155.1 Nitrospiraceae bacterium | reverse complement strand
AAGAAGGGCAAGGACAAAGGGACAGGGAAAGAGGTCGCCAAGCCCAAGGCCGAAGGAATGAAGGTCGGCGGATCAGAGAGGGCCTCAGGGAAAGCTGGTGCACGTGCGGACGAGAGCCACACACGCTGACGCCAGTACGCGGATGAGGAGATTTCCATGACGAACCACGGCGAACATGGAAGGTGGATCGCCGGATTGCTGCGCGGACGCGGATCGTTGATCGCTCAGCTTGTCTTACTCATCGGTCTGCTGGGCGTTCCCGTGCTGGGGTGGGCGCAGGAGGCGTCGAGTGCGTCGGCGGCTGTCGCGTACCGAGATATTCCGCAACTCGGGGGAAGCCGGAACATCATCTGGGTCATTGCGCAGCTCCATCTCCTTCTCGGCGGCTTCGTGCTGGGCGTGCCGATCTTCGCCTGGATCTGCGAGATCATCGGGTGGAAGACCGGCGAGGCACGGTACGATACGCTGGCTAAGGAGTTCACCAAGCTCCTCACCTCCGCCTACGCCACCACGGCCCTATTTGGGGGCATCCTTCTCTTTCTCCTCATCGGGCTCTATCCCAAGCTCATGGGCGTCCTCACGGACGTCTTCTTCCCGTCTTTTGTCTTCTACTGCGTGCTGTTCCTGTTGGAGACAGCCACGCTCTACCTCTACTGGTATGGCTGGGATGCCATGCAGGGCCGGCGCAAGGGGCTTCATCTCTTCCTCGGCTTTTTTCTTAACGTGTTTGCACTCTTCATCATGGCCGTGCCCAATGCCTGGGCCAGCTTCCAGGCCAGCCCGGTCGTGATTGCTGAGGGCGGTGCCATTCAGCGGGCCTGGACGGCGATGTGGAATCCAACCTGGTGGCCGCTCAACGTCCACCGGTTCATCGCCAACGTTGTGCTCGGAGGATTCATCTGCGGCGCCTATGCGGGGATCCGGTACCTCTCCGCTACCACCGCGGAGGAGCGGATCCATTACGACTGGATGGGATATGTTGGGAACTTCATTGGGGTGTTTGGTGTCCTGCCACTGCCCTTCGCAGGGTACTGGCTGACGATGGAGATTTACCGATACAACCAGCAGATGGGGATTACTTTGATGGGGGGGTTTCTCTCCTGGTTGTTTATCATCCAAGCGGTACTCATCGGTGTGCTCTTCATGGGCAGTAACTATTACTTCTGGCTGGGATTGGCCTATCGGACCGAAGGAGCCGAGCGGTTTAAGAAGATCATCCTGTTGATGCTCGTCATCCTGCTCCTCTGCTTTGGGGTGTGGATGACCCCGCACAGTCTGGTGGCAAGCCTCCAGGAAGCACGGGCGATTGGTGGCACGCACCATCCGGTGCTGAGCGTCTTAGGCGTCATGTCGGCCAAAATGACAGCGGTCAACCTCATGATCCTGATCTCCTTTGCCAGCTTTCTTCTCTACTGGCGCGCCAATATAGTGGAAACGGTACGCTGGGCCAAAGGGGGACGGGTAGCACAGATAGGACTGATTGTTCTTTGCGCACTCTACTTGCTGTGGTCAGGGGTGTATGGCTATTTTGTGCCGGCCGTCGTACGGGTCTATGTACTCTCAGTGTCTCAGGTGGGAGCGGTCGTGGCGACGCTGATCCTCGTCACCGTCATCTCGGTGCTTTCCATGCGTGGCGCGAGGGAGAGGGCTCCGCTCCGATGGGGTCTGATTCCTCCACGGGCATCGTATGCGCTGGTGCTTAATGCGATCATGATTGTTTTGCTGATGGCATTGATGGGATATGCTCGCTCCGCCTCGCGTGTGCATTGGCATATCTACGGCCTTCTCGAGGACACCTCGCCCTATGCCTTCTCACCGGCATTGGGAGATGCCTCGGGGATCATCGCGATCTGCACCTTCATCTTTTGCTTGCTCGTGAGCTTTATCTTCTGGGTGGCCTCCCTGCCCGCAGGGAAGGAGGTCAGGATCAAGGAGCCGGTTTCCCCAGGCGCGGTGAGCGAGGTCGTGGCCCGATAACGAAGGACTCGCAATGGGTGCTCCTTTTCTCAAGGTGACGATTTTCACGGCGGGCGTGTTGATTGCCTTCTCGTACTTGTCGTTCAGCATCCCCCAACAGGCATCGCTGCCACCAGTGAAGGAGAGCCTTGATCCCACAAAGGTCAAAACGAAAAGCGAATTGGTCGCGGTAGGTCGAAAGTTGTTTTTTGGCAAGGGGCAGTGCGCGTTGTGCCACTCGATCGGACCCGGCGAGACTGCCCGCTGCCCGGATCTTGCCGGGGTTGGAGCCAAGTTGACCCGTGAGTTTCTGCATGAATCGCTGACGCATCCGGACAGGTTCATCTATCTGGATTACATGGTGGATCCGCCACGGCCCTTTCCGGCGGAGATGCCCCGGATCAACCGGCCACCAGTTGATCTCAATGAGGCGGAGTTGCTGGCTGTCATTGCATATGTACAAAGCCTCGGGGGGGAGGTCACGGTCGAGCCCCGGGAGCTGGCGGCCTTCCAGCCACCGCCACCCATTCAAGGAGATGTCGTGGCAGGACAAGAGGTTGCAAACCGGATGCGGTGCCTGGGCTGCCATAAGCAGCTTCCGGTATTGCTCAGCAAGTACACGGGCGAGGAGGCACTCCGGAGGGGGGTCCTCCGACCGGCTGGTCGGAGCGGCGGGGAACCTCCACATCAGGGCTTCGATCGAAAACTGTCGGTTCAGGAACTCGATGATCTCCTCGCCTATTTGAGAGACCTGCGCCCGAAAGCCGAGGGAAAGGTAGGGGTCTGACTCTAATGAGTGGTCGTTGGCGAATTCCGCTGTTAGCCAAATTGGTGAGTGTGGTGCTGGTCGTGTACATTGTGGCTCGGTTGATCCGACCTCCCCTACCGTTCAGCCTCATTGCAATGTACATGACGCTGACGTTCTGCGGGATATTGGTGTACGTCTCCATCTATCCAGAGACCTGGCAGGAGTTCTTGGGGCCGATCGCAGAGTTCTTCCGAGGCAATTCTCACAGAGCTGGGGCGTGGCAGGGGATCAGATGGGTGGTGTTGGGGCTCATTCCCTTCCTCATCGGCGCAGGAGTGTATCGGCAGGTGACGCCCAGTTTCACGCCGCCGGCCGAACAACGGGTCGTGCATCCGGCTCCGCCGTTTGAAGTGATGGGCCTGACTAATCCGCTGCAGCAGCGGCCGGATCGGCTGCAAGAACACCTGGAGCTTGGAGCGCGGGTCTATTTCCAGAACTGTGTCTTCTGCCACGGCGATCGCTTTGACGGCGAGGGCCATTTCGCCCACGGGTTCAACCCGCCACCGGCCAATTTCGTGGACGCGGGTACGATCGCTCAATTGCAGGAATCGTATGTCTTCTGGCGAGTCAGCACCGGCGGACCCGGGCTTCCGACTGAGTCGACCCCGTGGAATTCGGCGATGCCCAAGTGGGACGCCATGCTCGATGATGAAGAGCGTTGGGCAGTGGTCCTGTATCTCTATCACCAGACCGGCTGGAAACCACGGACATGGGAATGATCTCTAAGCGTGAAGCGTGAGGCGTGAGGCGTGAGGGGAAACAAAGGGAAAACGATGTTGAGGCCGGTATTGTTATTCTTCTGTTGCCTCGTGTCACTGGCCTCTAGCCTCTGGCCTGCCGCGGCAGCGGCCCAAGAGAAGAGCCAGCCGACCTCGCCATCGCCCGCGGCGAGCCCGGCTGAGGTGAAGGCTGGCCAGCGGCATTATCAGAAATGGTGTATGAACTGCCATGGGGAGCACGGAGATGGAGCCGGGCCGGCGGCGGACTTCCTCAGTCCACGACCACGTGATTTCCGGCAGGGGTTGTTCAAGATCCGAACGACCCAGAGCGGTCAGCTCCCATCCGATCAAGATCTGTTCTATGTGATCACGAAGGGCATGCCCGGAACCGGGATGCCCGGCTGGGAGCAAATCCTGAAGGAGAAAGAGCGATCGCAACTGGTCGCCTACCTCAAGACCCTTAGTCGGCGGTTCGCCCGGGCATCCGCTCCTCCCGAGCCGGTCAAGTTCGGCGCTCGCGTTCCGGCGAGCGCGGAGAGCGTCGCTGAAGGCAAACGGCTCTTCCGGGAGATCGAGTGCTTCAAGTGCCACGGGGATGAGGGGCGAGGCGATGGTCCATCGGCCCCTGAGCTCACCGACGATTGGGGCGCTCCAATTCGGCCGGCGAACTTGCAGAAGCCGTGGAACTTCCGCGGTGGCCATACGCCCGAGGCTCTGTACCTGCGGCTGCAGAGCGGCATTGCCGGCACACCGATGCCCTCATTTGCGGACAGCCTCAATGAAGAGAAGACCTGGCATCTAGTGAACTACATGATGTCGCTCGGGCCGGACCCCAGCGGGAACCCGCCTCCGCTTCAGGTGGTCCTGAAGGCTCGCCGTGTGGAAGGAGAGATTCCGGTTCAGCCCGACAGTGAATTCTGGCAGAGCCAGGAATCCTTCTACTACCCGCTCGTGGGCCAGGTCATTCGGGAACCGCGGCTTTTTAGCCCGAGCGTGGACGGAATTCTGGTCCAGGCTGTGTATAACGATCATGACCTGGCCTTGCGGTTGGTGTGGGATGATCCGACGAACAGCAAGCCGGACTCCAAGCAGGGGACGTACGAGGACGCTGTGGCGATAGAGTTTCCGGTTCAGATCCCAACGGGAGCCAAACGCCCCTTCTTCCTGATGGGTGACGCCGAGCAGACGGTCCAGCTCCTGCGCTGGGGCTCATCGTCAGGGATGACCGTGCTCAACGGGCATGGGTTGGACAAACTCCAGCCGCGACCGGCGTCCAGTCAAGGGGCGGCAGGGGTGGGGGAATTTCGGAACGGTCAGTATCAAGTGGTCATGAAACGACCGCTAAGGACGGCCAACGCAGCGCAGGACATCCAGTTCGAGACCGGCCGGTTCATTCCGATCGCATTTTTCGTCTGGGACGGCTCCAATGGGGAGACAGGCGGCAAGATGGCGCTGACTTCCTGGTACTACTTCTTCATGGAGCCGGTGCTTCCCAAGACAGTCTATGTCTATCCGGCCATGGCAGTGGTTGTTGCAGGGGGCCTCCAGTGGTGGGCGATCCGCCGGCTGCGCCAGGGGAAAAGGGCATAAAGATGGCTTGCATGGGTTTAACATAGGAGACAGAATATGGAGACTCGCTGGTGGCTGGTCGGACTGTGGGGGGTGGGATTTCTGATGAGCGGCGCAGTTGGCTCTTCCTTTGCGTATCAAGGAGGGCCGGTCGCCGAGAAGGGGAGTGTCAGCGGGGTCGTGAAGGCGGCCGGCCAGCCGCCAGCGCCCAAACCGATCGAGGTGAACAAGGATCAGGCCGTATGTGGCAAGAGTCAACCCGCGGAATCCCTGATCCTGGGTGCGGGCAATTCGGTGAAGAACGCCGTGACACGACTCACCAATATCTCAAAGGGCAAGCCCTTGGACACCGCCACGAAAGTGGTGCTGGACCAGGCCAAGTGCCGGTTCGTCCCCCACGTGGTGGTTGTCCCGGTCGGCGCCACGCTGGAGATCAAGAACAGCGATCCGATCACGCACAATGTCCACACGTTCAGCATCGAGAATGACCCAATCAACAAGGCCCAGCCCAAGACCGTTCCGATCATTCCGACCAAATTCACTGCGCCGGAGATCGTCAAGACCCAGTGTGATATCCATAAATGGATGGGCACGTGGATCGTGGCAGCGGACCATCCGTACTATGTGGTCACGGATGACAAAGGACAGTTTAAGCTGGCTGACGTGCCGCCTGGCACCTATCAGATGGAGATCTGGCACGAGACGCTGGGCAAGGTGACGAAAGAAGTCACCGTCAAGGCGAATGCTGATGCAAGCGTGTCGGTGGAACTGAAGAAATAGCCAGGTCTGTAAGGGGAGGTGGGCAAGGAAACAATGTTGCGCCCAGGTGAGCTCATGACGACAAACAAGAAAGGCCTCATTGCACTGCTGGCGGTCCTGGGGGTAGTCCTGGCGGCACCGGCTTTTGCAGCGGCTCCAGAGACCTACCGAAACTTTTTCGGTTACGACTCGCGAATTACGATCTGGCTTATCGCCGAGATCCATCTGATGTTTGGCGCGTTCGTGTTGGGCGTGCCCATCTTCGCCGTCACGATTGAGATTATCGGCTGGAAGACCAAGGACCCGCGCTACGATCAACTGGCCTATGAGTTCACGCAACTGCTCGGTGGGGCTTTTGGGTTTACCGCCTTACTGGGCGGTCTGCTCACCTTTAGTTTGTTTGGGCTCTACCCGAGGTTCATGGAGTTTCTGTCCGGGATCTTTCATGACGCGATGTATTTCTATGCCGGGCTGTTCTTCCTGGAGTCTACCACCTTTTACCTCTACTATTACTTCTGGCATAGGATGGAAGACCGGAAAGGGCTCCATATCCTCCTGGGGATTTTGCTGAATGTCTGGGGCACGGTCATTATGATGGTCGCGAATTCCTGGGCGTCCTATATGATGGGGCCGATTGGGATTGACAAGGAGACCGGTCAGTTTATCGGCACGGTCTGGCAGGCCGTGAACAATCCTCTCTGGGTTCCCCTCAACATACACCGGTTTCTGGGGAATGTCGCCTTTGGCGGCCTCATCTGCGGCGGATACGCAGCGATCAAATACCTGGGGGCGCAAACCCCAAAGGAGCGGGCGCACTATGACTGGATGGGATACGTGGGGAACTTTTGCGCGATGTGCGGGCTGATTCCTCTTCCTTTTGCCGGCTACTACTTAGGGCGGGAGGTCTACTCGACGAGCGCCGTCATGGGGAACAATATGATGGGGGGCGCCTTTTCCTGGACCTTCATCATTCAGGCGATACTCATCGGCGGGCTCTTCATCGGCTCCAACTACTACTTGTGGATCGGGATGCACCGCATTCCTGGGGCGGAACGGTACACCCGGTACATCAAGTTTATTGAAATTGTTCTGCTCGTGTGCTTTGCGATCTGGCTCACCCCGCACAACCTCCCGCTCTCGGCCGAAGAGCAAATCCAGGTGGGTGGGCAATATCACCCCACTCTGAAGTACCTTGGACTCATGTCGGGTAAAAACGCGGTCGTGAACCTCATCATTCTCTTGACCTTCGTGAGCTTTCTGCTCTATCGGCGGGCTAATCTTGGCGATGGGATTCCCTTCTCGCAACAAGGCGCGAAGTCACGGTGGGCGCTGTTCGGGGTGGCGGGTCTCCTGATCCTGCTCATGGGCGCGTACGCCAAGCACCTGCTTTCGTTGGACCCGGTCAGCCTGGACCTTTCTTCAGAGACCGCGAAGTACTTCGTGCTGCCCGCAGTCTTGCTGATCATCCAGGTTGCGGCTGTAGTCGTGACGGCCTTGCTGACGCTCTGGAATCGGGGCAAGCAGGCTCAATGGGCGTATGTGGGCATTACGGCTTTGAGCGCCACATTCATTCTCGGCGTGTACGGGTACATGATCATGGCGGCGGCGAACCCGTTCCTGCGAAACGTCGCAGTGAGCCAGTGGCTGATCCTGATGAGTGCAATTATATGGGTCACCACGATTGATGTGTTTCTCTTTAAGGGTGCGCCGCAGATCGGCGAGATGAACTGGGGGAAAATGCCGGTCCGCTCGCAGTATACTCTAATCGCGGTGTGCGTGTTTATCGTCCTGC
>JBOHOI010000135.1:0-7620 GCA_050731155.1 Nitrospiraceae bacterium | reverse complement strand
AGAATATACTTCGCCGTCGCCTCTTGGGATACGTCAGCGGCGATTCCCAAGGGAACCGCCACTGCCAACAACACCGCCACGACCCCTGTCTTGACCGCGACCTTCCGTCCCATATGAGCCTCCCGGTGGAAGATGGTTGATCAGACCAGACCCTCGCGCAGGCCAGTGAGCTACTCCTTTTCCCTATCCTTGTCAAGGTGAGTTCTGGTCTCGCCTGGTTCAGCGGGCAGGTGACACCGAGGGAACCGGCAGGGGAGAATAGGGAAACCGCTAGGCGTGCCTCAACTGGGCAGCATCTTCAGTGGGCTGGAGAAAACATGACCTGGTGCCTATGATCCAACTTTTGCCGATCCTGGCCGGAGGAGCCTCCACGGACGCACCAGTAACCGCGGATACCGTTCTTCCCCTGAAGGGCCACGTCGCCCAAGAGGAAATCTACCGCATAGGCGTTGGTGGGGTCGACGGAATACGAGGTCCCCGACCAGTAGACGGTCGCTTTCACGTCCCTGAAGGGATGACCGTTCGGCAACTTCGGGCTTGCCGGGCTGCCCTTGACCGAGGGATCTATAAGGCTCATCAACTCGTAGAATGAAGGCAACCGCCATCCCTTCCGGCCCCCCACGGATTTGATAGCACACCGCATGGGAGCGCTGATCCACTCGGCTCCTGCTGTACTCGGAGACCGCTCCCAGACCAGCAGAGTTTCGTTGTCCAGGACTGCCTCGCCGTTGAACTCCTTCAGGACCGCAAACCGCTGGCTCTGATTTTCAACCTTGGTACCCCAACCCCGGAGTTCGACCGCATCGGCTCCTACCCCCACAAGCGCCAGGGGGAGCAGTGCTAGCATAGCCCCCCGGAGGTATCCGTGATGCACTCGTTGCACAGCCTTTCTCCTCCTGAAACATAGTGTTCATGGAAAGACCAGGAGGGGGGAAAGCAATAAGTAGGCCGCCGTGGCACACGAGACGGCTTTACTCTTGTCAGCACCACAATCCACGCAGCAAGGGGCCATAAATAGTTGGATTTCCGTCATCATGGCTGATGCCCAGAACCGCATACGGACAACACACCGGTGCACGAAACCGGTACCCTGCCCTGTAAGTCTTGCCCCAATTTGTACGGCTATCACAAATCATGGGCACTTATGGGTCAGGAGGAAGAGCGTTGATGAGCGCCCTTTACCAATGGCAGGTGCAGTAGCGAAGGCTGGAAGAAAGCAGGAGCAGGAAAACGAGACCGGAGTAGGAGGCCGTTAACCCGATCGTCTCACACTACATGACGCGGCCAGGACGCCAGCGCAGGCCGATATTGAGGATGCGCTGTAAGAGGAGCCGGTAGGGCATGCCGGCCCGCTCAGCCGACTCGGCAAAGTCCTCGTCGTGAGCGATCTGTGGATTGGGGTTGGCTTCCAGGACATAGACCGTTCCGTTCGGGTCGAGCCGGAGATCGATGCGCGCGTAGCCGCTGAGTCCGAGGATGCGATAGACGCGCTTCGCAATGTGTTGGATCTCTCCCGCCATGCCATTCGGAAGCTCTTTCGCCTCTCCGGACCTGATGCCGTACTTGGTCTGATACTTGCGGCTCCACTTGACCCGCTCGGTGGCAATGCGCCGACACTCCTCGGGCATCTTGTCCATGATCAGCTCCCAGACCGGCAAGACTTGTAACTGGCGATTTCCCAGGACGCCCACATAGAGTTCGCGGCCTTCGATGTAGCGTTCCACAAGGGCACCGGTCCCCACGCTGCTATGGATGAAGGCCACCCGCTCCTTGAGCTTCTCGTCATCCTCCACGATCGAGGCTTGTGAAATGCCCAGGGACGCTTCCTCGGACACCGATTTCACGATCAAGGGGAATTCCAGACGCTTCGGCCGCTTGATCGTCTCGCCCAAGGGGCACACGAAGAAGTCCGGGCTGGGAATTCGGTGATAGGACAAGACCTTCTTGGCCAGGCCCTTGTCGCGAGCCAGCATCAAGCCGCGCGGATTGCAGCCGGTGTAGGGCATCCGTAAGAGCTCGAGATAGGATACGACGTTTTGATCATAGACCGCGACCCCGTCGAACTCCTCAAGGAGGTTGAAGGCGATATGCGGCTTCCGCTCTTCGATGGCCTTCCGAATCACGGCCAGGTCATTGCGCAGGCCCAGGGGTTGCACCTCATGTCCCATGTCGCGGAGCGTCGTGGCGATGTCATACTCCGTCTTCCACTCGACGGTCGCGAGATCTACGCCTTCCCCAGGCTTCTCCGGCGGGATCAGGTCCTCATGCATGAGCGCCAGGACGCAGAGTTTCTTCATAGGGCGACCCGGTGACGACCACTGTGCAGATAGTTCATCGTTTGCACCGTGAGGAGAATCGTGAAGTCCAGCTTCGCCTGGTCCTCCGGTACGGCCAGCCGCAAATTCAGCTCCCGACATCGTGAGATCACGGCTTCCAATACTTGATCAATCGTGTACTGATATTCTCCGGTCCAGCCTGCCACCTTGCGGCGGACTTCCTTCCTGAGGCGACCCAAAAAGCTGGCCGCCGTCTTGTTGGCCTTGAACTCAGGCGAGTCAGAGAATAGCCGCCTGAGATCTCGGTCATAAAAGGTCGGATACACCAGCCCATAGTGCTCCCGTTTCGCCTTGTAGTGCTCCCGCAGGCTCGTCTGCAGATCAGAGAGAGGATCAACGCGCTGTTGCGAGGTGACCGGCGGGGGAGTGCCCGCGATCTCGCGCATCAGGCCATCCATGTACTCCAGTTTCTTGAGCGCCGGCCAGCCAACATATCGTTCCCGCCACATGGAACCAGGGGTCAACCAGACTGCAAAGGTCTCGGCGAAATCCTCGTCCGGGTGGCTCTGGGAGTACCACATGTCGAGGTGCAGGACGAAACTCTTGCTGTAGGGTTTGGGAGAATAGTAGTCGGGGTAGGGTCTGGAAGACTTCCCGAATACCTGCTGCCGCCGCCGGCGCCGCCGTAAGTGGTAGGCATTCTCGATCGCGTGGCCGGTCTCGTGCCTGAGGATGCGCATGCACCACTCAGGGGTACCGCCTTCGACCTCGAGCATCTGGTTGAGCTCAAGCTTGGCCAGTCGGGGATGGACCATATAAAAGGGAATGGCGATCCCAGGGACCCCGTCCGGGGTGAACCACTCATCCGACAGCCAGACATGCGGTCGAAAGAGAAGGTGCTGGGCCTCCAGCTCGCTGGCCAGTTGCCGGATCTGTTCTTCGACGGGACTGCCCTCGATGTTCACCGGCAGATCGCACAATCTCACATCCAGGAGCCTCTCATCAGACCACGTCACCCAGTCCTGCTCCAGCCCAGGCCTGGCAACTGGCGGCTCATTCACGATGGGAGCGCTCACTTCGGTCGTCTTACCCACAAGCTCAGTACCCCTCCGAGGGCTCATAAATTCAATCGCCATCAGTATAGCACCGTGCAGGGGCCACTTGAATCAGGACACCTGTTGACACCCGATTCTCTTTCAGGGCATCTGAATTGCAATACCCTCCGGAGTAGAGCACTCTACTGTCTCATGAGCATGGTTGCTCAAGTTTGCGAGTCCGGTTAAGCTGTCCTGTGGGAACTCAACAACGCCGAACCTGGTTGAGAGAAAGTATGAGCGGTGTGAGCTACTTCATAGGCGCTGCACTGACAGTGAGGCATAATTCTGGCATAGACATCATCATACGGAGTGGAGAAACAGAATAACAGTCCCTGGCGACGCATGGCCGACTGCGAAGGCCGACCTCCCAGGGACAACAGGCAGGAGGGCTACCATGAAACGTCTCACACTGACAGCCTGCTGTATCGCCACAGGGTTCGCATTGAGCTTGCCGCTTCCCGCACTTGCTGCAGACCAGCCAACCATCACGGTGGGTCTGAATGCTGATCAACGAGCAGGGGCCTCGCTCACAAGCGACCGGCCTGCCAAACCGCCCGCCGCACGGACCCCCACTCCTCCAGTGTTCGACAAACCCGATCGACGGTTTGTTAAAGGAGCAGGGACCCGCGGGATCTGCAAGACCTTACCGACGCTTGCGGCCCTCGCCCCGCACCCGACTGGGCCAACTGCGCACGATCAGCCATCGCTTTATTGGTATATCTCGACAGCGGTCAGTCACCCGATCGAATTCAGCCTGATCGACGAAGATGAGAACGTCCCCCGGCCCCTGTTCGAAACCCGAATCCCTCCTCCGGTGCAGCCAGGCGTCCATCAGATTCGGTTAGCAGACTCAGGGGTGAGACTGAAACCAGGGAAACGCTATGAGTGGTCTGTTGCGCTGGTGTGTAATCCGGAACACCGGTCCAATGACATCGTTGCGATGGGCGTTATTGAACGGGCCAAGCGCTCAGACGAGGCCGGGCTCTGGTACGACGAGGTGATGGCACTCTCCGACCTCATCCAAGCAGCGCCGACCGATATGAATCTCCGTCGGAAACGGGCTTCGCTGCTCGAACAGGTGAAGCTGTCAGACGTGGCAGCCTACGATCTCCAAACCGTGGCTGGGGTTTCACGATGAGAAGGCTGTGACGCCGCTCGGGCGCATTAAGAAGGTTTGACGCGGTACCGTTTCATTTTCTTAATCAGCCCCTGCCGGCTCAAGCCCAGTGCCTTGGCGGCTTGGAGTTGATTCCCCCGAGATTGGCGGAGGGCATCTGCGATGAAGCGTTTCTCCAACTCTTCGACAGCCCCTTTCAACGAACCGCCAGGTCCTGTCGAGGAAGAGGCCGCCTCACGGCTGGCCGCTCGAATCGTGTCGGACAGGTCCTCTTCGCCGACCGTGGTCTTCCGTACCGAGGCCACGAGTCGCCTGATCTCGTTCTCGAGCTCCCGCACATTGCCAGGCCAGTCGTATTGCCTTAGACACCGTTGCGCCCCCGCGGTCAGCCTTTTGAGGCTCACTCCCATCTCCTGACAGTATCTCCGCAAGAAAAAATTCGTCAGCAACGGGATGTCTTCCCGAACCTGCCGCAGCGGAGGCATGTGAATCGTCACCACCTTCAGCCGATAGTACAGATCCTGGCGAAACGTCCCGACTCGGATGGCGCTGTCCAGGTTCGCATTGGTCGCCGTGATGATACGGACATCCACCGGAATGGAGGCCCGCCCTCCGACCCGCTCCAGCACCCGTTCCTGCAGGACCCGCAGCAGTTTGACTTGCGCCGCAAGCGTCAGGTCGCCGACCTCGTCCAGGAACAAGGTTCCTCCGTGAGCTTCCTCGAATTTTCCGATCCGGCGTTCGACGCCCGTGGCCACTCCCCTTTCAATCCCGAACAGTTCGCTCTCTACCAAATTCTCGGGGAGGGCCGCGCAGTTGATGGCTACAAACGGGCTCCTGGCCCGCGGGCTATTGTAGTGAAGGGCCTTGGCCACCATCTCTTTGCCGGTTCCGCTTTCTCCTGTAATGAGGATATTCACCGAGCTGTCGCGGATCTGGTCAATCAGCCTGACGATGGCCTGGATAGGCTCGCTGGTCCCAATGATGTTTTGCGTGGAGAACCGCCCTTCGACCTCTTTCCACAACTGGGTGTTCTCGGCCTGCAACCTGTCCAGGCGCTGCTTCAACGTCTGCAAGGTGGTCGCAGTCTCGATGGCAATGGCCGCTTGCGCCGCCAAGGCCTGTGCGATCTGTTCGTCGTCCGTCGTAAAGGGTCCGCGCTTCTTATTGAGCGCCTCGACGACGCCAAGAGTCTCTCCAGACGGCGAGCGGAGCGGAGCAGCTAAGACGCTCTTGGTGCGATACTTCGTCTGGGCGTCCACCGATGGATAAAACCGCTGATCCTGCTGGGCATCAGCCACATTGATCAGTTGCCCGGTCATCACGCAGGCACCGACGATCCCGAGGCGGGCATCAAGCCGGATCGATTGGCCATCCAGCGTCACCTGCGACAGCAGCTCGCACCGCTCCCGATCCAGCAGGAAGATGCTCACGCGATCAGCATTCATCAGCCGCGCCCCCTCCCGCGCGATCAATTCCAGGAGCGCCGGCACGTCCCGCTCCGCCGTCATTTTCTGACAGACGGCCAGCACCTCAGCCAGTTGCCCGTCCAGAGAACCACCCTCAGGCGGCGTTTCATCTCTCCGTGATCCCATGTCCTCCTCCCCACCAGAGAGAGTCAAGCTGTGAAAATCTCTAGGTGTATTGCTGCGTTTCGACTGAACCTCGTAACACGGCCTATGGAAAATGTCAACGTTGTTGACAGGCTGACCACAATGTTCACAGCCTCATGAAACCCGCATGAACACTGCATAGAAGGCCACTGAGCTCCCCGCTCCTGTCTACAACGTAGAGGGGCGACAGTCGCATCCATCTTCTCAGATCCGCTCCGGGAAGGCTCTCACCATACAGCAATCTTCGCAATTGCCTCGTCAATCAAGCGAATCACCGCATCTCGTGTGGCGAGAGGCCGCGATTGCCAGTATGGCATCGTCATTGCTCACTGTCCGTAGTGACGCACAGATGAGAAGAAGAGGAAAGGAAGCTCGCGACAGATTCCCTGACAGGCAAGATCCCGCCGCGAGCTTCTGCGAGGCGAGAGGTGGCTTATGTCTAGGATATGTTCCGACCAGGCTGAACTGGCCATCCAGGAAAGGTGCAAGCCTTCTGCGGAGTCGAGGCAAGGCGGGGATGCTGTGCCCACGACGTCACCCACGATTCTGATCATTGACGATGACTCGGACATCCGCAAAACGCTGAGCGACTTGCTGGCTCAGGAGGGATACGGAGTCACCGCCGTGGGGCACGGCGCAGAAGCCATTCAACAGGTCAAGCAGGAACGGTATGGGGCCGCGTTGCTGGACATTCAACTGGTGAATCCTGACGGACTGTCCGTGATGAAGACCATGAGGGAGTTGGATCCCAAGCTCCCGATCATTGTGCTCACTGGGCACTCAACCGTCGAGAATAACATCGGGGCCCTCCTGCGAGACGCCTTCGCCTGCCTGGCCAAGCCCTACGACGCGGATGACCTCGCGGCCGCCTTGCGCCGTGCGGTGGAGGTCAATGGTCTCTCGACCAGGGCCGAGTACGTCGAACGCGAATTGAGCGAAAGCCGAGAACAGTTCCGTGCCGTCGTGGAGTCGGCTTCCGACGCGATTGTCCTCGCCGACCACCGCGGCCTGATCATCTCGTGGAACAGGGCCGCGCAGACGCTCTTCGGCTATACGGAGGAAGAAGTACTGGACCAGCCGCTGACCCTCATCATGCCGGCTCGATACCGAGAGGCCCATCAAAAGGGACTGGAGAGGCTCAGGGCAACAGGAGAGGCACGAATCATCGGGAAAACGGTGGAGCTGTATGGGCTGCGGAAAGACGGGAGCGAATTTCCCCTGGAACTGTCCCTCGGCACCTGGAAGACCGCCACTGGGATCTTCTTCAGCGGCATCATCCGCGACATCACCGAGCGCAAGCGGGCGGAGGAAGCCTTGCGTGAGAGCCAGGAGCGGTTCCGCCAATTGGCAGAGAACATCCAGGAAGTCTTCTGGATGAGCGATCCTGAGAAGAACCGGATCATGTACATCAGTCCCGGCTACGAGGACATCTGGGGCCGCACCTGCGAAAGCCTGTACGCCTCGCCACGGTCCTGGCTTGAGGCCATTCATCCCGATGACCGGGACAGAGTCCTCCA
>JBOHOI010000134.1:0-7627 GCA_050731155.1 Nitrospiraceae bacterium | reverse complement strand
CAAGCAACTGCTCATGAAACGTCTTGTCAAAGCGAGTATGCACCTCTTGTCCATTGAAGCGATCGTCTGGTACGGCTCCCAGAAGGAGATAAAAGAAAAGGAGCTTGCGCAGTCCCTGATCACGTATTTCTGTTCACGAGTCAAAGAGGACTTCCATCCCACACCGTTGCTCTCGTCCCGGACGTCATTCTGGGATGATGACACCACGGTATACCGCCTTGCCAAAGAGATTCTTTCAGGACAAGCAGAGTGGCTCGAAGATGGTATCATCAAAATGCCACTAACCTGATTGGCCTGCCGTTATCGTATCTCGAAGATCGGCAGGATCAGTTTGAGAAACAGCTCGGCGATGACTCGGTGCCCTTCATTGTTGGGATGAAACCCATCGAGGTCCCAGACCAAGGCGTCGCCGAGCTCCTGGGCAAACAGGTTGACCACCAGAACCTTATTCGCTCGCGCCTGCCTCGCGATCGCGTCGTTAAAGGCCTGGACTCGCTCTGGTGTGACCACTGGGCTCGGATTCTCTCGAAAGCGAGGGAGCTTCGTGAGGTCCGGCAGGTTTGCCATCACGATTGCCGCCGTGGTTTCGTTGTGCAGCCGTTGTAAGATCGTCCGTAGCTCCGTCTCAAACGCCAGAGGGTCGCCCCCTGCAATCAGATCATTCGCCCCCGTCCACAGTGTCACCAGGTGGGGGTTCACGCCGAGGCGCAAGACGACAGTGAGTTCGTCCTTGATCAGCCCAATCCTGGCCGCCGGCACCCCGAGATTCAATAACTCGACCCGAGAGAAATGTTTTTCGAGTTCCCCCTTGATCCGGTAGACATAGCCATTCGTTAAAGGTATGGCTCCCACCCCAGTGGCATCGCTGGCGCCGAGCGCGAGATAAAAGGTTTCCCGGAGCTTGAGCTCACGCGGCACACCGGTGCAGCCAGCGAGTGTGAGCGCGAACCACGCCGCGAGTATGGCTGCCACTCCGCGTTTCACGGCTCTCCCTCCTTGACGGCTCGGTCAGGAGTCGCCAAGATCACTACGCCGGTGCCATCAGGAAATCAAGCGGTCAGGTATGCCCATGACTGCTTGTTCGAATTCCCCTAAATCCTCGCTTTTCTCCCTATCTTTGCTAGACTGGGTTTCAAGTTCCATTCAAGGGAAGAGTACCGGCTCACCCACGAGAGCAGGTCGCATGTCCACCCAATCCTACTTCTTCATTGATGGCATGCTGTTTCTCTTACTCACTGCGGTCGCCTTGTTGACCCACGCGACGACGAGGCACGTGGTAGGGGCACTTGTCGTCGGGACCGCTGGCGCCTTGTTGCACACAGGCCATGTTGTGGCCGGTCAGACCCTGGGATGGTGGTCCTCTTCGTCGTTGACGCTGACTCATGGTCATTGGTTGATGGGTGTCGGACTTGCTTTCTGGCTTGGCACGTGGGTTGGCTTAATTTGTTGGCGAGTCGTCACCGTTCTCGGTGCACGTGGCCTCGTCGGCATACTCACGTTCACGGCGGGATGCGGACTGCTTCTCGACTCGGTGGGCAGCCCAGTTTCTCAGGCTCTGGTCTTTGCGCCGGGCCTCATTCCGAGAATCAGCGACGGGGTGTTCTGGGCCACGCTGACAGTCCTCAGCCAAGGGGTCATGTGGCTGATCGCCGGGACTGCCCCAAGCGATGCGTCCGAGGCACTGTCCAGCGCTGAGGACCGGCAACAGAGAGCCGCGTAAGCGATTCCTCCGAGACCATTCCTCAAAACCCCTCAACCAGCAGGTCTCATCCAATTGTGCAGCCGGTCGTGGATGATCTGGCGGATGCGTTTATCGTCCTCCGCGCCAAGCCTGATGAATTCGATCCCGTTCGTCTTCCCGCTAGACGAGCGAACAATCGCCTGCTCGATGACGATCGGAGAAGCGCCCGCATGATCGGTTGGCGTGAACGTCAGACGCAGTATGGCTTCAGGCTGCAGCGGCACCTCAGTTCTCATCTGGCAGCCTCGGATGGAGAGGTTCACGATGGTCCCCTTCGCATCCTGAATCTGTCCGCGTGTCGTCAGGACAGTGGAAGAGAACGAGGCAGGGTACCCGACCAAGAGTCGTTCGTAGTCTCGACGTGCGTCCACTCTGGGCCCCGCGAAAGCGGCCAGAAACCGATGGTCACAGAGCTGACACCTGAAGGGATAGATGCAAAGGACCCTCAGGAGACGCTCCCACGCGCTGCGGTGGGAGGCCTGCCGCACCATCTTCATGCCACACTCTGGGCAAGAGGGCATCGATGACTCTACTGACCTACTAGATAACTCGTAGTGTGGCTCTGACCGACCACTTTTGCAAGGAAGATGTACAACAAGACCGAGGGAAAGACTGAGACCTACTGTAGTGGGGAGTCTGGCTGGCCTCAGGTGGGGTTGTTCACCGGCCCGGAGTCCGTGACAACAGTATACGGTTTTCCCCCGTGTAGAGGACAAACCGTTTGCCGCGCAGGAAGCCGATGAGCGTGAGGCCGAATTCCCAGGCAAGCTGGACGGCCAGGCTCGAGGGGGCCGAAATGCAGGCCACGATGGGGATGCCGGCGACCAGGGCCTTCTGGACAATTTCAAAACTCCCGCGGCCGCTCACGAGCAACAGGGACTCCCGCAGCGGGAGACGCTTTTCCAGCAAGGCCCAGCCAATCAGCTTGTCCACGGCATTGTGTCGTCCCACGTCCTCCCGCAGCGCGACCAGCCGGCCCATGGTGTCAAACAAGCCGGCCGCGTGGGGCCCGCCCGTTCGGCCGAACAGGGTTTGGGCGGACCGAAGTGCCTCAGGAAGGAGGCAGAGGGTATCCGGCGAGACGCGCACGTCCGGATTGGGACGGGCGATGCCGCGGACCCGCACCGCATCGATCGAGGCTTTTCCGCAGAGCCCGCAACTGGACGACGCGACGAAGTTTCGCTGCAGACGGACAGTGTCGATCGCCACACCCGCCCGCAGATCCACGCGCACGACATTGCGCTTGTGGCCCCGCGTGGCGACCTGGCGCAGGCTGGCGATCTGGTCGCTGCCGGTGATCACGCCTTCGGTCAAGAGAAACCCTGCGGCCAATTCGAGGTCGTGTCCTGGTGTGCGCATCGTCACGCTGATCGGCCGATTGCCGATGCGAATCTCGAGCGGCTCCTCTCCCACCAGGTAGTCGTCAAGCCGAGAGACCGCGCCATCCTGCCACTCGGTCACCTGGGTCACATCAATCGGACGTTGCGGGCGTGAGGGGGTGGACACAGGGCGGGTTTTCTTCTGGGGGGCAGCGGCGCGACGTGGACTGCTTGAGCTCTGCTTATCCATCCATTGTCATCCGCAGGCGGGGATCACCTCGCCTAGGCGCAAGCCGGGATCACTTCGACTGTCGCGTTGTAATCCGGGATGCCGCAGGGGTCGAGACGGCCGGCGGGAATCACTGCGTTCGCTTCCGGCCAGTAGACCTGGACGGATCCTGGTTTCACACGGTCAATGACGACCCGGCCACGATACTCCCCGAGTTCGTTGTGCAAGATGACGATATCCCCTGCGTCAACCTTCAGACGGGCGGCATCCTCGGCCGCCATCAGCACGCTGTCGCGGGCGGCGCCGATCAAGGGATCCACCTCGGCGCCGACCATGCTGTTGAATTGCTTGCCGCGTCGGGTGGTGAGAAAGAATCGCCCGGCCGGGATCGTCTCCTCCGGCAGATCGATCGGAGTGAACCGGCCTTTGCCGTCGGGCGTCCCGAACCGATCCGCCAGCAGGCGAGGTCCCCCGTACTGGACCTGGTCCCCCTTTTTTCGCAGACCGGCGATCCCCTTGTAGGTCGGGCAGACCCGCTCGATCTCTTGCCGAATGTCCTGCGTGTCGCGCCACGGGAACACCTGGGCCGCGCGCGACGGATCGAGCTGACGCGCCACGAGGACCGGGATTTCCCACTCGTCTCGGGCCTCGCCGGGACGTGGCCCGGGGATCTCCGGGCTATAGATGATCCGACGCTCGGTGCTCGTCTCGGTGCCGCCACCGCGTTGCTCGTAGCGCGTGCGCGACGGCAGCAAGACCACGAGGTCGGCCGGATCCTCCAGCATCGTAGAACTCACGACAATATCCTGATGGATCCGCAGGCCGATCCGGCTCAGCGCACGGCGCACGCGGTCCGGTTCAGGCAGCGTCTCCAGGAAATTGCCGCCGCTTTGCCAGAGGATGTCGAACTCGCCCTGCTCGGCAGCCAGGATCATGTGGGCGGCCCCCAAGCCTTTCCACGAGGGCGGGTGAAAGCCCCAGAAGTCCGGTGTGGCGAACAGCGCGGCGTTCGACTCGTTGACCGGGTAGTTCATGCTATAGGCGCTCGGCATGGCGCCCATCTCGGCACCGCCCTGCACCCCGCTGTGCCCGCGGATCGGCATGAGCCCGGTATGCGGCCGACCCACGTGACCGCGGGCGAGTTGCAGGTTCACGATCGCCTTGACGTTGTCCGTGCCGTAGCGATGTTGGGTGACGCCCATGCTCCACACAACGATCGCGTGGCGGGCACGACCGAAGGCCTCCGCAAACCGAGACATCTCGCCGCGAGTGACGCCGGCCCCGCGTTCGAGGCTCTCCCAGGGCAAGGCGCGCACTTTCGTCTCCAACGCATCCCAGCCGACGGTCCGGGTGGCGATGAATTCGCGATCGATCCAGTCCTGCTCGATCAGATGCTTGAGCACGCCGTAGAAGAACGGAATGTCCCCGCCGATGTGGATGTGGAAGAAAGCGTCGGCCAGCTTCGTCCCGAACAGGGCACTCTCAGCCACCGAGGGAATCCAGTACCGCTCCATGCCGGGCTCGACAAAGGGGTTGACCACGAAGATCTTGGTGCCGGCTTTCTTGGCATAGTAGAGGTACTTCAACGTGACCGGCTGGTTGTTGGCGGGGTTGGTGCCCACAAAGACGAGGAGGTCGCTGCCGATCCAATCCGTGTACGAACAAGTCGTCGCCGAACAGCCGACGGTTTCCTTGAGCGCCGCGGTACTCGGGGCATGGCAGACGCGCGCGCTGGTATCCACGTGATTGGTGCCGATGAAGCGAGCCACCTTCTGATGGGCGTAGTAGGCTTCGTTGGTCACGCCGCGGGCGGTGAGGTACCAGCCGAGGCGACGGGGATCGGCTTGGCACATCCGCTCGGCGATGAGACGGATGGCTTCATCCCACGAGACCCGACGGAAGCCTGTGTCCCCACGACGCCGGATCATCGGGACGCTCAGGCGCCCGAGTTTCCGTAACGCTTTCCCCTTCATGTGGCGCAGCGGGGCCACATCCTCGAGCAGATGCCAGTTCATGGCCGGCATCGTGTTCAGACGCAACAACTGGAGTCGCACCCAACACAGGTGCACATCTTTCATCGTCCAGTCGCGCATGCCCATCGTGCCGAGCGAGCACCCGTCACAACAGCCGTCGCGCAGAATCCGGTAGGCATACCCGAGGTTGTCCCGGTTCTCCCACAGCGCGTCGAGGATGTCTTTGTAATTGTTCGGATGCTGCTGATGGAGCCCAAAGGGCACCCAGCTCACCCGGTGAGATTGTTTGGCTGAGGCTCGATCGTCATCCATGATTCCGCCTTCCCCTGCCTGGTGGTGGCTATTGTATCACTCCATCAAGCCACGCCATAATGGCTCCCATGTCGGCGCGTAAGAAGAAGGAGCGATCCATGGGTGACCGTCAACTGACTCCTGATCGGATCATGCAGCTTGGCGTGGGATTTTTTGGATCGAAGACGCTGCTCAGTGCGATCGAGCTCGGGCTGTTCACCGAGCTTGCGAAGGGCCCGCTGGACGCTACCGCCTTGACCGCGCGTCTCAAGCTCCATCCACGGAGCGCGCGGGACTTCCTCGACGCGCTCGTGGCCCTTGGGATGCTGAAGCGGACCGGTGAGCGCTACGCCAACAGGCCCGAGACCGACCTGTTCCTGGACCGGGCCAAGCCCTCGTACATGGGCGGGATGCTCGAGATGGCCAACGCCCGTCTCTATCGCTTCTGGGGCTCGCTCACCGAGGCCCTGCGCACGGGCAAGCCGCAGAACGAGGACAAGACAGGGGAGGACTTCTTCGGCACGCTGTATGCGGACCCGAAGCGGCTGGAGGGTTTCCTCAAGGCCATGACTGGCCTCAGCCTGGGAGCGGCGCGGGCGATCGCCAAGAAGTTTCCGTGGCGGAGATACCGCACGTTCATAGACATCGGCTGCGCGCAAGGCGGCGTCCCGGTGGAGATCGCCCTGGTGCACAAACATCTCAGCGGCGGCGGGATGGATCTGCCGGTGGTCCACCCCATTTTCGAGGCCTACGTGCGCGCGAAGGGGCTGGAGGGGAGGCTTCGCTTCCATTCCGGGGACTTCTTCAAAGACCCGCTCCCGAAAACCGACGTCCTGATCATGGGGCACATCCTCCACGACTGGAACCTCGAGGAGAAGATGATGCTCCTGCGCAAGGCGTACGATGCGCTGCCCACCGGCGGGGCGCTGATCGTGCACGAGGCCATCATTGACGATGCGCGCAAGCAGAATGCCCTTGGCCTCCTCATGAGCCTGAACATGCTGATCGAGACGCACGGCGGCTTCGACTTCACCGGTGCAGACTGCACGGGGTGGATGCGGGAGGTCGGCTTCACGAAGACTCGCGTCGAGCCGCTGGTGGGACCCGATTCGATGGTGGTGGGGATCAAGTGACTGGCAGGCGGCGGACTGGCCAGCCACCTGCTCGCGGAATGCACAGACCAGAACACAAAGACTCCCAACCCCTTTTTCTCCTCCCCCAATGAGCGCACAGGTAATGAGCCAGAATGTCTTAATAGTCAGCGCTCACCCCGATGACATGGAAATCGGCATAGGCGGCACGGTCGCGAAACTGGCTGAGTCAAAAGCCATCATGACCTCGGCCGTCGTCACCAATGGCGGACGGGCGCCGAACCCATTTGGATGGACGGAGCAGCGGATGGCTGAGGTGAGAAGGGAGGAAGCCCTCCGTGCGGCTGGCGTCTTAGGGGTGAAGGACGTCGTGTTCTTTGATGAACCTGACGCAGCGGACGAGATCAATTCCACTGTAGTCAAGCAGAAGCTCACGGAGCTGATTGAGCGCCTTCAGCCGACCGAGGTGTATACGCTACATGAGGAGCTGGATCGACATCCGGCGCATCGCTTGGTGGGCAAGCTGGTAAGAGAAAGCCTCGTCGAAACCGGCCTCACTCTGAGCGGGGGCCTCTGGGCCTACGAAGTCTGGGGCCTCTTCACCATCTGGGACCGCATCGAGTACATTGACGCCTACGTGGCGAAGAAGACGCTCGCGATCGCGGAGCATCGCAGTCAAGTCGCATCAATACCCTATGCGGAAGGAGTCGTGGGATTGAATCGTTGGCGCGCGGCGTTCGCTGATCACCAGGCCAGCGCGACGTTAGGCATGTACGCGGAGGTCTTCCTCCGGGTTGCGCTATCCTCCAGCGTTCTTCGTCGTTCGTGAAGCGTCCCTTGGGGAAACGTGTATCGCACCTCGTGAAGCGTATCTCGTAAAGGTTTCCTGCGAACGACGCTGCACGAATCACGAGCGACGCAACCTGGGTCCGCTTCACGGGACTCAATGGCGATCCGTGCTGGGAGAAATCATGGTCCTCATC
>JBOHOI010000133.1:0-7674 GCA_050731155.1 Nitrospiraceae bacterium | reverse complement strand
GCTTCCGGACGCCCACGTGGAGGCCCCGACCGCCGGCAGCGTCATCCTCGCCAGCATCCTTCTGAAGATGGGCGCCTACGGATTCCTGCGATTCAGTTTACCGATGTTGCCGGATGCCAGCCGCGACTTTACGCCCATGATGGTCGTTCTCTCCATCATCGCGATCATTTATGGCGCCTATATGGCGCTGGCTCAAGTCGATCTCAAGAAACTGATCGCCTATTCGAGCGTGAGCCACATGGGGTTCGTCAGCCTTGGCTTGTTTGTTTTGAACCAACAGGGCATCGAAGGAGCCGTCCTCCAAATGGTCAACCATGGAATTACGACCGGCGCGCTGTTCCTATGCGTCGGTATGATCTATGAGCGTACCCATAGCCGGATGATCGCCGATAATGTCGGATTAGCCGCGCCGATGCCGCTGTATGCCGCCCTGTTAGTGATTTTCGCCTTGTCCTCGCTCGGTCTTCCCGGCACCAATAGTTTTGTCGGAGAATTCCTCGTGCTCGTCGGTACGTTCCTCTGGAGCAAGATCGCGACCGCCTTCGCATCGTTGGGCATCATTCTCGCTGCCGCATACCTTCTATGGATGGTCCAGCGCGTGGTATACGGGGTCCCATCTCCGCACCACCTCCCGACACTCAAGGACCTCAACCAACGGGAATTCGCCACGCTGGCACCGCTGGTTCTGTTGGTGTTTTGGATCGGACTCTATCCCAATCCGCTCGTAAGCCGGATGCACCAGAGCGTGACCAACACGATTGACTCCATGTCCCGCGCGAAGGTAGCGCCGACCGCCAATCCCTCCGCCGGAGGGACAGCGCCACTGCTGGAGGACGGCGGAGCGCAGCTGACGAGTCAGGGCCCATCGCGATGAGTCTGTACGGCGCTGACCTCTTGGCCCTGCTTCCCGAACTCATTGTCGTCGTCACGGCCTGTCTCGTCATCGCGTTGGACCCCATCACCCCAGCCTCGCGACGAGATCTTCTGGCCTGGATGAGTGTGGGCGCCCTCGCTCTCTGTGTTGGGCTCACCGGTGAGCAGATCAGCGCCCTGAATGTCCGAGTGTCCGCGTTTAGCAACCTGGTGGTGATCGACGCCTATGCAAGATTCTGGAAAATCGTCCTTTATGGCGTGACCGCGCTGACCATTTTTCTGTCGCTGCCTTATCTGAAAGCGGAGCGCATACACCTCGGCGAGTACTATGGGTTTATCCTGCTCGCCCTCTCCGGCATGATGGTCATGGTCTCCGGCGCAGATTTGCTGACGATTTATCTCGGCACCGAGCTCATGTCTCTCTCGCTGTATGTCATGACCGGGTTCAACCGGTCTAAACCTCGCTCGCTGGAGGCCGCAGCCAAATACTTCGTCCTGGGCGCCTTCTCCTCAGGGATTCTGCTGTACGGCATCTCGTTACTTTACGGCGTAGCCGGAAGCACCAAGTTGATATCGATTGCAGGCGCTATCGGAACTCGCGGGGTGGGCGACCCCCTCGTACTGATCGCCACGATTCTGCTGGCAGTCGGCTTCGGTTTTAAGCTCGCCGCAGTGCCGTTCCATATGTGGACGCCCGACGTGTACCAGGGCGCCCCGACCTCGGTCACGGCCTTTATGGCGGTCGCCGCAAAAGCTGCCAGCTTTGCCGCATTCATGCGTGTCTTCGTCGAAGGGCTCGGCGGGCTCAAGGCAGATTGGTCGCTTCTATTCCTGCTCGTCTCCATTGCCACGCTGGTGCTCGGCAATGTCGTCGCCATCGTGCAGACCAACATCAAACGGATGCTGGCCTACTCCAGCATTGCCCATGCCGGCTACGCGTTGATCGGTTTTGTGGCGGCAGCCTATGGGGTTGGCGCATCCGGAGGAACTCCCGGTCTTGCGAGCATCATGATCTATCTCACCCTCTATACCTTCATGACGCTCGGCGCCTTCGCGGTCATCGGCATGCTCAGGAAAGGCGGGGTCGAGGGAGAAGAGATTGATGATTTTGCAGGACTGGCAAAGCGCCAGCCGCTCGCGGCCTTTCTCATGCTGGTCTTCATGGCCTCACTCGCGGGTATTCCTCCGACCGCGGGCTTCATCGGAAAATTCTATGTGTTCATGGCGGCAGTCGAAGCAGGATTGGCCTGGCTCGCCGCCATCGCCCTGATCTTTGCCGTCGTTTCAGCCTACTACTACATGCGGGTGGTGATGGTGATGTATATGCGTGATCCGAGTCCTTCTTCGGACGCGCCGCCACGGCTGGTCACTTCGCCGGCTTTATCCTTCGTGTTGGCTTGCGCCGTCGCAGGCGTAATTTTGTTCGGCATCTTTCCCAACCCGCTGGTCAGCTTTGCGCTCCAATCGGTCCTGACTCTCAAATAATTCTCTGGCAGGATGCTGAAAAAGCCCGTCAGCGTCGTTCTCGCATCGCTCAGATCCTCAAATTGAAGAGGAGTCACTCGGAGGTCGGAAGCGCTGGAGGGGTTTTTCCGTTCGCCAAGATCCTTTGAATGGGCGAACGGCCCCACGAAGTGCGGTGGGTACCTCCTCCGGTCTTCACTCGCTGCGGCCTTGCTGGACAGACTTTTTGAGCATCCTGCTGGCCCCATATCCTTCGCGTGAACATTGGCCATTGCAATAAAAGCCTTCGTGAAATATGCGTGCTAGACAGGTGCATGAGAGGGCGACTCGTGCTACGTTGTTGCCAAGCCATTCACCCATCGCGCCTAATGAAGCCCTTTCGCTTCCTCCGAGATCTCACACGATCGTTTTTACGCCATGGGTGCGCCAGTCTGGCGGCCTCGCTTGCCTTTTTCTCCTTGCTCTCTCTCTTCCCGCTCGTCTTCCTTTTGCTCTACGGCCTGAGTTTCATAGTGAGTCAGGACGTAATCGGGGCACAAGTCCTTCTCAGCTTTCTTAAGGGCTTCTTTCCCTTGCTAGGAGAACACGTCGTAAAAGAGTTGCATCGGGTGAGTGCCTTGGAAACCGTCCGATGGGCTGTATTTCTGACGTTCGTCTGGTTCGGCACGCTGGTGTTCTATGAACTCGACTATGCGTTGAACGTCGTCTTTGAGAGCACCTGGCGCCGTCACCCCCTCATCTCAACCGGCATCGCCGTCGCCTCGCTCGCAGTGACCGAGCTCGTGTTGCTGCTCTCCTTCGGCGCAACCCAGATCGTCAATTTCTTAACGGGGTATGCGCCAAGACTCTGGGGGCTCGATCTCCTGGCCCTCGCAGCCCACGATCTGTTTCTCACCTATACGCTTCCCTTTGCGCTGGCCTTCTGCGCGGTCACGGCGCTATATCGTCTGGTTCCACGACGGCGGCCGCAATGGCGCGAAGCGATGATCGGGGCTCTTACGTTCAGTCTTCTCTGGATCGCAGCCAAACTCTTATTCGTGACCTACAGCACCTATGCCACTGTGTACGCCCACCTCTACGGCTCTTTCTTGGAAGTCATTCTGCTCCTCTTGTGGGTCTACTACTCCGCGGCCCTCTTGCTGATCGGCGCCGAAGTGGCCCACCGCCTCCAACAACAGGCGCAGGTACTGTCAGCCGCAGTCACGAGAACCGCTCAGACAGATCCGGTCTTGCCGAATAGTCCGCGAACATAAAATGACAGGTTTGTCTGGTTCATCTGGTCTATTTCGTTCATTTGGTTGAACGAATCCCAAACCAAATAAACCAAACAAACCAGATCAACCAGAAAGACAAAATCAGCCTGTCGGCTTCTGGACATTTGCTGGCGGGGATATCCCTTCGTGGATAGAATGGCAACTGACACTTTTAAGTTCAGGGAACCGCCTCATGCCTGAAGATTTCGGCAAAGATATGCTCATGCTCGGTGGCACCGTGATTGGTTTCATCGCGGCGCTATTGACTCTCATGGAGAAGCTGCTGGATGTCAAAACTCGGCTGACGTCGCTGACATCGAAGAAGGAACGAAAATCGCCCTCCACAACCGAACGTCCGGCCCCTGATTCGCCTCCTACGATCGATTTCTTTTCGTCGAAGCCCTTCCGGGGTGTGTCCTACCTCCTCTTGTACGAAACCAGCGTCATCGTCGCCGCAGGCCTGCTGCTCAACTATGTTGGGCTCACGTTGAGTCGGCATTTGGAGAGCATCCTGTTCCTTGATATGACGGGAACAGCGCTGGTTGCCTTTCTCTTGGGCCCCTGGTGGGGAGCCATCGTAGCCCTCCTCTCGAATTCCGCCGTGAACTGGTTATTGTATCCGGAAACCGGCGCGGACGTTGTGATTTTCCCCTGGTCGCTGGTGAGCATGGCTGGCGCCTGTTACTGGGGTTGGATGGCCAGACAAACAGGGTTTCAAAAGTATCTCCGTAAAGGACGCAGTTCCGCTCTGTCCCATGCTTGGTTTCTCTATATTTTTGGGGTCGGCGGCGCGATTGTCATGAGCTTGCCGGGAACTTTTGTCCAAGCTGCGCTGCATGAGCAAACGACCTTTGCCTTGAACCCCGACGTTGCCGAGTCAGTGAGCCAACGCGTACTCCAATGGGAACGTACTGCGCACCTTTACCTCGAATCCCTCCTTGGAATTACCTGGGGGGACAGTCTGAGTTGGTGGATTGTGAATTGGTTCCAGAACTGGATCCGCTATATTCCTGACAAAACCATGAGCGCCGCTATCGCGCTCGTGGTCCTCAAGTACGGCTATCCCTTATTTGAACGGGAGCTGATTCATGGGGGGCCAGAGGGAGCACGTCCGAATGATGAGCGTATTCTGCCGTTGGTGTTGGGATTGCTCTATGCTCCCTCCTTCGCCGCCTTGCTCAGTAGCGAGACCTACGGAGGAGCGGGCTACTGGCCATTGTGGGCATTGCCTTGGCTGTTGATTCTGGGTGGCTATGGCTACTTGCATTACTGGGGCATAGGTGAGGCTGCCCTGCGGGCAGCCAGGCTTCAACGAGCCGAGAGATACGCTCTCGCGCTGAAACAGATCGGCCGGGAAGCCCACCATGAGTTTTGCAAGCGGTTGACCTTTATGACCTTGATCGCAAGCCTGCTCTTCGCCCTCTGTCTCCCCATCCTGTTGACAGACTTTTATCGAGCCACTTTCAAGTTCTTCTGCGTCGTCTATGGATTCCTGCTCGTGGTCCACCTCGTGCGTATTGCCATTGCACAAAATATTTCCATCGCTCGCGCGAACGATTGAGCGTAAGACGTAACGCGTAAGGGGTGGCAGGGGAAACCCTTTCAATATCTTGTCGTTTTGCCTTTCACGCCTTAGGTCTCATGCTTTGTGCAACTGCAAGTGATGTGCGATGGCCGTTCGGGTGACGAGCCCTACGAGCTTTTCGTTCTCTATCACCACGAGACGGTCCCCCCCGCCTTGGGCCATGCATTCCATCGCCTGCATGACGGACCAGTCCGGAGGAATACAGAAAGCTGGCGACACCGGGCGCATGATCTCGCGAACGCGACGCCAAGGCCAGAGTGCTGAGGGAAGCGCATGCACGTCTTCCACCGTGACCATCCCGAGAACCTGACCCTCTTCACACACGGGAAATCCACCGAATCCATGTTTCACAAAGTATTGATCGACTGCGTCCTGCACGCTCATTTCCGGTAACAGGGTCACGACATGGTGGACCATGACCTGGCGAACCGTCACCGTCATCAACGGAATTCGCAGGGCTGCCTGCCGTTGGCCTGCCAGCGCCGTCGAAAAGAGGAATACGCCGATAAAGATGAGCCAGCCACCATTCGTCCCGGTGGAATGTCCGAGAGCGCCGGACCACGCCCCCACTATCAAGACCGCACCGATCAACCCAAGCGCCACACCGAATCCTATTCCCGCGAGCGAAGCCTGACTGGTCGCTCGATTGAAATCCTTGTTCCAGGCCCACAGTCCAGCGCGTAAGACACGGCCACCGTCTAACGGGAACCCCGGGATCAGGTTAAATAGTCCCAGCTGCACATTCACCATGCCAAGCAAGCTCCCGAGGACGACAAGTCCTTGAACCCCTGATCGCGCGAACAATGATTCCAGGGCCATGGCTCCACCGAGACAACCGGCCCCCAGGATCAAGCTTACGATCGGTCCTGCCATCGCGATCAAAAACTCAGCCCGCGGACTGGGCGGTTCCTTTCCCATGTGTGCCATCCCTCCGAAGATGAACAGTGTAATCTGCTTGATAGGGATCTGATAGCGCAACGCCACATAGGAATGTCCCAATTCATGAAGAAGAACAGAGAGGAACAACAAAAGCGTGGCAATGCCGCCCATCCCCCAGTAGCGTGGAGCCGATAGACCAGGCAACGTTTCCGGCAAATAGCCCGTCGCCATTGACCACGTCACAAAGAGGAACACCAGAAACCAAGAGGCATGCACGTGAATTGGGATTCCGAGCGCACGACCGATTCTCCAATTAGGGAGAGCCATACATTCACCGTAACAGCAGGAGAATTCCAGCGTCAACTCGGCTTCGCCTCCTGGCAGGCTGCTGAAAAAGTCCGCCAGCGTCGTTCTCGCATCGTTCAGATCCTCAAATTGAAGAGGAGTCACTCGGAGGTCGGAAGCGCTGGAGGGGTTTTTCCGTTCGCCAAGATCCTTTGAATGGGCGAACGGCCCCACGAAGTGCGGTGGGTACCTCCTCCGGTCTTCACTCGCTGCGGCCTTGGCCGCGGAACGGCGCGTCTCGGCGCGCCGGGGTTGGGTGGGTGAGACGTCTGGACTTTTTGAGCAGCCTGCTAATTATCCCTTCCTTGCTGAAAATACATAGGATATCGAGGTGCTGGAATGCCACGATCGTTTTTGCGAAGCCTCCTGGATCGGGTATACTCATCACCATGCGATCTCGTCACTCACCAGGGATGCTAGGCTTCGTTCTTACGATGCTGCTTGTTCCAGCGATCGCCACCTTCACGCAGGCCCAAGTGATCAAGTCGGGCCCTCCCTCTTGTCCGGGAGTCGCGTTGACGTTCGATCTCTGCCCGGTGCAGAGAGGATCGGGCTACGATCAGGCGTTGATCGACTATTTGATTGAGCAGAAGATTCCCGCCACTTTCTTCATGTCCGGGAAATGGATGATGAAGCACGATGAACAAGTAAAGGCCCTCCTCCAGATCCCATTTTTCGAAGTCGGCACCCATGGGGAAGTCCATGCCCATATGCCGCTCCATTCAGCGGACGAGCAGAAACAAGAAATTCTCGGACCGGTCCGTCTGCTCAAGACCAAGTACGGTCATGACGCCACGCTGTTCCGCCCTCCCTATGGGGAGTTCAACGACGACACCGTCAACGTGGCCCGCGCCCTCGGCCTCCAGTTCATTCTCTGGAATGTCGAGTCCGGCGATCCCGACCCGACACTCTCGGCGATGCGCATCGAAGACCGGCTGAAGCAGTTAGTCCGGAAGGGCAGTGTCATCGTGATGCACGCCAACGGGAAAGGCAAACATACGCACCAGGTGGTGCAAGACCTCCAGCAGCATCTCTTGCCGGAGCGAAACCTCGCCCCCATGACCATGAGTGATCTCCTAATCTGTAATGGTCAAGCAGCTCCGTGACTAACCTGGATGTTCGGCTCATGACGTCGGAGGATCGGGCAGCCGTCATTGAGTTGCTCGCCGACTCCGATCCGTGGAAACGGCTGGGTTACCAAGCCAGTGACTGGGACAGCTATTTTGTGCCGCTCCCACAGGAACGTGACAGCTACGTCGTGAACCAGAACGGCAG
>JBOHOI010000132.1:0-7723 GCA_050731155.1 Nitrospiraceae bacterium | reverse complement strand
TGGTCGCCATCGTAGTCATCCGGGAACATGGCCTCCAGACTGAAACGTAAATTGAACCCTTTCTCTTCCTGAATCATGCATTCCTCCATAGAAAACCGTCACTGGAACATCCATTCTACCCAGGCTCCATTGCCATGTGGGGTGCGCCTGCTTATAATACCATCCGTGACCTCTGACAGGGAGTAAAAACCATGCCGATCTTTGAATATGTCTGTCAAGAATGCAACCATCGCTTTGAGATGATCGTGCAGGGAACGACGGTGCCGACCTGCCCCTCCTGCAAGGCCACCAAATTGCAAAAGCAGTTCTCTCCATTCGGGGTCGGCGCCACGGCAAGTTGGGCGACATCGAGTGGACCGGGGCCATGCGGCACCTGCGGCGATCCACGAGGTCCTGGCTCCTGCGCGACCAATTAACGTACGCCAGGAACCAGGACGATGAGTGAAGCGAAGGAACAGCAGCTCCGTCGAGCAATTGACACGCTGTCGCAGTCAGACCCCATCATCAAGCTTCTGCAAGAGGTCAAGCTCGGACGCATGAGGCCGACCGACGCGGGACTTCGCGTCATCACAGAGGCGTGGCTGGGGACCTATCAAAAGGTGCTCGAAACGACAGCCCTGAGCCGGCAGGCACTTGTCCGATTGGATCCCTCGCTACGGTTAGATGTGCTGATCGAAGCCGGTGTCCTGACTCCTGATCACCAAGCTGTGTCTTTTCTTCGCGCGAGCTTCGAGAAAGCCCTAGCTCAAGCCGTATCAGAGTGACACTCCTTCCATGTGGGCCCTGATTGTCGTCACCGGTCTCTTGGTCGGAATTTGGTATCCCTCATCGAGTTTCAGCGAAGAGGCCACTGGAACTCGGCCATTGTTGACGATTGAGTTGGAAAGCCTGCGATCGGTCCTGCCGGCAGGTGTCCATCTATTAGTTGAGACACCGGCCATCGAACACTTTCTTGATGAGTTGGACGGGACACCGCCGGACTGGGCGGCGGTTTACGGGCATGGCCATCATGATTCCGGTCACGACGAACGGCTGTTTAACTTGAACCGGAAACGGGATGCCAAACGCGAGGGCAAACCAGCGTTGCATTGGCGGGTGACCTTCCTGTGGCCGGGGGAGCTATCTGACTATGATCCCAGGAGCGGTGGCTTCAAGGTCGCGGTGGGGCCAAAATTCAACCCAACCAGTTGGGGCATCGTGCGCTTCAAGCCCGAAGAAGTGCCGTCTGATCTGATCGTACTACCGATGGCGGCGCTGCGGGATGTCCTGCGAGCTAGGCTCGAAAAGGGTGAGCATGTGGAGATTGAAGTGGCTATGACGGGCCGCCTTATCCCGGAAGAGTCCATCGTGTATGACTTCTCCCACGACAAAGAAGGCCGCGGCCTCATCATGCCAGTGGTACGAATCGAACGGGTCGATTATGTATTAGCCAAGTGAATCACGCATGAGGACCATAAGAACAGACTATATGCGACTCCAAGACCCGACCTGCTTTGCTGTCTCAGTTCTCCGATCACAGCGCGGCGGGAATTTCCATGATCAACCATGAGCAGCTTTCACTTAACAGTTTTAGGAACACTCCTCCTCGCAGGTAGCGCCGCGTTCATTGCGAAAGCATACCTTTTGCCTTCCTTTCCCAACGAATCGGCACAAACATTTTATGGAAGCAATCCTTTTCAGGTTCGGAACAACACCGTTCAACGCAGTGAAACAATAGCAGGCATCCTATGGCTGATCCTGGGAACCATAGCAGTCCTCCTTGGAATCGTCACCAACGGGGGTCCAAGATATCTCTTTGGGAAAGCATGGGACATTCTCATCCTCCTACTCGTCGTCTGCCTAGCAGGCTTAATCACATTGCTGGTTACACGGAAGGTCAGTAGGTGCCTCTACCTTCCAAACATGATTGAGATGCAAAAGGAAGGATTCGAGCAGGCGCTGACCTGTCTATCCAACGAAGGGCGATCCAGTGACGAAGCAGCGCAAGGAATCACCCTGGATGCCGAGACAAAGCAGCTTCGCCTGGTTCATGTATCCGCAACACTAGAACAAATTGGCAAACTAATTGATGTTCCGCGTAGACCGAACCAGGATGACAGTAGAGAGGTTGATCGTAAAGTGTTTCGAAAAGAGAAAGCAGCAATATTATTTATGGACACTGCCTCGAAAGATGATAAAAGCCCCAAATGGTTCGTTACGGATGCTGAGGCTTTCGGATCGCTTCAGTTCAAAGAAATCGCAGAACAGCTGACCAAGGCAAGGACTAGTCGTCGCTAATCAGAACGTATCTTTGGCACACCGAAATCCCGTCCCGCTCGGGCGGCTGTCCATTGTACCCCAGTCGCGGTCGCTGGTGCGCAGACTCTTGGCTGGCTTGAGCCAGGACCCGCCGCGCATGGCTTTCACTGCTCCCTTATCTGAACCTGGTGGATCTGACAGCGGGGCCGACTTGTAGTAATTGGGATCAAACCAATCTTGGATCCATTCCGCCACGTTGCCAGCCATGTCTAAGAGCCCGTAAGGACTGGCACCGGCTGGGAAACTGCCAACCGGCATCGTCAACACTTCACCTTTAACTCCCTTTTCTTTAGATATCCTGGCTCCCTCGCCCTTGATCCAGAACGCCTCCCACTCCGCGCCGCTCGCAAATTCCACCTTGCGTCCCGCCCAGTAGCTGGCACTGTTGGCCCTGGTGAGATCCCACTCGTTGCCCCAGGGATACTTTCGTCCATCGGTACCTCGTGCCGCTTTTTCCCATTCGGCTTCAGTCGGCAGACGCTTGCCCAGCCATTGGCAATAGGCGACTGCATCGTCCCAACTCACGTTCACGACCGGATGGTTTTCGATTCCGGGGAGCGGTTTGTTGTTTTCCCACAGCGTCGCGGCTGGCTTGGCATTCTGAGGCACACGATGACCGGTTGCTTGCACAAAGGCCAAATAGTTACTGTTTGTCACTTCGTACTGGCCGATCCAGAATGCGCTGACAAATACGAGGCGTTGGGGCTGCTCATCGTCGAATCCGTCGCTTCCGGCAGGGCTCCCCATGAGAAATTCGGCAGCCGGGACGAAGACCATGTCGTCAGCGACCGCTGCGGCAAGAGCATATGGCTGATAGCTGATGGTTGGAAAGAGAAAGATGAAACCGAAGAGAAGCGTGAGCAGTCGAAGCACCGTTAGCGTTTCTTGAGTCCGCAGGCGCGGGCGACCCCGTCTCGATAGCGCAGCCACAATTGGAGCGTTTTCTTCAAGCAAGGCAGCACCGCCTCTTGCCGCTTTCGCTCCACCGTGTGGGTCAAGATCATGGCGTAGGCGTCTTGGCGATGTCCTGCCTCCACCATTTGGTGGGCCCGTATGAGGTCCATATGGCCTGGGGAAAGCCCGTGATAGCGTACGAGAGGATGTTGCCGGACGATTTCCTCGATCTCCGCGGCGCTTTTGGGCTTTGAAGGCTCCTGGATTTCCTGCCGGTCGTTGATGCTGCCTTCGACAAAAATCGTCAAGGCTGTCGCGCCGATGACCCAATCGCGATTGGCCGAGACACGGTCCAGCCAGTTTCTGTACCTGCGGCTGGCCGGGAGCAACTTGATGTCTTTAAAGTCCGTCGCGTCATATCCAAGGCCCCGCATCATCTCGTGGAACAGTTCAGGATGGGACCGACTCAGTGAGAGGCCGCCGGTATCTTCTTCATAGATATTCTGAGCTAACATGCCTCGAACATCGGACGGCGGATTCTGCCCGTGAATGCGGGCGAGGAACACCGGAAAGTCTCGCACGTAGACCGCGTATTCCTGTTGAAAGTGGATCTTGAGCTGATGCTTCGTGAGAGTGTTGCCGCTGAAGGATGGCCAGGCCCAGTGGTGCTTGCGGTCCATGATGGCGAGCAGTTGCTCCCGAAACTGTTCGGTCGAGAGTTTCCTCATGATCGTTCCTTGCTTTCGTGCACCCCTGCCGTTAGAATTCTGTGACGACTTCGTGGTTTGTGGGTATGGATCCGATCACCATTCAAAAATCAGACGATATCTTGAACCTCCTAGCCGATGTGTCATTGCACGGCAAGGGGTTTACGACCGAGTGCCTGCTGGACTATGTGCTCGATGAGGGCTTCACGGAGCCGATTTATCTCAACGCCAGCGGGGAAGACCCTGATGCCTTGTACAAGGGCCAACCGAATGCCTGGGCGATCTATCAAGTCCGGGAGTGGAAGCGGGTCCTGACGATCTCCGGTGGCCCTGGCAAAGAGCGGCGCGTTCAGATCACCGAAACACCTTGATTTGCCGGCCTGTCCTCCTTCAGGATTTTCCATCAGTCCGCAGTGTACGGGGCGGGCGCGAAAAAATCAACGCACCGCCGGAATTGGTGCAAGTCAAAAAAGTCTTCCTGCCGAGTCGCCGGCACTACTGCGCGCGTGCTTGACCTATGTGGAGATGGATAATTGGCAGGCAAGATGACCGCGGTGTTTGTGACGGTTGCCTCGGTGCTTGTCGTTGTGGTTGCGTTACGGGCTTGGCCGTTGATCAATGTCGTGGAGACGGGGCGGACTCCGGAATATCCGGATCTTCAGCCGCGCGTGTATCGGGCTAGTGCAGACCAGGTGTTTGATGCGGCCCTGCATGCGGTCCATCGGATGCCTCGCTGGTCCCTGGTATCCTATCAACCGACGACAGGGGAGATCCGGGCCGAAGCCAGGACCTTGGTGTGGCGTTTTGTGGATGATATCCTGATTCGTGTCAGAGTCCGTGCGGATGAAGCGGTAGTCGAAGTCCGGTCGGCCTCGCGGGTTGGGCGTGGGGACTTTGGTCAAAACGCCCGCAATATCCGCTCCTTTTTTCAGGAGCTCGACCGGCAAGTGGCCGAGGCTTCAACGCATAGGTAGCTTGGAAAGGAAAGCTGATGGGGATGGTCAAGCTGATCGAGCCTCGGGATGAAGGCGAGCTGGCCCTGATCAAGAGCCTGCTGGACGGGAACCAGATCGCGTACTTCGTCCAGAACGAGCATTTCGGTAGTCTCTATCCGGGACTGCCGTTGCCGTTCAACAGCCGGGTGGTCATGGTAGAAGAGTCTGACTTTTCTCGGGCAGAGACCTTGCTTGGTGAGCTGACCGCGCCGGAGCAAGCCGATGAAGCCGGCTGAACATTCTCGTTACTAGTACCAGCCACCGGCGAGGATGCCTTCTTCGAAGTAGAGATACCGGTGTTTGACCGTGGATGCATCCTTCCAGTCTTCGAAGATCCACTCCTCGCGCCTGATGCCGTCCTTGGTGTAGCTCACGTTGATCGTGTAGGGCGATCCCCAGGCTTTGAGCGCCTGCTCGCGGGTCATACCCACCATCACACGCTTACTCTGAATATGCTTCTCGAATGTGGGGTCTAGGACCCCTGGAAGGAAGCGCCAGACCAGCATCATGAGCAAGAGCAGTGCGAAGAAGCTATAAATGGTCAGCCGCACAGGACGACGGCACAGGAACGGCTTTGGCTCAAGGCGGGATGGTTCCGCAGAAGAGGCTGGGGGACTGTGTGGAGGGGCCTCTGGTGTCATAAACTTGTGTGCGGAGTCTAAACAATCGCTTGCCAAGGAGTCAAGAAAAGGGAGGAGCATAAACGTGGCGTCCGAGTAGCCCCCGTGCTCGCACAGCGCGCACGATCGGAATGTGCCGGGTACCCGTTGCTCTTTGAAATGCAACGGGTGATGATCCGCGCAATAAAGGACAGTCCGGCCAACCCTCCTAATTGGAGAAGTGAGAGATGCAAGTCGTACGCGCGCAATAGGAGGCAACTCAGCCGCCCACGCTGCTTGGAGTAGGGCAAAGGTGTATGTTTGTTGAAGTTGAGAGCAATCCCAATTGCGAGCATTCGCTGTTCGCGCGATTCAAGGAGGTCGGGCCGGCCAGGCGGGTCGTGCAGATCAGGAGCTTCGAGCGACGCGCCGAAGGAGAGTGGTGTTGGGTGACGGGGTGGAGCGACGACCCGGCACAACCCTGCTGTCCCGCTTCTGTGCAGATGGTCGAAGACTCAGGCGCCGGACTCACGAATCTGATATTCGGGGGGATTTGGGGTATCCGGTTGAAGCCCGTGTCGCTGGCGGAAGACTGGGGTCTCGAGAGCACGAACCAATGGGGGGAGCCGTATCTGTCGCTTGCGGACGCGAGAGACATCAAATACGCTGACGAGGAGCAACGTTAATCGTTATTCGTTAAACGTAAAGTCGCCCCCGTGTGACTTCGCTTCCAGTTAACGATTAACGTCTAACGTTTAACGTCTTGGTCAATCAGCGTATTTCGGAACCGGGATCTTCTTGGTCGGCGGCGGTGGGGGCGCCGGTTGGTTGGCGAATTCCTTGGAGAAGGGATTCAGGATCGGCTCGTGCGTCAGTCGCTGCCGTTCTTTAACCAGTTGGATGCTCTGCGCGCTGATCTCCATCCGGTCTATTCGAGACTGGAGCGTCAGGAATTCCGGGAGCCCTTGGAGCGCAAAGATCTGGAAGGCCAACGACCAATCGAGCCGCTCTTTGCCCCGCTCTCGCACGATGAAGCGAGCCTCGGCGACCGATGGTCCTTTGAACAGGAGCACCCAGATATTGGAGCGGAAGGAAGGGACACTGGGTTCAGCAGACGGCCGAAATTCAGGGACCAGGGCTGCTATCCGTTCCATCGGGATGGATGGCGAAAACTCGATGTCCACCAGCTTCACGTACAGGGTCGGAGAGTCTGAGTCGTCCTTCGGATCAGGGACGTAGCTGAACGAGTAGCGTACCTCAATCCCCTCGCGTGTGTATTTATAAACATCCTCTCCATTTTGCGGCGAAATGAGTTTCTTGAAATAATTCTCCCAGTCGCTGAACGAGTAGTAGTTGAAAACGCGCAGTGCGGCTTTTCGGTCCCGGACCGCGTGGGGCGGGCCGAGTTTCTCGCGTAATTCCGATTGCGTGAGACCCAAGTAGCCGTCTTCAAAGTAAGGACCGGCGAGAGAAACGTTTGGAAGAAGAAAGGGCAGAAGTACAGACGACAGGAGTGTGAGCCGCGCGGCACTCAACGCTGCAGCGACCATGCGTGGGATCAAAGCCATCGCTGACAAGTGAGGGCATACTAACCGTGAGCCTGCGTAAAGTCAATACAAGGGGCGCGTTCGACTTGCTTGGTTTAGGGTGATCCAGTATCATGACTAACCAGTAGTTTCCGCGAAGTGCCAAAGGGATTGGAGCAGGACGGGTCTTGGATTTGCACGGCCACATAACAGCTTCGTGATAGAAACGGAGCGCCTTGGAACGTGACTGAATTAGAGAACCTTTTACAACGCCGCATCGTCATCCTCGATGGCGCGATGGGCACCATGATTCAGTCGTATCAGCTCGATGAATCAGGGTACCGGGGGCGTCAGCTTGCCTCCCATCGTTATGACCTCAAGGGATGTAATGACTTGCTCTGCCTGACCCAACCGGAGATCGTCGAGACGATTCATCGTCAGTACCTGGAGGCCGGGGCTGACATTATCGAAACCAACACGTTCAATTCCACCTCGATCTCGATGGCCGATTACCATCTGGAGCATCTGGTCTATGACCTAAATCTGGCCGGGGCCAAGGTGGCGCGCAAAGCCGTTGCGGCGGTGACGGCGAAGCATCCGGACCGTCCACGATTCGTGGCTGGGGCCGTTGGGCCAACCAATCGCACAGCGTCGATGTCGCCGGATGTCAACAATCCCGCGTTTCGATCCGTCACGTTTGATCA
>JBOHOI010000131.1:0-7765 GCA_050731155.1 Nitrospiraceae bacterium | reverse complement strand
ATCGTAGGCCGGCCGGTAGAGAGATGGGTACTGCGGCGGCTCAGCTGAGATCGTTAGCCCGCACTGCGCTATGTCGGAGCACAGCGAGAGAAGTTGTTCCTCGTACAGGGGACTTGCCATGCCGAACACCATTGACTGGGAAAGGCTAATCTCGTTCGTTGGCTACGGCCCATCCTGCGCGGCAAAGACGCTTTTTCTGGGCATCGAGGAGAAAGCCCACGAAGGCCAAGAAGCCAAAAACCTTCGTGCGCGGTCGCTTTTCGCGGACATCGAAGACCTCTACGAAGCCCATCAAACAAAGCTTGAACCCGCAGGGTGTTTCAACCCATTCGGTGCATCTGGCAATCCTGTCCAGCAATGGAACACTGCATCGCGGTTCGCCCTTGCGCTTCGCGGCGATCCTGATTGGGGCCAGGCAAGCTGCTGGAGTGAATACTGGCGTCAAGAGCTGGGCCGGAGAGATGGAAGCACCTTCCTCATGGAGTGCTTCCCCTTCCCGCGCAAAAGCCGAGCGAGTGGGCTCCCTGGTGCCCCACCCCTGTCCGAGAAAGAGTTATGGGACAAGCGGAGGAGGTTTCTATCCCAGCACCTGAGCAAGTTCCCTCCGGAGATCGTCATCGCATACGGTGCTCCGACCAAGGACAAGGTGTCGGACCTATTTTCGATCAAGACAGGCGACTGGCGCTCCGTGGATAAGGTGGAGCATGCCGCCTCTGTGGCCATCAACGGAAGGACGCGCATCGCCCATGTGGGCTTCTTCGGTCGAGGTCAATTCTCGTTCCACGACATTCCGCGAATCGTGGAGGCGTTGAGATCGCTGTAGTGCGTCATCCCATGTCTAAGTGCGCACAGGCGGTATTGTGGGGCGTGCGAGCAGTTAAGCGAGCTGGAAACCATGATCACTCGCAAGCAACTGGAAGCCTGGGAGCCTGGTTCCCAGTTCAACCTCTCCACCTGGGCCAAAAATGTTGAGACGGCGGAAACTCGAACGGCTCGGCTTAGGCATTGAAGATGCGCGACATCCAGCGTAATCTTCTGCCTGAATGTCAACCCCGCTACCGGTCTTCCCGCATTTTCACATTCTGAAGGAATGCCCCAAGATCAGGATTGGCATAGACCCCAAAGGCATCGATCAGGAGGCCTCGTGTGCCATTGCTGGCTTCGATGGCATAGACCACCGACATGTCATCAGGATCGCTGGCTCCTTCGAATCGGTGGTGCTCGACGATCGTCAAGTCGTCGGCCTGAAACGTTTTTCCGCTATCCACTGCTCGAAACACGTTGTTGAGCAGTTCAAAGTTGGCTGTAAATCCTCTCTGCTTCAGATCTTCAAGGGCTTCAGTCATCGTTTTGTAGGGTTTTACCGTCATGGTGTATTCCTCAAAAAGACTTCCTTGCTTCACACTACTCGATTCAGATAGGGGAACACCACCATGTCAGCCGTGCAGCGACAGCCTGGAGCAATGCAGCGGCAGAGGCATGATTACTTGCAATGCAGCGCGGAACCGTCCACTCTGCCGAAGTAGTTGGCGACGAACCGGTCGTCGGCCTGGACGCGGTGAAGTCCTAGCATGCGATCAAACGAAGTTATTTGTCCTCTCGCAAAAATTCACGGGTCGGTGCATCTTCGAGAAATGACACCATTGCCTCACGCCCTGGCCATTCTCGTGCTGATTGCTACTGCCGCTTGCACTTTCGGTCAAACCGAAGAGTTGCGGTTCGACACGTATGATGATGCAAAGAAAGCAGGTGCCCTTTTGGGTGGAGGCTATTTGCCCACGTTGTTGCCGAAGTCGGCCGTCTCGATAAGCGAGATGCACAACGCTTCGACGTACCAGATCCTCTTGACGTTTCAGTTTACCGAGACTGAGCGCGACGAGGTGATCAAAAACTGTCGTCAAGTGGCAGTCGCAAACCTCATATCCCCCGGTCTGAAGGCGTCGTGGTGGCCGAATGATTTGAAAGGTGGATCTTTTGCGACCTCCCGGTATGCCTACCATTACTGCACCATTGATGAAGGATTCCTCGCTCTTGCGACTGGTGAGGCGTATTTCTGGCGGCTATGAACCAGCGCATCATCGGCTTTCATCAAGACGAGCACGGCGATTGGGTGGCGGATCTGGCTTGTGGGCACGGGCAGCATGTGCGACATCAGCCGCCATTGACGAATCGGCCCTGGGTTCTCACTGAGGAAAGTCGTATGCGGCATCTTGGGCAGACGCTCAATTGCAAGAAGTGCGAGGGGCAGGATTAGAATTAACTATACCGGTCATTCTCCCAGGGCAGGGCGGAGTTGGAGTAGCCGCGCACTTCCCAGAAACCCTTCTGATCTCGGTCCGAGAACGTGATCTCCTTCACCCACTTCGCGCCTTTCCAGGCGTAACGCTTCGGCACGATCATCCGCACCGGGCCGCCGTGCTCTTTTGTGAGCGGCTTTCCGTTCCACTTGTAGGCGAGCAGTACGTCGTCATCGTTGCAAGCTTCGAGCGGTAGGTTTGTCGTGTAATCGTCATAGGATTTGAACAAAACGAACTTTGCCAGCGAGAGCGGCCGGACGACTTCGAGCAGCCGTTTGAAGCTGACGCCTTCCCACTCGTTGTCCAACGTGCTCCAGCTCGTTACGCAATGGAAGTCCGAGATCGATCTGAACTGCGGCTGCGACAGGAAATCCTGCGAGGTCCAGGCCACTGGGTTGGCGACGAACCCGCCGACGCTGAGCTGCCAGTCGGCGAGGGCAATCTCCGGCTTGTGGCCCAAATCCAGCACTGGCCACGTGTTGATCAGATGCTGACCAGGAGGCAGTCGCTCGTGCTCGGTCTCCTCTCCCTTGACTTCCCTGCCGGAGGTGTCCCGCTTGTGTTTGGCCCACGTCTCCTTGGTCTTGATCAGACGGTCATTCACATCCACAGCGTCCTCCACCTTAGCGTATTGTCGTTCCAGGCATAGAAGCCTTTCAATTGACGAGCAAGTTCCAGTGTAAGCCTAGGCCGAGTCGAGCGACTAACAGGTAAGTCCTTGTGCCATCGGTTCGTCTATCTATTGGTAGAAGAACCAGACCGAGAGTGGTATTGTCAACTAGGCCATCCCAGGGAGCACCTCAGCCACCTCAGAGAGGTAGGACGGGAAGGAACATGAGGAAAGCAAGCGGTAAGAGGGACACGTCTTCTCACCAGCGAAAAGCCGAATCATCAACGCAGGCTGGTGGTCTGTTGATGACTGCTGAAGGTCAACGTCTGGAAGAGGACACCAGGCGGGAGAAGCATTGGAAACGCTGGGGGCCCTATCTCAGCGAGCGAGCCTGGGGGACGGTACGTGAGGACTACAGCGCTTACGGGACGGCCTGGGAATACTTCCCTCACGACCATGCGCGATCCAAAGCCTATCGATGGAATGAAGACGGGCTGGCCGGGATCTGTGACCGGCATCAATTCATTTGCTTTGCGATTGCGCTCTGGAACGGGCGGGACCCGATCCTCAAGGAACGGCTCTTCGGCCTGACGGGCAATGAAGGGAATCACGGCGAGGACGTCAAAGAATATTACTTTTACCTGGATTCCACGCCAACGCATTCCTACATGAAGTGCCTCTACAAGTACCCGCAGCCAGAGTTTCCCTATACGCGGCTGGTCGAGGAGAACCGTCATCGCGGGAAACAGGCTCCGGAGTTCGAGCTGCTTGACACCGGCGTGTTTGAGGAGGACCGGTATTTTGACGTCTTCGTCGAATACGCGAAGGCCTCGCCGGAAGATATCCTGATTCGGCTGCAAGTCGTCAATCGCGGTCCGGAAGCTGCGGAACTGACAGTGCTGCCGACAATCTGGTTTCGCAACACCTGGTCCTGGGGACTCGAGCCGAAGCGGCCTCAGCTTCGCAGGGACGAGTCTGTCAGAGACGCAAGCATCATTGAACTCGACCATGACTATTATGGACGCCGCTTGCTGCTCTGCGACGGTATCCCGCCACTGCTTTTCACCGACAATGAAACGAACACGCGTCGGCTTTACGGGTTGGATGGGGCGCGCTACGTGAAGGACGGGATCAATGACTACGTGGTGCATGGGGTCAAGGATACGGTCAACATGGAGCAGATCGGGACAAAGGCTGCAGCGCATTATGTGCTGGACTTGGGGCCGGGGGAGGCCGCGACGATCAAGTTGCGATTCACCGATCAGGCGTCCCGCGTTTCGGCCTTCGGTCAAGCGTTCGATGCCATCTTCACGAAACGGAAGAAAGAGGCGGACGAGTTCTACGAAGAATTGGCCCCGGCCTGCCATACCGATGATGCTCGTCACGTGCAGCGCCAGGCCTTCGCCGGGCTTCTATGGAGCAAGCAGTTCTACCACTATGTGGTGGATCAGTGGCTCAAAGGCGACTCCGCGGGGCCTCCGCCTCCGCGGGAGCGCAAGTACGGTCGCAACCACGAATGGGGGCATCTGTATAACGCTGATGTCATCTCCATGCCGGATAAATGGGAGTACCCCTGGTACGCCGCCTGGGACCTCGCTTTTCATTGCATCCCGCTCGCTCTGGTTGATCCGACGTTTGCCAAGGAGCAACTGACGCTGATGGTGCGTGAATGGTACATGCACCCCAATGGGCAACTCCCAGCCTACGAATGGGCGTTCGGGGACGTCAATCCGCCGGTACACGCCTGGGCAGCCCTGCGCGTCTATAAGATCGAGAAGAAACGCCGGGGTGTGGGCGATCGCGCGTTTCTCCAGCGAATTTTCCACAAACTCCTGCTCAACTTCACCTGGTGGGTCAACCGGAAGGATGCTGAAGGCAAGAATGTCTTCCAAGGAGGATTTTTGGGGCTCGACAATATCGGCGTGTTTGACAGAAGCGCGCCGCTACCGACCGGCGGCCACATCGCCCAGTCGGATGGCACAAGCTGGATGGGCATGTACTGCCTAAACCTGCTCGCAATCGCGCTTGAGCTGGCCAAGGATGACCCGGCGTATGAGGATGTGGCAAGCAAGTTCTGGGAGCATTTTGTCTATATCGCCCAGGCTATGAACAATCTTGGGGACGAGGGAATCAGACTGTGGAACGAGGAGGATGGCTTCTACTACGACGTGCTGCATTTGCCGGACGGCTCCACCTTTCCGCTCAAGGTGCGGTCAATCGTGGGGCTGATCCCATTGTATGCCGTTGAGACGTTGGAGCCGGACCTGCTGGATCGTTTGCCCGGCTTTAAACGGCGCTTGGAGTGGTTCATCAACAATCGCCCCGATTTGACTCCCAACGTGGCCTGCATGAGAACCCGCGGGAGCGGGGAGCGACGGCTCCTCTCCATTTGTGTAGATCAAGAACGACTGCGCCGTGTCCTCAAGCTGATGCTCGATGAACGCGAGTTTCTCTCTCCCTACGGTATTCGCGCCCTCTCGCGATTCCATCAGGAGCACCCCTACATGCTGTCGGTCAACGGGATGGAGCATCGGGTGGACTACGAGCCGGCCGAGTCGAGCAGCGGACTGTTCGGGGGCAATTCGAACTGGCGTGGGCCCATTTGGTTTCCGGTGAACTACCTCCTCATCGAGTCGCTGCAAAAGTTCCATCACTACCTGGGCGATGACTTCAAGGTCGAGTGTCCGACCGGCTCCGGTCGCATGATGACCCTGTGGGAGGTGGCGGCAGAACTGTCTCGCCGCCTCACACGCATCTTTCTGCGAGGACCCGATGGTCGCCGACCGGTCTATGGCGGGACGGAGAAGTTTCAGCAGGATCCACACTGGCGTGATTTGATCCTCTTCCACGAATATTTTCACGGCGATAACGGCGCGGGGGTTGGAGCCAGCCATCAGACCGGTTGGACGGGACTCGTGGCAAAGTTGATTCAGCAGAGCGGTGAGTGATGACTAGGCAGTCGGGCTGGTTTCCGTGCTCGCAGAGCGCGCACGATCAGAATGTGCTCGCTCGATGCGCGCAGTAGAACCCAGCCCGACTGCCTAGTCGTAAGGATGTGGAGTGGAACTTCTGTAGAAGGACATTTTTGAGGGCGGTTGAGAGAATATCGTGAAAATCGAAACGAAAGACTGCCAGAATCTTGAACATGCCCTCGGGCTGGAGTGGCTTGAAACGAACGGGCGGGGAGGGTTTGCGTCAGGCACTGTGGCCGGAGCGAACACGCGCCGGTACCATGCGCTGCTCCTGGTTTCCAGGAAGCCACCAGTGGAGCGGTTTGTCCTGGTGAATCATCTTGAGGAACGCCTCGACATTAACGGCAGCTCGTTTCCACTCTCAACGAATCTCTATCCCGGCGCAGTCCATCCTGATGGCTATCGGCTCTGCGTCAGCTTCTCGAGCGAGCCCTGGCCGACCTGGACCTATGAGCTTGGTGGCATCAAGGTGCTACGTGAAATTTTCAGTCCGCGCGCGCGGGACCTCGTCGTGGTTCGCTGGCGTCTCGCTGAACCGTCAACGCGCTCGGCGCGGCTCGTGATCCGTCCGATGCTGACCGGCCGGGATTATCATTCGTTGCACCATGAGAACGGCGGCATCCACACTGATGCAACGGTGCGAGAGGGACTCGTGGCCTGGCAGCCGTACGGGGATCTTCCCCAAATCAGCGCCCTGCATACAGGTGAGTATCGGCATCAGCCTGAGTGGTTCCGGCGCGTCCAGTGTCCGGTGGAGCAAGAGCGCGGGCTGGATTACGAGGAAGATTGGTGGTCGCCAGGCGAGATGGCGTTCACGCTCTCACATGAGAGGCCGGCTTCCCTGGTGTTCACCACTGAACTGGCTGAGGCCATCAGTGTGGACGCCCTCGTGAAGGACGAGCAGCGCCGACGCAAGGCTGTGAGAACCGGGGCGCCCAAAGGCGATCCCTTGGTGCAATCACTCTGGTTCGCAACCGAAGCCTATATCTCAGAACGCGGGAAGCAGCAAACCGTGATCGCCGGCTACCCCTGGTTCACGGACTGGGGGCGCGACACCTTTCTGTCATTGCCAGGCTTGTGTCTGGTGACGGGTCGCCACGAGGTGGCACGGCAGGTCATCGAAGCCTTCGCCGCTCATGTCTCGCAGGGGATGATCCCGAATCGCTTTCCCGATGCGGGCGAAATGCCCGAATACAACACGATTGACGGATCACTGTGGTTTGTCCATGCCGTGAGCCGTTATCTCGACTACACCGGAGACTACAAGACTGTGGAGCAGGTTGCGTGGCCGGCAGTCCGGCAAATCCTCGATGGATATCGGCAGGGGACTCGGTACGGCATCAAAGTGGATCATGATGGGCTGGTCACGAGTGGCGCGCCAGGTGTCCAACTCACCTGGATGGATGCGAAGGTCGGGGAGTGGGTGATGACGCCGCGCTGCGGGAAACCGGTGGAGATCCAGGCGCTGTGGGTCAGGGCCCTCGGAATTGGTGAGAATCTTGGAACCCGTTTCGGCGATCCCGCTTTCGCCGCGCGCTGTCGCGCGGACCGCCTTCGTGCGATGAAGTCGTTCCGTGCTCGCTTCTGGTACGAAGCAGGCGAGTATCTCTATGACGTGATTGACGGAGAGAACGGCGATGATGCGTCTCTCCGCCCTAATCAAATCTTTGCGGTCGCGCTGACCAAGGGGCTGCTCAGTCGTGAGCAGGCCATGCGAGTTGTCAGGGTGGTCGAAGAGCAGTTGTTGACCCCGGTTGGTTTACGAACGTTGGCTCCAGGTGACCCGCGATACCGGCCGCGCTACGAAGGCTCCGTGGCAGACCGGGATGGGGCCTATCATCAGGGCACCGTGTGGCCATTTCTCCTTGGCCCATTCGTGACAGCGT
>JBOHOI010000130.1:0-7793 GCA_050731155.1 Nitrospiraceae bacterium | reverse complement strand
GCCCATACTCTTTAGGGGGGTGGCCAGACCGTCCTTTACTGCGCGCACCGAGCGAGCACCTCTTGCTCTCACATCCTCCACCGTTAGCAGGGCGACCAGGGAATTCCAACTGCGGCCGTCCAGCGAGGGCCTTCTGAGGCCGCGCGCTGCGGGAGCACAGGGCCAGCCGCCCCGCTCACACCATCTCCACCGGGTCCACATCCACGTCGAACTTCAATCCACTCCCTCCCGGTCGCTTTTCCAGGACATCCAACGTGCGCTTGACCACCAGTCGGGCTGATTCAGCCTTGGCTGATTTGACCAGCAGTTGCCAGCGGTGTCGCCCTCGGACGCGGGCCACAGCGGCCGGAATGGGCCCCAAGATTGTGACGTCACTGCCCAGGGTCTCATGGGGAGCTGGCCTCTCCTCACCAGATGATCCACGTTGGAGCGCTGCCTTGAGTAGCCCAGACCATCGCTCAGTCGCCTCTCTCACCAGCCCAGCGTTCTTGCCGGACACGCGTAGGCTGACGAGGTGAGTGAACGGCGGATAGCCGACCGACTTACGAAAGGCCAACTCTTGGTCGTAGAAGCCCGATTCGTTGTAGCTGACCACTGAAGCAATTGCGTGGTGAGTCGGCAGATAGGTCTGGAGCACAATGCTTCCGCCCGCCTCTCCGGGACGGGCCAGCGCCACCGCATCCAGGAGTGTGTGGTAGGTCCGCTCGGCTGATCGGAAATCCGGCAGATGTAGGCCGGCGTCCGCGTGCGGGAGGCCGACGAACCCAACAGCAGGAAGCGGGAACCCTTGAAACAGCATCTGGGTGCCGATCAGGATATCAAACTCGCCGGCCGAAGCCAGACGGCGAATCGCGTCTGCCCTCGCAGCGGTTGGAGCGGTATCCCGGTCCAGCCTGCCGATCCTGGCACCAGGAAACAAGCGCCGGACTTCCTCCTCGACCCGTTCGGTGCCGAACCCAACCGGCTCAAGACGCGCAGCGAGACAAAGGGTGCAGGCTTCAGGGACCGGAACAGATGCGCCGCAGGAGTGGCAAGCCAGGCTGGCAGCTCGTTTATAGAAGCTGAGCGTCACGCTACAGTGCGGGCAACGTTGCGCGCTGCCGCAGTCCCGACAGAGAAGGGCGGGCGCGAAGCCCTTGCGATTGAGGAACAGCACGACCCCAGCCCGAGCCTCGAGGGCGGCACGGATGCCGGCGAGCATGGGTTCCGTCAGGACAGACCTACAGGGGAGCCGGCGGAGATCCACCACCTGGATCGCCGGCGGGATGACACCCTCGCCAGAGATGCGCAGCGCCTCGCCGCCGGCTCCAATCGCTTGCACCGTCTCTAACGACGGATGGGCCGAGCCGAGCAGGAGCACGGCCTTGTCCTGGCTGGCACGCACGCGGGCGACCTCGCGGGCATGATAGTGGGGCTCTGCTTCTTCTTTGAAAGAGGAATCCTCTTCATCTTCCACGCAAATGAGCCCAAGGGAGCCAAGGGGCGCAAAGACCGCCGACCTCGTCCCCACCACGATGCCGGCGGTCCCGGCTCGGATGCGACGCCAGACTTGCCCGCGCTTTGTCGGCGTCAGCCCCCTGTGGAACAACTCGACCCGGTCGCCCCATCGCGCTCTGGCCAGCTCGGCGATGGCCGCAGCCCTGATCACCTCCGGGGCCAGGATCAGTACCGTCCGATCCCTCGCAAGCGTCTCCTCGGTGGCCCGGATCACATAGCTCAACCGCTGCGCCGCCGGAGCCTGCAGCAAGAACACCCTCGGCTCGGCTCTGTCGAGAGCCCCGCAGAGATGATCCCACCAAGCCAGCTCCCGTGATGGAACCACAGCGGATTCCTGCGGTCTGTGAACTTGGCTTGGTGAACCGCCAGGAGTCATGTCGCTGGCCGACGAACGGCGCTGCTCAGTCCCGCTGTCCTGACCACCTCGACGGTCTTGCTCAATTTCCCGCACCCACTTGCGGCGTGCCAGAGTCCGCAGCGTGCGGGCCACCGGGCCCGTGACTGTTCGACGCAGAGAGTTCACGGTCAGCCCCTTGGGCAGGCCGGCGAGTTTGGTGAGGATCTGGCAGGCCGTTGATGCCAGTCGCCCTACGCTCTCTCGCCTCTTTCGGCCTGCCTCAGTGATGAGGTACCGAGGCGAGTGTTTGTGTGTCGGCAAGGTCGGCAGGATCAACCGGACGCACTGGCCCCAGGGGGCCAGGTACCGTTCAGAGACCAAACCAGTTAAGGTGAGCAGATCTGGAGCTAGGCTCGTTTCCGGTGTCTCGTCGATGACCGAAGCAATCTCTCGCAGCCGTCCCGCCACGCGACCGCTCGTCGCAAGATCTTGCTCATCACCGTGGCTGCATTGCGCAGACAGTGAAACGACCACGCCCTGGAGCATGCTCGGTCCAAAGGGAATCCAGACCCTGCTTCCCACCTGCAGGCGATCTCGGAGCTGCTCTGGGATCGTGTAGGTGAAGGACCGGCTCAGATGTCGAGGGACAATCACTTCAGCCAAGGCCGGCAGGTCCATCACGACGGGCTGGGTCGAGACAGGAAATTCAGAGTCAGTGGCACATAAGGCGTGAGGCATGCGGCATTCTACCAAGCATACCTGAGTGGAACAACCAAGCCTTCAAGGACTGGCCGCTGCTCAGCAGAGGGCAAGCATCCTGGGCGCAGCCCTGGTGACCGCAGGAGAGAGGGTTCTGTCAGCGAATCGTGCCCGGCTGCAGATCAGGTGGCTGATCGGGCTGGGGCGGAACAGGGTCTGAAATAGGGGGCGACGGAGGCTGGGCAACTGGGGGAGTTGATGCTGGTTGGTCACCACGCGACAGCGTTGGGGGCACGGTCCCGGCGTCAGGCCGGCCGGGAGGTTGCTCTTCCGACGGCTGAGTCGGAGTGGGCGGGAGCAGAACGATCTCGACGCGCCGATTCACCTTTCGGCCTTCTTCTGTCTCATTACTGGCTACCGGTCTCGTGTCTCCGTACCCGACCGCCGATAGTCTGGCAGAGTCGAGGCCTCCCTCCTCAATAAGATACCGTGCCACGCCTGTCGCGCGAGCCTTGGACAGCTCCCAGTTTGACGGAAACTTTTCCTTCAAACTCGGGCCGATCGGGACATTGTCCGCATGCCCCTCGACCCTAAAGTGCTTGTCGGTAATACCCTTGAGAATCTCGCTCGCCTGTTTGAGGATCTTGAGCCCCTCCGGCTTCAACCTGGCCTCGCCGGAATCGAACTCGATCAGGTCCACCAGCTCATCCAGGTTAATCCTCAGGCGGTCCCCAATCTGCTGGATCGCGATCGGGGCGCGAGCGGAACCAGGCTCTTCCGGCAGCTTGGCCACGCGCTCGGACTTGCTGGCCAGGCGCTCAAGCTCCTCCCTCTGAGCTTTGAGCAATTCTTCTTCCTGCCGGACCGTTTCTTTGGTTGCTTCTTTGAAAATAAAACGGTCTCCGCGCAGGATCGGTGCGGTCGAGCGTACAATGAGCGCCGTCGCGGTGGTATCCTCCAAGGCAACAATCTTCAGCTCGCCGATGACACGGTTGGGCAGACCAGTCCCGAGCCTGAAGACTTCGAGTCGATCTCCGAGCTGTAACCCCTCCTCGCGACCCCAGTCTAGGTAGACCACATTCCTTTGGCCGATCAGAAACCGCGGATGTTGAATTTCCACAATCATCCCAGGGTTGTCGGATAGGGTCCGGTCTGAAGGCGCAGCATCCTCGTGCGGTGGCGGGGCAAACCGGATGACTCGGTCTCCTGGGGAAATATTGGCGTACGCCCGGACAACGCGGACGGTTGTCAGGTCCGGCTCGACCTTGATCACCCTGACGATCCCCACGTTTTCAAAGAGGTCACCCAGACGTTTTCCGTACTGAGGGTGGAACACCTCTCGGACACGTCTGTAGATGGTATAGAGATCGCCCGGGGACACTTCCTCAGGCTGATTCATCCGCAGGTACAAGAGATCGGCCATCCCGATCAGCATCCTGTTGCCGGTCGTCTGGTTGTCGCCCGTGATCTGGCTCACGACCCCGTCAAGCGGCACACTCATACGGATGAAGCCAGAGAAAAATGCGATGGCGCCATCCCCCCTCGTCACGGCTTGCAGATCTGCATCTGCAGCGAAGGCACCTTGCGAGAGGAGCATGGCCCAAGCCAAGGGTGGGAGAAGGAATGTGGTTAGCCTGTTCACCATAGAAACTATGCAAGGTACTAACGAGGCAAACATAGCAAATCAGGCTGAGATGTCAAGCAAGTTCGAAGAATTTGCGAGTTTGACAGGCCGTTCTAGCGGGTGGTAAGGTGAGACCTCCGCAAAAGAAGATTGACCTGCTGACAGGAGATCCGCTGGTGAACGAATCGAAGCGAGCCCCTGGGGAGGGCCCTGCGTCAGGGGAGAGCCAACAACGCCGGATCGAGACGCAAATTCATCGGCGGAAGAAAGCGAAAGCGGTTCTCCCGCTCGAAGCCGAATGGGATGCGCGGTCGAACCGTCTTCCGGTCGGCCTCAGGATGCCCTCGGACAAGATGAATAAAACACAGAAATCCAACGAATAAGAAGACGGATTCCTCCCTCCAGACTTTGGCCGCCAGCTCTCAACCAGATCAACCAGTTCAAACCACGAAAAACCGGCTAGGGCTTTCGGCTGGGAAGGGTTAGGTCCTTTGTTCGCTTGATTTACCAAACACATAGGGGCTAAGATGCCAAATCTACCTTGGAAGTCAAGGCGTTGGGAGCGAGGGGTTTGTGAGCGGGGCGGAGTTGCTCCTTGATTATTTGGCTCGGTATTCCCCGGTTCTGTTGTTCATCGTGATTGCGCTGGGGTTCGGCGTAGTGACGTTGCTGATCAGCCATCTGGTTCAGCCTAAGTTCCCGGAGACGGAAAAGCTCAGCCCGTATGAATGCGGCAGTGAACCGTTCTCCGACGCGCGTATGCCGTTTCCGGTTCGGTATTACATCTTCGCCATGCTCTTCGTCATTTTCGACATCGAGGTCATCTTCTTGTATCCATGGGCCGTGGTGTTCGACAAAATCGGGCTCATTGGGCTGGTCGAGATGCTGGTGTTTATCGGGCTGTTTCTGGTGGCATACGTCTACGCCTGGATGAAGGGGGCCTTAGAATGGGACTGAGCGGAGCGGAGCTGATGGCATATGGCTTATAGCGAATGGCAAACAGGCGGACCGGGCGATACTTCAATTAGCCATCGGCCATAAGCCATAAGCTCTTGGGGTTCTTATGGGACTGATACAGATCGGACGGCATGAAAAGGACGGGGAACTGGATATCATCACCACGTCGTTGGAAAAGGTCGTCAACTGGGCGAGGAAAGGTTCCTTGTGGCCCATGACATTCGGGCTGGCCTGCTGCGCCATTGAAATGATTGCGGCGGTCTCCTCGCGCTATGACATGGATCGGTACGGGGCCGGCGTGTTCAGGGCCTCCCCTCGCCAATCAGACTTGATGATTGTGGCCGGCACGGTCTGCCGTCGGATGGCTCCCGTCATCAGGAAGATCTACGATCAGATGCCGGAGCCCAAGTATGTCATCGCAATGGGCTCGTGCGCGACGTCCGGCAACATCTATGACAGCTACAGCGTGGTGCAGGGGGTGGACCGCTTCGTGCCGGTGGACATCTACGTGCCGGGCTGTCCTCCAACCCCCGAGGCGCTGTTCGACGGCATCTTGAAGTTGCAAGAGCGGATCATGCAGAAGCGGGTGTTCGTCAAACAGCCCGAGCAAGTGAAGGTAAAGGTAAAGGTATAAGAGTGGCGAGGCTGACGCCTGTGCTCGCGCAGCGCGCACTTAAGAAGGCGACCGATGCATCCATTAGCCCAGCGCATACAGCGGGAATTCCCGGAGGGCTTCGTCAAGGCCGTTGAATGGCGCGGCGATCTGGCCGTGACCGTGCGTCGCGAGACGCTGCACGACGTGGCCGGATTTCTCCATGATGATCCCGAGATGGATTTCGATTACATCGTGCATGTCAGTTCCGTGGATTGGCCTGATGACGAGGAGCGGTTTGAGGTCGTCTATGAATTCTATTCGATCCGCAAATGCCACCGCATCAGGCTCAAGACCCGCGTGCCCGAATCGGATTGCGAAGTCACTTCCCTGACGGACCTCTGGAAAGGCGCCGACTTCATGGAACGCGAGGTCTATGACATGATGGGCATCCGGTTCCGCAACCACCCGGACCTGCGCCGCATCCTCATGCCGGATGACTACGATGAAGGCTATCCGCTAAGAAAGGATTTTCCCCTGCGGGGCAAGGGGTGGCGGGACACATTTGAGTTCCTGAATGAAACTAAGCATTGAATGATTGGATGATTGAGTGATTGCCCGATTGGGCAAAGAGTTTCCAATCGCCAAATCAGTAAATGGGCAAATTGTAAATGCAGCCGATCGAAGACCAGCGCAGCACCGTCTATAAGGTGGATCCGGCCCATCCGGAGAACCTCACCTTGCCAACCCTTCGGACTGAGGAACTGCTCCTCAACATGGGCCCGCAGCACCCCAGCACCCATGGTGTCTTGAAAGTGATTCTGGAACTGGAAGGAGAGCGTATTGTCAAGGCCACGCCGGTTATGGGATTTCTGCACCGAGGCGTGGAGAAGCTGGCGGAAGACGGCACCTACCATCAGTTCATCCCGCACACGGACCGGCTCGATTACATCTGCGCGATGTACAACAACTTCGCCTATTGCCGTGCGGTCGAGAAGCTGATGAACATCACGGTGCCGGAGCGGGCTGAGTACTTGCGCACCATTGTGGCGGAAGTCCAGCGGATCATCGGCCATCAGTTCTGGTTGGGGACGCAAGCGCTGGATATCGGCGCGATGACCGTGTTCTTCTACACATTCCGAGACCGTGAGATCCTGCTGGACTGGTTCGACGAGTTATGTGGTGCGCGCTTGACCACGAGCTGGTACAGGATCGGCGGCGTGGAACGGGATTTTACGCCGTCGCTGCTAGAGAAACTCCGACGGTTCCTTGACTACTTTCCGCCCAAGATTGATGAGTACGTGGTCTTTCTCGAAAAGAACCGGATCTGGCTTGCGCGCACCAAAGGGGTGGCAGTGATCTCAGCCGAAGACGCGGTCAGCTTCGGCCTGAGCGGTCCCACACTGCGTGGCTCCGGCGTGGATTACGATCTGCGGAAGTCTGAGGCCTACGCGGCCTACCCCAGATGCGAATTCAGCGTGCCCGTAGGCAAGAACGGCGACACCTACGACCGATACTGGATCCGAGTCCAGGAGATGCGAGAGAGTGTGAAAATTATCAGGCAGTGCCTGGACCAGATACCGGCAGAGGGACCGATCATGGCCGATGTGCCGAGCGTGACCCTTCCTCCGAAGGATCGTGTGTTCACGAACCTGGACTCGATGATTCAGCAGTTCATACTCTTCTCGCGGGGGTTCGACGCCCCGCGCGGCGAGATTTACTGCGGCACGGAAGCCCATAAGGGCGAGCTGGGGTTTTATATTGTCAGCGCCGGGGGCGGCAAGCCGTACCGGCTGAAGATCCGCGCCCCCTCGTTCATCCATATGGGAGCCTTTGACCATATGGCTCGGGGGTACATGATTGCGGACGCCGTGACGATCTTCGGGACCTACGATATTGTCATGGGGGAGTGTGATAGATGAGGCGGGCAGGCAGGGTGTTCACGTGCTCGCGCACCGCGCACACTTGGAAGGTGCTCGGTGGACGCGCGCAGTATGGAACGCCCTGCCCCCGCCTCATGGAGAGGAAGAAGTAGGGGAGTGAAAGAGGAAGCGTATGGCATTGAAACCAGCGACTAACCCTGAAGT
>JBOHOI010000129.1:0-7948 GCA_050731155.1 Nitrospiraceae bacterium | reverse complement strand
ACTTTCGTCGTTCCAGAAAGTGATAGAACACGCCGACCATGAAGAGTAAGCGTCCAGCTAGTGACCTTCCTCGGCTGACTGGGGTTCGACCTTTCCCCAGAATAAACGATGGACATAGACTGTATACGTCACGACCAGACTGATCCCGACGATGAACCAAAACAAGCCAACGTGCAGCCCGTAAGGGGACGCGGCGGCATTATAGATCGTCAGGCTGTAGGATGGGTCGGTGGTTGCAATCAGCAGATGGGGAAAGACGCCCCACGCGGCACTCCCGAGAAGCGCGAGGATCATCACGCTTGAAGACAGAAAGGCTTCGACTTCGCGCTTCACCCAGTGGAGATACATCGCGCCGATCATGCCCAGAACTGCCACCATCGGGAACGCATATCCCACAGGATGCACATCATAGTTGTGACGAAGTGCCGGCTGGACGAAAGGGATCGCCGCAATCGTCATAAGGGTCAGGGGCAGGAGCAGCCACCAACTTTGCACCGCGATGCGTCCAGCTCGCCGCGACAACTCCCCCGCTGTTTTCATCGCTAGGTAGTTGGCTCCATGCATGGTGAGGATGGTCACACTCGTCACCGCCATCAAAAGCGTGAACCAATCTAAGATGCCGGGATCAGGACCAGGCAGAAAATCGGTCCACAGGGCCGTAAAAAAGTACCCGTCGGCATTCAAGGGGACCCCCCGAATCAAGTTCCCTAAGGCAGCACCGAACACCATCGCGAGGAGGAGGCTCGCACCCGCAAAGCTCACATCCCAGAACGTCATCCACAGTCGATTATTCAAGTGAGACCGCAATTCAATCGAGAGTCCGCGAAACATCAACAACCACAGCACTATAATCAGCGCCAAATAGAAGCCACTGAATCCTGCCGCATACGCCTTGGGAAATGCAAAGAAGAGCATCCCACCCGCAGCGATCAGCCAGACTTCATTTCCATTCCAGACCGGGCCGATGGTAGCGAGAGCAGTCCGGCGCTCGACGTCTGTCTTGGCAGCAAAAAGATAAACGATGCCGGTTCCGAAATCGAACCCGTCTAGCACGACGTAGACCGCCAACATCGAAGTAATGACTACAAACCAGAGCACTTCCATGAAGCCTGTCACCTCATGCTTCGTTGATCGCCGTAACCAGAGACCCAGGGGACTGAGGACCCGGCAACGCAGGACCCCGAAGAATCGTTTCGACCATGAGGAAGAGGAACAACAACCCCAGCAAGAGATACAGTCCAAGAAACCCCAGGAGCGTGAAGAGCGCATTGCCCGAATGAATCAGCGGCGAGGCGCCATCGGCCGTCCGCAGTAGACCATAGACCAGCCAAGGTTGCCGCCCGAGCTCAGCCGTCATCCATCCGGCGGTCGTGGCAAGGTACGGGAACGGCGCGCTGAGCATGATGAGCCAGAGCAGCCATTGTGCCTGGTACAGCATCCCGCGCCAGAGCATGAGCGCGGCCGTGCCCATAATCATGATGAAGATTGTTCCCAGCCCAGCCATGATGTGGTACGCGTAGTAGAGCAGCGGAATATTATCCGGCCACTCCTCTCGTGGAAATGCGTCGAGCCCTTTCACCTGTGCCCACAGCTCGTCATAAACCAGGACACTCAGTGCCCGGGGGACGATGAGCGGATTATCGATCGTCATGGTTTCCATATTCGGCTGACCGACAATCACCAACCCCGCACCCCTTTCGGTACGAAAGAGCCCTTCGAAGGCTGCTCCCTTGACCGGTTGATGCTCAAAGACCTGACGGGCATTCCCGTGGCCAGTTGGGAACAGAAGCAGCAAACAGGCAATGGCGGCCGCCACAACGCCGGTGCGAAGAAAAGTTCTCCCATAGGCGGCATGGATGCCAGACAGTACATAGAACGCGCCCACTGCGGCCATCACGAACGAACCCGTCGCCACCGCGGCCGTCATATTGTGGGTGTACTGCCAGAGCAGCCAGGGATTGGTGAGCAGGCCCCAGAGACTGTTGACATGCGCGCGGCCGTCTGCGGCGACCGTGTAAGCCACGGGATGCTGCATCCAAGCATTGGTCGCCAGGATGAAAAAGCCTGACAGCCACGACCCTAGGAACAACATCAACGCAGCAAACCATTGCACCCGAGGGCCAAACCGCTTTTCACCGAAAAGCAGGATCCCAAGGAACGAGGATTCCATGAAAAACGCGAACAGGCCCTCCATCGCCAAGGTTTGTCCGATCACGCCTCCGGCAAAATTGGAGAACTTCGCCCAATTTGTGCCGAACTGAAACTCCATGGGAATGCCGGTGACGACGCCGAAGGCAAAGCTCAAGGCAAAGATTTTGGTCCAGAAGCGGGCGACCGCGAGATCGTGGTCGCCACGAGTCCGAAGAGCTTTGGTCCTGAGATACACGATCAACAGGGCCAAGCCCATCGTTAACTGCGGAAAGAGGTAGTGGAATGTGACGGTGACGGCAAATTGAAGCCGGTCATAGAGGAGTGCAGTCGGCATCTGCTCCACCCTTGGGAGTCGGTTCCGCTACGACGCTTCAGCCAGCAACGTCTGAATGAGCCGCTCGGTTTCCGAATAGCCTCCCTCGCCGATACGGACGTATCGAATCACTCCGCGCTTGTCGATCAAGTACATCGCCGGCCAGTACCGATTGCCGTAGCGATTCCAAGTGGAGAAGTCGTTGTCAATGGGAACGGAGTAGTGGATGTCATGATCGCGGAGGTATCGCTTCACGTTCTCAAGGTCATGCTCGTATCTGAACTCCGGCGAATGTACGCCGATAATGATCAGTCCTTGGTCCGCGTACTTCTTGTGCCATTCCTTCACATAGGGTTCCACGTTGCGGCAGTTGTAGCAGCCGAAGGTCCAGAACTCCACCATCACGACTTTGTCTTTGAGATCAGCCAGGCGAAGCGGCGAGCCGTTCAGCCACACATCGTTGGTAATCTCCGGCGCCGGCATTCCCACTCTCCCCTCGACCAGCGAGCCGACAACCAGCGAGGCGACAACAGCCCCCACGATCATCCATCGCCCGTCCACCTTCCGGTGATTCGTCATGACGCTACCCCTTCGGAATGGAGATAATCGGCGTCTTCACGTTGGACACGTCCGTCACCGTCATCTGGAACAGATTCGCCAGCACCGCGAAGGCTTCCTGGTTCCAGCTCGGGACCATCCCGCCGGTGATCGGATACTTTCTGATCGAGTAATATTTCCCCTCAAATTCAATCGAGAACTCGGTGTCGGGCGGCTTGCTGGCCGATTCTTCAATCTCCAGCACATGGTCCGGGTTCCGCATGACCGGGCCGGTCCGGGGGTCCTTCTCCACGTGAAACCCCGGCTCTTCGGCGATCCCTCGCGCGACAAAGCTGATGATAGCGTTGAAGCTCCGGAGCAGGACCGCGCCACGCATCGGGTACTCGCCACCTGGAAATCCGTGGCGAATGTCCACGTACACATAATCCAGCGGGTACCGCTGGATGTCCTCGTTCAGCCGCCGCCGCTCCTCATTGCTGAGGCGCCGAAGCTCGTAGTTCGTGATGGCAATCCGGCCGACCACTTTCCTGGTCAACATCTGCGGTTGATCTTTGCCGGGCACGCTCCAGCGGTAGCCTTTGTCCAAGGCCGCGACCACTTCCGCTGGAGCCAGCGCGCGATCCAGCGAGACAGGGAACGCCTCCTCGAACGTCACCGGTTCGATATACAGCTTGCGGGCATAGTCCAGCGCGGAAAGGTGCAGCAGCCGGCGGCGGAACTCCGCAAACTCCTCCCGCCGCCCCGGAGCATTCAGCAGCACGGTGCGCCCGTCGTCTCCATCCAAGGAAAGGCCTCGCGCCATCAGCCTCAGCAACATGTTGATGTCGAAGCCCTGGTGAACCAGGAATTCGAAGTGCGACTCTTCCAAGGGCCGCAGGATGCGCTTGGTAAACTCTTCCCCGGCAATCGGCACGATGGTGATGGTGGGGTTCTCCGCCACACTGGTGCTGTATTGCAGATCCACCGGCCTATCGTCCGGATTCAAAACCGTGCCGAGGCGACCTGTGACGCCAGCATTCACACGAAAATCGAAGGTGGCCGCGACGCTGGAGACCACAGTGAAATGGACAGGGCGGTAATGTCGTGCCCGCGCGATGTTCAAGAGCAGGAGCTCCGCTTCCACTTGGTCCACCGTCCGGTCATACTCGACCACCGCGCGATGCATGGCGATGGGAGACAAGCAGCCAGTCAGCGTGACGCTGCAGAGCAGCACCACGCAACAGGTTAAGGTTGAGGCTGAGGGCAGGACGGAAGACAGTCTCATTCTGAACATCAGTCTTCACCTCAACCTTGACCTAAACCTCGACCTTCAGTTCTTCGCCTTCTTAAACACGATGTCGCCGTAATAGGCGGTGGCCGACTCAAGCGTGTTATCAGTGTCGGTCATGATTGCGATCCCATTGATCATCGGGGGCTCATCACCGAACGCCTTTTTGTAATCCTCATAGACATTGCGTTCTTCGCTGACCCACGCATTGAGCTTCTCTCTCCCGCTCTCCAGCACGAACATCATGCTCTGCTTCGTGTAGGTACTGGGAGTCACAGTCCCGACCGGCGCCTTGCTCTCCCAGATATAATTGATTGCTCCCAGGGGCAACTGTTGCCCATAAATCATCCGATAGGCCTCTCGTCCGGCCTTCTCGAAAAACCCTACTTTGCTGGGCTCATACTCAAACGTGATGTACAGCCGTGCTGGGTAGTCGTCCCCCTCCTTGCGAAAGACATCCCCCTTGCTGAGCACGTTCGCCACCATCCATCGCCATTGAACAACCGGATACTCGCGAGGATTGATGTTGATCTCCCTCGTGAGACCGGACGAAGCTGCCTCGCTGACAGCCTTCACAGCCACGGTGTCGTCGTCTTTGACCAGGGTGTACTTGGTGTGTCGCTGGATTTTTGGGAAGGTCAACGGCTTCCAGCCGTCCGGCACAGACTCCCCTTCCCGCCCCGCAGAGAATTTCCCGACCTCCAAGACCACGCCCGATTCCGCCAGCGCCACTGACGCACCAACCAAAACTGCCACCAGCGATCCTACAGCCAGTGTCCACCTCCTCAATGGTATCAAGCCCTTCTGCGCCACGTTGTCCCTTCTTTTTGCCACGAAGGCGGGTGGGGGGCAGGCTGGCTTCACTGCGCGTGTCCAACGAGCACTTTCTGAGTGTGCGGGTTGCACGAGCAAGAAGGCAGTCTGGCCCACCCACCTATCCTCATCGTGTCCAGGAAAACCACTTACTGAGGATGTTCTTCGTCCGTTGGGTGAAGTGGGCCTTGCGCCACAGGTTCACAACCTTCTTGTTGACCTCGGCCTGCGTGGGATAGGGGTGAATGGTTCCGGCAATGATTTTCACGCCAGCTCCGGCCTTCATGAGGACCGAGAACTCATTGATCATGTCGCCCGCATGGGCCGCCACGATGGTCGCTCCCAGAATTTTGTCCGTGCCTTTCTGAATGTGGATTCGTGCGAACCCCTCATCCTCGCCATCGAGGATCGCCCGGTCCACTTCATCTAGCTTGTACGTGTAGGTTTCCACTTCCAGGCCTTTGGCCTTGGCGTCTGCCTCATACATCCCCACATGCGCAATCTCCGGCTCCGTGAACGTGCACCACGGCATGATGAGCGAATCCACACTGGCATAGGCGAGTCCAAACGGATGCGGAAACAACGCGTTCTGAATCACAATCTGCGCCATCGCATCGGCGGCGTGTGTGAACTTGTACCGCGAGCAGATGTCGCCGGCGGCGAAGATACGTGGGTTGGTCGTCTGGAGCCGGTGGTTTACTTTCACGCCGGTTTTGTCGTATTCGACACCGACTGTTTCCAAACCGAGGCCTTCCACGTTCGGCGTGCGACCGACGCCGACCAAAATCTCATCGACCGTGATGTCGTACTGTTGGCCGTGCGAATCGACCGTCAGCCGCTTACCGCTGTCCGTTTTATTGACTTTCAATTCCTTGCCACAACAGAGAAGCTTGATGCCGTCGCGGAGCATGGACTCGTGGACGATTTCCGCCGCGTCTCGGTCTTCGTTCGGCATGATGCCGTGCAGAGCCTCGATGAGGTACACTTGGCTGCCGAAACGGGCAAACGATTGCGCCAGCTCGCATCCGATCGGTCCAGCCCCGATGACGCCCAGGCGTGGCGGCAGCTCGGTCAGCGTAAAGATCGTTTCGTTCGTGAGATAGCCGGCCTCCTTTAACCCGGGAGTAGGCGGAGCGGAGGCTCGAGCGCCTGTGCAGATCGCGGCTTTCTTAAAACGTAGTGTTCGGTCCCCAGCCCGGCCGGTCACCTGGATGGTGTCAGGTCCTGTAAAGCGACCCTCGCCGACGAACACATCCACGCCTAATTTCTTGTACCGGTGTGCTGAATCCGTATGGCTGATCCGGGCCCGCAGTTTCCGCATGCGTGCCATGGCTTCCCCAAAGTCGTACTTCACGCCAGGAGGAATATGCAGCCCGAACTCCTCCGCGTTACGAACCTCTGCCCAAGCGCGCGAAGCACGGATGACGCCTTTTGACGGCACACACCCGACATTCAAACAGTCGCCGCCCATCAGGTGCTTTTCGATCAAGGCCACCTTGGCACCCAGGGCTGACGCAATCGCCGCCGTCACTAACCCTGCGGTGCCGGCCCCGATCACCACAAGGTTGTAGCGCCCCGTTGGCTCTGGATTCACCCAATCAGGAGGGTGAACGTTGCTGACCAATCGTTGGTTATGCTCGTCGTACGGCAGGACAGTGACCGTCTCGTGAGTGGTCATGGGCAGCAACCTTTCCTCATGCTTTCCCAGCGGCGAATTTCCGATAGACCACCGGCACGAGGGCCAGGAGCCCCAAAAGCGTGAACGCGAGCAGCACATTGGGAGACGCGATTTCTTTGAGCGAGTTGATCGTGCCGAGCTGACGGCCGGCATAGGCATACACGAAGCTGCCGGGAATGATGCCAAGCGCCGTGGCGACCACATAGGTGCCGAGGCTCACTCTGGTGAGGCCGGACACCATATTGACCAGGAAGAATGGGAACAGAGGAATCAGCCGCAAGGTCATCAGATAACTGAAGGCGTTTTTTCCAAAGCCTTCCTGAATCGGTCCTAGGCGATTGCCGAATTTCTCTTCTACCCAATCCCGCAAGAGATAGCGAGCCGCTAGGAACGCGAGCGTCGCGCCGGTCGTGGCCCCGAGATTCACGAAGACCGTCCCGAACAGACTCCCGAAGAGAAACCCGCCGGCAAGAGTCAGAATCGCCGCCCCCGGGAGAGACAAGCCGGTTACCAGGCAGTACACTACAATAAAGGAGGCGACCGCTGTGGCATAGTTGGCGTCCGTAAAGGCCAGCAACCGATCCCGGTTCGCCTTGAGGGCGTCCAGCGAAAGATACTGCTGAAGATCGAAGTAAAAGAAGGCACCGATCGCCGCGGCAAGAACCGAAGCGACAACGATCTTTCCTTTAATGGACGAAGACTCTTGCGCTGACGTTGGCATTGCTGCGTCTGGACTCATCATGGCTGCCTCTCGTTCCTATGTCAATTCTCTCAGTCCTCAGCCCTCATCGCATAGGTCTGTTTAAGGTAGTCGCTTTGCATTGGTCGCGCCAGCAGCAAAATCCTTACACAGCCGTGAGTTCCGCGGGAAAGCCTATCCTCCCTACCTGCTGCATCTGTTTGTTTTTCAGGACCACCGGGTCCAAGAAGTTGCCACAGCAGACGCAGCGCCAGGCCCATCGCCATTCCCCAAAGCAGAGCTGGCCACTGTCAACGACTTGGTCATACAAGTGGTCTCGCACCATGAAGCCACGACACCGAGGGCACTGCATAGTCGCCTCCTTCTTGATTCGGGGATAACTCCCGATAGGCTTGCCGAGGTGGCAGGAACGACCAGAGCCTGATCCGCCATTCGAGCCAGTCCAGTCGGCGGTTGAGCCACCAGAAC
>JBOHOI010000128.1:0-8001 GCA_050731155.1 Nitrospiraceae bacterium | reverse complement strand
GGTCTCCCAATGGTCACCCTGCCTCGTATCACCCTCGAGTCCCACCGCCGCGCTTCCGATGGTGCGGGTGGCCAGGCTGAGCGTGGTCCCGAAAGAACGGTCTTCCCGGAATAGATTCCCGGTGACTGCGAGCCTGGTTCTTGACGTGAGCGCAGCGGACAGGGTGCCGGTAAAGTTTTCATGCCGGGAGTCATTGGTGCGGTCAATGGGGCCGCGCTGATCGTCTGGAACGGTGATAAAGCCGTTGGTGTGGTACCACCGGTATCCGAGGCTGATCCCAAGACGATCGGTTCCGTACCGGCCCGACAGCGCTTGGGTATAAGTGTTGAGATTGCCAGCGCTGCTCTCTGCCCGAAGGCCTTTCCCTGCGACTGGCTGTTGCGTGATCAGGTGAATGATGCCTCCCATCGCCCAGGTGCCGTACAGATTGGAGCCTCCTCCAGGCACGACTTCGATCCGCTCCAGACTATCGGGCACGAGGCCCCAGTTGATCCATCCGCCGAAGCCATCATTCAGCGGCACCCCATCCAGCAGAACCAGCGTTCGCCGGTTCCCCAGCCCGCGAAGGGTGACAGCCTGTGCCGTTGGGTGGTTATAGCGGCTGCTCAGATTACTCGGCTGCACACCTGGCACGTACCGCAGCAGGTCATCCACCTGGTGCCCGTCGGCAAACGGCGTGTGCTCAATCTGATCCCGAGTGAGGATCGTCGGCGCCGCCGGCACGTGGGCGACCGGTTGTCTGGTCCTTGTGGCGGTGACGACCACGTCTGGGGCAAGGACGGAAGAAGGAGGGGAAGGAGCCTCGGCCCCGGTCGCTCCGTCTGTCTCGGCCGCCAGGCTTTCGACGACGGTCCCGGTGAAAGTATTCAACCACACCAAGATCCAGAACAGAATGACCAGGGGGCTGGGTGCCACGGTCCACTCGTCAGGATGATGAAGGTCGCACTGCTACTGGTCAGACGAGAGTTTCAATCCGACGATGCCGACGACGATCACCACGATGCAAAGAATTCTGAGGAGATCACGGGATTCTCCAAGCAGCAGAATCCCCATGATCGCGGTGCCGGCCGCCCCGATCCCGGTCCATACCGCGTAGCCGGTTCCCACCGGGATGGTCTTGAGGGCCTCGGCCAGAAACAGAAAACTCGCGATCATAGCCGCCACAGTCCAAGCGCTTGGCCACAGTCGCGTAAACCCTTCGGTGTATTTCAAGCCGATCGCCCAGGCGATTTCGAACAGTCCCGCTACGCACAAGTTGATCCAGGCCATGAACCCTTCTCCTTCGTTGGATGACTGTTGGGGCAGTGTCGTCGTCAGTTGGTTGTAGAGAGTTGGGAGTCGCCGTCCGTCTTCCGCATCCACCGGAGAATGTGTTGTTGACGCTTGACGAGGTATGGCGTGATCTCCAGCGGGTCATGCCGCCTGGGGGCCGGCAAGATCGAGGCCAGGAGCGCCGCCTCGTCGGTGGTCAGATCATTGGCTGATTTGCCAAAGTGGTGACGCGCCGCTGCCTCCGCGCCATACACGTCGTTCCCCCATTCCACGACGTTCAGATAGATCTCCAGGATGCGCTTTTTCGTGAGGTACTGCTCCAGCGCGCTCGTAATCAGGGCTTCCCTGGCTTTCCGCAGCAGCTTCTTCTCGGACGAGAGATACAAGTTCTTCGCCAGTTGCTGGGTGATCGTGCTGCCGCCCCGTTCCAGTTTGCCAGCCACCAAGTTTCGCACGACTGCCTCTCTGAGGCCTTCCCAGTCGAACCCCTCATGATCGTAAAACGAGGCGTCCTCCGCGATGATGACCGCTCGCTGTAGGGCTGGGGAAATTTGTGAGAGAGGCACCCAGTTCCACTGCGGTCTTGAGGGTTCCCCCTGTTCGCGCGTCTGCGACATCCTGGTCTTCATCAAGGCGGTGGTGCGGGGGTTGGTCTTGGCGAGTCTCGCTACATCCGGGAACGTCACCAGCCAATAGAGCCCCACACCGGCCAGTGGCAGGCTCAGGAGGAACAAGAAGCCGACACTGATACTAATGAGCGTATGCCGCAGATTTGACTTCGACATGGCGCGATGGTACAGCCAACTGGCTCAGGCTATAGACCGATGAAAATCCTCACTGCAGAGTTTATCAAAAGTTGCGAAAAGCCCGAACAGTTTCCGCGTGACGGCCTTCCCGAGGTGGCCTTTGCGGGCCGGTCGAATGTCGGCAAGTCCTCATTGCTCAATTCCTTGCTCTATCGCCGCGGGTTGGCCAAGGTCAGCCGCACGCCCGGCAAGACCTGTACCGCGAATTTCTTTCGGGTGGCCACCGGCGATCCGCTGCTGAAGCGCTTCTACTGGGTCGATCTGCCCGGCTACGGATACGCAAAGGTGGCTAAGTCGGTTCAAGCGCAATGGGGGCCCATGATTGAGAGGTATCTGACCGAGCGACCGGAACTCATGGGGGTTCTGCTACTCGTGGATGCAAGGGGAGTCGAGCGCCATGACGTGGCGACGTTCGAGTGGCTGCGCACGCTCGGGCTCGGGCTGCAGGTGGTCGTGGTGGCGACGAAGGTGGACAAGCTGTCACGTGCCGAGCGCCGCGGGAGCGTGGTTGCGATCCGGGACAGCTTGAATGTGCCGGGAGGAACCGAACTCATTTCCTATTCGTCCGTAACCCATGAGGGACGTGATGAGTTATGGCGAGCGATCCGTGGGCTGCTCGTCCGAGTCCAGGCTAAAACTTGACTTCGATATAGGCCTTGTTTTTCAGATTGGCCATCCAGAGTTGATAGACGTCCTCACTCTTTTGCTGGAAGACGACGCCCTGCATCTCGGCCTTGACCTCGGCGAATGGGCGGAATTGTGATGGTTTTTTCTCATCCAGGCGGAGAATGTGGATGCCTTCGGTCGTCGTCACCGGCTCGCTGATTTCGCCGGGCTGCAAGGCTGCCACCGCCCGCTCGATTGACGGGAGGAGCTCGCCCTGGCGAACAAAGCCGAGGCTCCCGCCCCGAGTCGCCTCTGCGCCGTCGGAATGCCGGAACGCAAGCTCGGCAAAATCGGCCCCTTGCTTCAACGCGGCATAGACCGCCTTGGCCTTGGCCTGGGTCTGAGCCGGCTCCTCGCCGCTGCGCGGCCGGATCAGGATCTGGCTGAGACGGTACTCTTCGGGCAGTGAAAATCGGCCGCGATGTTGCTCGTAGTAGCGCTTCATTTCCGTTTCCGAGACCATCACGCTGCTTCGGACCTCACGGTCAACCACTTTCATCAGCGTCAACTGCTCTTTCAAGCTTTTCTTGTCATTAGGGTTGGCGATGTCCACCTTCTCTCCCTGGCGCTGAAGTTCCCGGACGGCTTGCGCGAGCTCTTCGTCCGTGACATCCATCCCCTTGGACTTGGCAAGCTGCATTTGCAGGATGCGCTCGATCATTCTGGTCAGAGCCATGTACTCGACCTGCTGGAGGCGGCGCTGTAACTCGGCCCCGCGGTACCGCTCCTGAAGGCGCTTTTCCTCAGCCGCGATCTCGGCCTTGATCTCCGACAGCATGATCACCTCGCTGTTGACCACCGCGACGATGCGATCCGCCAGATGAGCGGCTTCTGCCGCGAGCGGCACGAAACAGGCGGCGGCCAGCACCACCGAGGCGAGCGCCTGCCACGCGCGCCGGGCCCGGGTCATTGAGGGCTGATGCCGATTCGAAGGAATGCGTGTGCGCAACATGTTTGGGCGGTGCCCCCAGCGAGGGGAAATCAGTGACCGGTATCCTCGGTCACGTGCCTGGACGCGTCCGACATCCGTATGGTCGAGGTCTGCCTCAGGTTCGCGAGATATTCCCCAAATTGCTTCTGACGCTTCTCCCCGTACAGCTCCTGTCGCAGTCGTTCACGCAATGCATGGACCGCTTTCGTATCCCCGGGTTCTCGACTGATGAGTTTGATAATGTAAAAGGGCCCTGACTCAGTCTTGATTGGCGCGCTGACGGCACCCGGCCTCAGTCTCAAGAGGACCGCTTCGACTTGTGGGTCTGCCGACCCCTTGCGGTACAGGCCCAGGTCGCCGCCCTTGGACCTGGTCTCCTTGTCGGTCGAGTAGCGCTGGGCGAGTTTGGCGAAGTCCATTCCCTCGTCCACCATCCGTTTGATATCCTTCGCCGCAAACTCGTTGTGCGTGACGATCTGCGCCGCCTGAATCCGTTCAGGAGCCGGCAGCACAGCCCCGTGCGCGACGTAATAGGCCTCCAGCTCTTCTTTCGGAATTTCAATCTGGTTCTTCAACACTTGCTGCAACAGCTCGTCAAGGATCAACTGCTCCTTGAAGCGCTGCGTGCGCTCGCGGATAACTTGGCTCTGATCCAGGCCGAGCTTGCGAGCCTGCTGCATGAGGAGCTCCCGGCCGATCAAGTCGTCGAGGAATTTTCGTTTTCCCCCTTCCTTCTCGTAGTGGGCCTTGGTGGATTCCGGCAGTTCGGACCACCGAAAGTCGAACTCACGTTGGGTGATGGGTTTCCCGTTGATGATCACCAGGACCGGCGAGTCTTGCGAGGGGGGGGCGCAGCCGCCGAAAGCGAGCATGAAGCACGCCAGTAGGGCTCCCATCATGATGAACACGGAATGATGAACGCGGAACGCTAAAACCATGCGTGCCTCTCCAGTCAGAAAACCAAGCGCTTTAGCTATCATAGACCTGCCAGAGTTTGCAAGGCTTCGTTCAGCTCGGGAAACAGAGCTGGCCAGTCACGCTGCGGCATCTGGAATTCGAAGGAGAGCGGCGAGAGGAGGCGCAGCCGTCGCTGATAGCGGTCCATCAACTGCCTGATGCCGGCCTCCGGCACCCGGCCTTTGGGATCGAAGGCAATCACCACCGTGCCAAGCTTCACCTCGACCGAAGCCAGCCGCAGGGATTTCGCCAGCAACCTGATTTGCATCACTTCGAACAAGCGCTCGACCGGTGCCGGGAGCGGACCATAGCGGTCCTGGATCTCTCCGTAGAGCAGGGCCAGATCGCCCACTTGCTGGCTGGATGACAGCCGTTTGTACAGTGAGAGTCGCTGATGGGAGTCCCCCACGTAGTCCTCGGGGATGAAGGCGGACACATTTAGGTGCAGCGTCGGGTCCGGCTCTTCTTCGATGACCGTGCCCTTGAGCCGCTGCACGGTCTGCTCGACCATCTGCAGGTAGAGGTCCAGCCCGACGGCGGCGATGTGGCCCGACTGTTGTTTGCCCAAGAGATTGCCCGCGCCACGGATTTCCAGATCGGCCGCTGCGATTCGGAACCCGGACCCCAGCTCGGTGAATTCCTGGATCGCCACCAGCCGCTTCTGCGCGTCACCGCTCAGTGTTCCTTCGTCCGGCGTCAAGAAGTAGGCGTAGGCTTGGTGTCCGGCCCTGCCTACTCGACCCCGGAGTTGGTAGAGCTGCGCCAACCCAAAAGTGTCCGAGCGGTTGATGAGGATCGTGTTCGCGTTGGGCACGTCCAAGCCGGATTGGATGATGGTCGAGGCGAGCAGCACGTCCGCCTCCCGGTGCAGGAACTTCAGCATCACCGATTCCAGCAGCCGTTCATCCATCTGCCCGTGCGCCATGACGATCCGAGCCTCCGGCACCAGTTGCTGTAACCAGGTCCCCATCTGTTCCATGGTCTCGACCCGGTTGTGGACAAAAAAGACCTGGCCTCCCCGCCCGACCTCACGGATGATCGCTTCCCGGATGACCGTCTCGTTGAAACGGAGCACCTGGCTACGAATGGCCAAGCGGCCGGTCGGGGGCGTGTCGATCACCGACAGGTCGCGAACGCCGGACATGGCCATCTGGAGTGTGCGTGGAATCGGCGTCGCCGTAAGCGTGAGCACATCCACCTGAGTCCGGAGCTGTTTCAGGCGCTCCTTGTGGCGCACGCCGAACCACTGTTCCTCATCAATAATGACCAAGCCCAGGTTCCGGAACTGCACGTCCTTCTGGAGCAGACGGTGTGTGCCGATCACCACGTCCACTGTGGCGGCCGCCAGGTCCCTGAGGACGGTTTTGATTTCCTTAGGAGTCTGGAAGCGCGACAGCATGGCCACGCGGGCCGGGAACGGCGCGAAGCGTTGCGAGAAATTCTCGTAATGCTGCTGGGCCAACAGGGTCGTGGGGACCAGGACCGCCACCTGACGGTTGTCCTCCACCGCTTTAAACGCAGCGCGAATGGCCACCTCGGTCTTCCCATATCCGACGTCGCCGCAGACCAGACGGTCCATCGGCTTGCGGGACTCCATGTCGCCCTTGATGTCCTCGATGGCGCGGAGCTGGTCCGGCGTCTCTTCGTACTCAAAGGCTGCTTCGAACTCATGGGTCAGCGTGCTGTCCGTCCCGTACTCGTTCCGATGGATGACCTCTCGGTTGGCATAGAGCTCCACCAGTTCCTGCGCCATTTCTTCGATGCCTTGTTTGACCCGGGCCGTGGTGCGAGCCCAACTAGTTCCGCCCAGCCGGTCCATCCTGGGGGCCTCGCCCTCCGCTCCCCGATAGCGCTGGACTTGATTCAACCGATCGAGCGGCACGTAGAGTTTGTCGCCGCCGGCGAACTCCAGGATCAGGTAATCGCTTTCGAACCCTTGGACCGACAGCCGGCGGAGGCCCTGGTACCGGCCGATCCCGTGCTGGACATGCACGACATAGTCCCCGACGTTCAGGTCTTCCAGTGACGACAGGAAGGTGGCGGTCTTGCTCTTCGGAGCGGGCCGATGACGCACCCCCTTGGCGAAGAGTTCTTCTTCCGTGACGATCGCCAACCGCCCTTCAGCGGAGACGAAGCCGGCCGAGAGGTCGCCTTGGAGCAGATAGAACGGTGGCTTGTCTTTCGACGAGGAGATCCAATGCTGAGGCTTCCAGCCAGCGGCCGGGAGATCGTGTTCTCCAAACAAGGCCAGCAGCCGATCAACCTGGCCCCGGCTGCGGGCCACGATCAGGACCGGCCCCGCGCTGCGGAGGCGATCCAGAATGGTGAGGGTCTCGCTGAACAGCGTACCGCGCTGGGCCAGACCGACGCTGTTCGGCGACTGGCCGGGGAATGTCACCACGGGCTGCCACGAAGAGCTCAAGGAGGCGACAGGTTCCATGGCCAGGCAGGGCCAGGAGCCAGTCGCCTCCAGGATTGCCTCCCAGGGTACGTAGAGCCGGTCAGGTGTCGGGTACGCGGCCTCTGCGGTCACTCCGTGCCGATGGTAGGCCTCTTCCGCCTCTTCTCGGAATTCCTTCGCCTTTTTGGCGAGGGCCTCAGGTTGATCCAGCACCAGGACCGGCGGGTCGGGGAAATAGTCGAGCAGGGTCTCCATGCTTTGGTAGATCTCAGGGCCCCGCCACTCCGCATCCGGTGGGAGGGGCGTTAGCGCGTCAGGATGTTCGGCCGGGTAAATCAACTCACGGGCCGGCAGCAGCCAGGCCTGAGTGAGCATGGTGGTGGACTTCTGCGTAGCCGTGTCGAAAACGCGCACCGACTCGATGGTGTCGCCGAGAAATTCCACCCTCAGCGGATCAGGATAGGCGGTCGAGTACATGTCCACGATGCCGCCCCTCACACTGAACCCACCGGGGATCTCCACCGCTGATCCCTGTCTGTATCCCAGTCGCAACAGGCCTGACACGAGCGTTGCTCGTTCCAGCGTCTCGCCCGGTCTGATCCGCAAGCAGGCGTCTGATAAGACCGACGGGGGTAACAGGAGCTGGATCAGGGCTGGGACGGACGTGACCAGCACGATGCGGGCTTGCTCCATTTGAGCGGGAGAGGGCCCATCACCCGTTGCACCCGCAGACGCAACGGGTACCCGCGCCCCTCCCGCGCCCACCAGCCGGTGCAGCGTCTGCATCCGCCGCGCAATCAGTTCGACGTGCGGAGGGGTTGCTTCATAGGGCAAGGTCTCCCATTCCGGGAACAGCGCCAAGGCCTCCGGCGAGAGGCCCAGCATGGCGTGGAAGAACTGGAGGTCCTCGTACAGCCGCTCGGCTGCCTCATCGGAGGCGGTCACAATGAGCCAGGATCGTTCAGTAT
>JBOHOI010000127.1:0-8025 GCA_050731155.1 Nitrospiraceae bacterium | reverse complement strand
CATGTCCAAATCGTGAATCATCAGATCAAGCACCACATCGACGTCGGTTCCCCGTTCTCCGAACGGACTCAGACGGTGGCATTCGATGAAGCCCGGTTTTCCGATCGAGGGACGCACCGCCCGGACCACAGGGTTGAACCGCTCCACATGGCCAACCTGCAGCACACGGCCGCGCTTCCGTGCCAACTCCACCAGCTCATGCGCCTCGACCGGCGTAACTGCAATTGGCTTTTCCACCAGCACGTGCACGCCAGCATCGAGACAGGTTTTGACGACTGCGTGGTGGGCCGAGGTCGGCACCGCCACGCTGACGGCATCCACCTGCTCGAGTAGCGTCTTAGGATCAGGATAGATCGGAGCCCCATACCGCTCTCCAATCAGCCGAGCGCGCTCCGGCTTGATGTCCATGACACCGGCCAGGATTGATCCAGGCAGGCTGGCGTAAAGACGCGCGTGATGCTGGCCCAGATGCCCCACGCCAATGACTCCAACTCTTAACGTTCGCATAAACCCCGTTAATCGTGGATCGTGAACCGTTAAGCGTGAAGGCCAAGCTTGCGATATCGAGTGTTCATCTCGGTTAACGAATAACGTTTAACGATGAACGTCTCCAGGCAGCCCCACGATCGCAATGCCGGCCTGCTCGGCCTTGCGCAGCGTCTCCTCTCGGTCCAGGAGCACACCCCGGTCCGCCTCCAGAGCCAGGACCGTCGCTTTGACCGACGACATGACCTCGACTGTGGTCGGACCCACCACCGGGAGATCAAAGCGGAGGTCTTGCTGCGGCTTGCTTCGCTTCACTACGACGGCGCCCTCCCGGGCCAGCACGCCCCCACGACGTATCGTCTCATCCGTTCCCTCGACCGCCTCGACCGCCACCACGACCCGGTCCTTGACGACGACACACTGTCCAATGTCAAGCCGTCCGATTTCCAGGGCCATCTCCCAGCCATAGCGGATGTCTTCCCACTCCTTCTTGCTTGGACTGCGCTTCGTGAGGGATCCTTCCTCGACCAGAATGCCGCGGAGCCCGAAGGTGGACTCCCGGATCTGGATACCCTCGTTTTCCAGCTCGGTCGCCACCTCGCGCAGGATGGCATCATCCTTCAGCTGTTTCAGACGGCTGGCCACCGCCAGCGCTCGCAGGTCCGGTCTGACGGTGGTGAAGACATGTGTCTTCTTGATTCCTCCAAGCATGACGGCTTGACGCACGCCATCGCCCTTCAACGCCTGAATGAGCTTGTTGAACTGGCCGATCTCGATCCAGTGGATCCGTTCGACATACCGCTCCAGTTCAGGCTCCGTTTCACCGATGTGGGCGACGGCCGATACCGCATAGCCCAACCGCTTGGCATTCTCTGCGAAAATGATCGGAAAGCGGCCGTTGCCCGCGATGAGCCCGATCCGCTCTCCGGCTTCCGCCAGTACTGCTCCGCCACGGTTCCCACGCATCTTTGCTAGTCTTCGCCCTCCAGCTCTTTTCCCACCGCTCGGCAAATGCCGCGCTTGGAGCCGTCCAGAAAGGCGACGACCTCCATCACATCCGCATGGTCACGAAACTCGTCCCGCGCCCGCTTGATCGCTTCAGCCATCCGATGCCCAGACCGAAACAGCATTTCATAGGCTCGTTTGAGCACCGCGATACGTTCATTGGAGAATCCCTGGCGTTTGAGGCCGATCGAGTTTACGCCGTACAACTGCGCGCGGTAACCGCCCGCTGCGCGCATGAAGGGGGGAACATCCCGCCCCACCGCTGAACAGCCTCCAATCATCACATAGGCACCCACCCGCACGTATTGATGGATCCCCACCAGCCCTCCGATGATCGCGTGGTCGCCGATCGTGATATGCCCGGCCAAGGTCGCCGCATTGGCCATGATCAAGTGGTTGCCCAGGTGACAATCGTGAGCGACATGGACATAGGCCATGAGAAAGTTATGGTGGCCGATGGTCGTCACGCCCCCGCCGAGCGCAGTGCCACGGTTCACGGTCACATACTCCCGCAGAACGTTGTCATGGCCGATGACCACGCGGGTCGGCTCACCTTTGTATTGGAGATGCTGGGGCGGGGTGCCGATGGAGGCATAGGGATACAACTGACATCGCTCCCCAATCTCGGTCCAGCCCTCCACATAAACATGGGACACCAAGCGGGTTCCTCGGCCGATCTTCACATGCTCACCGACCACCGAATAGGGCCCGATCTCGACATCCTGGGCCAGTTCAGCGCCGGGATGAATCACTGCAGTCGGATGGATCTCCACGCAGGTCCTCCAGTCAAAGCGTCATCGGTCATTCGTCATTGGTCAATGGGTCGGAGTCAGGTCGGAGAGGAAACTGGCGTCCGTATTTTCCTCCCGATTGACGAATGACCAGTGACGGTCAACGTTTGTCGTCTTTGTTCTCCACCACCATCGCGGTCAACTCAGCCTGACAGACTATGTCGGACTCGACGTAGGCTTTCCCCTGCATCTTCCAAAAGGGAGGGTGTCGCCTCAGGACCTCCACCTCGAAACGCAACTGGTCTCCCGGCACCACCTGCTTGCGAAACTTGGCGTTGTCCACGCCGGTCAAATAGATCAGGGGACGCCCAGATCGCGGAAACGTTTTGAACAGCAGTACGGCTCCCACTTGAGCCATCGCCTCGATAATCAGCACGCCGGGCATGATCGGACGATCCGGAAAGTGTCCCTGGAAAAACGGTTCATTCATGGTCACGTTCTTGATTCCCACGATGCGCCGGTCTAGTTCAAGCTCCCGAATGCGATCGACAAGCAGAAATGGGTACCGATGGGGAATCACCGCTCGAATCTCTTCGATATCCATAGCTGACATCGGTCCCGCCTCCTGTCCGGCTTTGTCCATGTGAACGCTCCCTGAGCCCTATTTATTCTGCCGATCAAACTCCTTCACCACTTGGTCGGTCAGATCAACCGTACTCCGGTGGTAGAGCACGACCCTGAGGGTACTCTCGCTTCCCTTATCCAACACTGCCGCGTAGCCCTCCTTTTCCGCGACGACCTTGGCCGCTCGGTCTATCTTCTTGGAATATTCTTCGAACATTTCCTTTTGCTTGACCTGTATCTCTCGGTTAAAGTCCTGGAGGCGTCGTTGGTAGGCTTCCAGTTTCGTCCGAAACTGTTCTTGTTTTTCCCGTCTGGCTGTCTCACTGAGCGCGCTTTCCTGATTCTTCAGCGATTTCTCGATCTCCTTTAACGCCTCATCATCGGCGGCGATGATCTTTTGACGGCTGGTGGAGAACTCCTTGATCCCCTCCAGTGCGCGTTTGCCGGCCTTGGTTTTTTCCATTATAACCTGTTGATCGATCACGCCGACCCTGAACTCCGCTGCCAGACCCACGGCCACTTGGCTGAGTAGCACCAAGGTTGCCCCGACTGCAGCAACTAATTTTGCGCGGTTCATGCTCCTTCGCTCCTTTCTCTTACCAAATTCTGCACTCATCATTCAGCGTGTGGCCATTACTGCGCCCCTTTATTGAACTCCTCAACGACCATGGCTGAAATGTCCAACGAGGAGTCGTGGTAAATGGTGGGACCGCCTCGCCCCTTTTCGATGACAACCATAAGCCCTAACCGTTGAGCCACCTTCGCGACCACTTTCTCCACTTTGTCCCTGAACCCTTCAAGTACTTCCTTTTGCTTCTCTTGGACCTCACGGTTCAGTTCATTCGCCTTCTGCTGGTATTCCGCCATCCGACGCCGAAACTGCTCTTCCCGTTCCTTCTTTGCGTTGGCGCTGAGCACACTCGCTTGCTTGATCAGATCCTCTTCCATCCTCCTCAGCTCTTTCTCCTCCAACTCAATCAGCGCCTGACGGTTCTTCATAAAGGTGCTCAGCGACTCTCTCGCCTTCTTACCGGCCTCTGTCTCGTTCAGTACTTTCTGAGGATCCACCACTCCGACCCTGACGATAGGCTGGGTCGCAGGGGCAGTGGCACAGCCACCCGCCACAAGGCCCACCGCGCACGTCAGTGCCAAGAGCACCCAAGCAATCTTTCCTTTGCGACGACGCAACTCCTCTCCCATTCTTATCATCATGATTGCAGCTTCTCCCCTTTAGTCAGCAAGCAGCCAATAGCTCTGAGCTGTTGGCCATCCGCTTCCCGCTCGCTTGTTCAGTTAGAACAGCGATCCTACCGAAAACTCAAACACCGCTTTTCTCTCGAGGGGGTTCGGGTCGAGGTTGAACCCGTATGCGACACGAAGGGGACCAAACGGCGAGATCCACCGTGCCTCTATTCCGGCGGCTGACCGGAGCTTCGTGCTCAGTTTTTCGCCTTCTGCAAACCCCTTGCCGTAATCGAAGAAGAGCACGCCGTTCAGCTTCGCCTCGGTGGAAATCGGAAAGATAAAATCATTGTTGAAGATGATCTGCCGATCGGCCCCCAGCAGCGACCCGGTCTCCGTGACCGGACCAGCGCGGCCGAAGACAAACCCGCGCATTGTGTTGATGCCGCCCACGTAGAACCGTTCCGTAAGCGGAATCGGTTTCCCACCCAAGCCCTCGGTAATACCGAACCGCCCTCGAATCGAATGACGTGTATCCCAGAACAGCGGCGTGTACTTAATGGCATCAAGTTGAAATTTGTAAAAGTTATTGGTCCCTCCCAATGACGGCGTGCCGAAATCCAGGTTCACGGCGCTGCGCGTGCCGGTCCTTGGATCCAGGTAAAAGTCTCTGGTGTCGCGGGCTAGCGAAGACCGAAATCCGGTCGTGGACTGAGTCCCGATCTGGTCCAGGACAAACTGAGGAGCATCCACCGTCGCGTCGCTGAGTCTGAGCTGCTCCCCTACCAAGCTGAAGCTGCCGGAGGTGTACTCGGAAAACCACCGACCAAAGCTGACGCTGGCTCCTGACTTGTCTTCAAAGTAGGTGGTGTAGTTCGTCAGGGTTCTGAAGAGGTCCCCCTGCAGAGACGTCAGCGAGTCCTCCAGATAGGGATTCCGGAACGTGATCAGCCCGAGAGAACGCCGCTGGCCCAACTGTCCGCGGACCCTCACCATGTGTCCACGCCCCCCCAGGTTGCCTTCCGTGATATCAGCCACCGCCACGAACCGATCCAAGGTGCTGAACCCACCGCCGATGCTGAACGAGCCGGTAGCCTTCTCCTTCACCTTGACGTCCAGATCCACTTTGTCCTGCTCTACCTGCTTCGGGAGGATCTCGACTGTTTCAAAGAAATTGAGGTTGTTGAGCCGCTGGAAACTCCGCTTCATCGACACGGTGTCGATGACTTCCTGTTCGTTGACCCGAAGTTCGCGGCGAATCACGTTGTCGCGGGTCTTGTCGTTGCCGGTGATGTGAATCCGTCGGATTCTTATCAGATCCCCTTCTTTAATGTGGAAGGTGATCGCCGCCGTGCGCGTCTGCTGATCTGGGATGACCGAAGGGCTGACATCGGTGAACGCGTAGCCCTTCGCGCCATACAGGTCCGTTAACCGGGTGATCTCATCGCGAATCTTGGTCCGTTGGAACACCTCGCCCGAGGTAATTTTCATCCCTTCCCGGAGCTCCGCTTCCTCAAACACCGTGTTCCCCCGAAACCCGATCTCGCCGACCGTGAATGGCTCCCCCTCCACAATCGGGAAGGTCACGGTGAACCATTTCTTGTCTTCCGTGAGCTCAACGGTCGGCAGGCCCACCTGAATGTTCAAGTAGCCTTTGTTCAGATAGACCTCACGGATTCGCTCGACATCATTGACCAGCTCTTCCCGCTTCAGAAGGCCAGCATCCGAAAAGACGGAGGGGATCTGAAATTTCGTGATGATGCCGTACCACGGGACCCACTCGCGGGTGGCCAGGACTTTGAAGAACTCTTTCTTCGTGACAACGTTCATCCCTTCGAAGGTGACCGTTTTGATCCTTGCCCGCTCGCCCTCTTTAATAAAGAACGTCAGCCGCTTCCGGTCTTCCTCCAAGGCCAGAATGATCGGAGTCACCTGTGCATTGTAATATCCATCCTCCTGATAGGCCAGTTTTATGCGTTCGGCGCTCTCTTTGGCTTGTTGTTGGTCCAGAAAGGACTGGTTGCGGATGGTGATCTTTTCCTTCAACTTGTCTTCACTGAGGTTCTCATTGCCATCAAACACGATCTCGGTGATGAACGGTTTCTCTCGCACCACGAACGTCACCGCCACTCCGTCCGCGACCGATTCAGTCTCACTCTGTACGTCTTCAAAAAACCCCATCTCGTAGATGAGTCGAATCTGCGCCCGGATGGCCTCGGCCGTATAGGGGTCACCGACCTTCAGCGACAGGCGGCCACGGATCGCCGGCTCTTCGATGCGCTTGTTTCCCCGCACTTCCACCGACTTGACCTTCAAGACGAGATCCTGGGCATGCACAACGCTGGCTGATGGAAACACCAGCCCGGCAGCCATAACCACCACAAGCGCCTGCCATCGGCTCCCCCCAGCCTCGGTCACTGCGGTCCTTCTGTATGGACCCACTGACGTACGTTCCTGGAGACCGACTCCCAGGCGTCAAAGCCCGTGAGAGAAGTGCATTTAATGACACCCGCTTCACCTTGATGGGAAGTCATTGGAATTGCCACATCCTTCTGCAGGGCAAACTCGGTTCACAGCCGGTCCCACACTTCCCGCCGCACCGGCACACCCATCGGAGCCAAGATGAAAGACGTTGAAAAACTTGTGAATTATATTGGCCGGTTGCGTTAATGTAAAGAAAATTCATCAGGTCCCGCTGCCAATCATACCCCGGGTCGCCATTAGCCAGCGTCCTTGACTTTTCTCAGACCCATCCTTAGTATCCAACCATGTCCTCCTCTGCGATCCGCAAAGCCCTCATTCCGGCCGCCGGACTCGGCACCCGCTTTCTCCCAGCAACCAAGGCCTCCCCCAAGGAGATGCTCCCCCTCGTCGATAAGCCGCTGATCCAGTACGCAGTGGAGGAAGCTGTCTCATCGGGCATCGAGGACATCATTATCATCACGGGGCGCGGGAAGCGGGCGATTGAGGACCATTTCGACCGTTCGTTCGAGCTCGAAGAAAATCTCAAAGGAAACGGGAAGAGCCAGCTTCTGAACGACATCCAGCGAATCGCCAAGCTGGCGAACTTTTGCTACATCCGACAATCTGAAGCGTTGGGCTTGGGACACGCCGTGTTGTGTGCCCAGCACCTCATCGGCAACGAGCCGTTCGCCGTCATGTTGGGAGACGAGGTGATCGACGCCCCCATCCCGGCCCTGGCCCAGCTCATTCACGTCTATAACACGCGTAAGGGAGCAGTCCTGGGCGTCAAAAAAGTCCCTCGAGCCGAGGTCAGCCGATATGGCATCGTGGCCAACCGACGAATGGCTCCTGGGCTTCATCGGGTGCTGGACTTGGTTGAAAAACCCGCTCCGGCCGATGCACCATCTCAGTACGCGGTGATCGGACGGTATGTGCTATCGCCGGACATCTTTCCAATTCTCCGCAGAACCTCACCAGGGAAGAATGGTGAGATTCAACTGACTGATGCGCTACGCGTGCTTGCCCAGAAAGCCCCGATGTATGCTCATGAGGTTCGGGGACAGCGTCATGACGCGGGGGACAAGCTGGGGTTCCTGCAAGCCACCGTCGAATTCGCGCTGAAGAATCCAACCCTCGGGCCTCCCTTCGCCAAGTATCTGAAAGAGCTGCGCCGGTCGCTGGATGTGCGTCATCCCTAAATGCCCAATGATTCGAGTCCAAAGCCGGGCGCACCTACACAGCCCAGAGAGGTTGTCGTGCTGAACCATCAGGGTCAGTTTGAGAGGGCGTGATTCCGATGGCGGAACCGACCGAACGCGAGCCACAAGACCTTCAGAATATCGAGACTCCGGAGCAACTCCCCCTCCTTCCGGTCAGGGATATCGTCGTCTTTCCCTACATGGTGCTGCCACTGTTCGTGGGCCGAGAGATGTCCATCAAAGCGATCGAGGCGGCCTTGGCAGGGAACCGCATGATTTTCCTGGCCACCCAAAAGGCGCTCGATGTTGAAAATCCAAAGCCCGAGGACATCCAC
>JBOHOI010000126.1:0-8041 GCA_050731155.1 Nitrospiraceae bacterium | reverse complement strand
GGTGATCGTGAACCTCCGGGGGGTCCGTGAATCCGGCCGAATCTTCGCCCTACCTACCTATCTGTTCATCGGCGCCATCCTCGTGATGCTCGCCGTCGGGCTCGCGCAATTCCTCTTAGGCCGGTCGGGACCGATGGCGGCGGGGCAAGGCGGCAATCCTGTGCCGGCAGTTGAAGGCCTGACGCTCTTCTTGCTCCTCCGCGCCTTCTCCTCAGGCTGTACGGCGCTCACCGGCGTGGAGACGATTTCAAACGGTGTGTCGACCTTCAAACGGCCTGAATCCAAGAATGCGGCCCTGACCATTGCCGGCATGGCAACGATCCTGGGGACCATGTTCCTTGGCATCAGCGCCCTGGCCTACCACTTTGGAATACTTCCGAAGGAAGACGAGACGGTTGTCTCTCAGATCGCCCGAGCGACCTTTGGGGAAGGGCCACTGTATTACCTGGTCCAGGCCTCGACGATGATGGTCCTCATCCTGGCAGCCAACAGCGCCTTCAACGGGTTCCCTCGTCTGGCCTCTATCCTGGCCCGGGATAGCTACATGCCACACCAAATGGCTCTCATGGGCGACCGGTTGGTCTTTTCGAACGGCATCATGATCCTGGGCTTTTTCTCCTGCCTCCTGATCATCCTGTTCCAGGGTGATACGCATGCGCTCATTCCACTCTACGCCGTTGGCGTCTTCCTGTCTTTTACGCTCGCGCAGGCCGGCATGGTCCGCCGGTGGCTGGTCAAGCGAGGGCGGCACTGGCGCAAAAAGCTGATCGTCAACGGTGTGGGAGCCGTGACGACCGCCGTCGCCACTGGGATCATCGCCAGCACCAAATTCCTGCATGGGGCTTGGATCGTCGTGGCCCTGATTCCGCTGATCATTATATGGTTCCGTACCGTGCATGACCACTATCGGGCAGTAGCGGAACAGATCGCCTTGGAACGGGACCACCGTCCTCCTGTCCCGAGACGAAACACAGTCCTCGTTCCCATCAGCGGCGTCAATCGCGCCGTCATCCGGGCCGTGGATTACGCGCGAAGCCGACCCGGAGATATCCGCGCGGTCCTGGTTGACGTGGATAAGGAAGAGACCGCCCGGATCGAAATCCAGTGGGCCCAATGGGGATGCGGCGTTCATCTGGTCGTCTTGCCGTCTCCCTACCGTTCCGTGCTCGGCTCACTCCTGGACTATATTGAAGAGGTGCTCCAGAAGGACCCGCAAGCCTGGATAACCGTGGTCCTGCCTGAAATCCTACCGGCTCGATGGTGGCAAAACATCCTGCACAACCAGCGAGCGCTGATGCTCAAGGCGGCCTTGCTCTTCAAGGAACGCGTCATCCTCACCGATGTCCCATTCCATCTCGAGAGGTGATGATGACAAGTAAAAAGTTAAAAGTAAAAAGTAAAAAGTGGGCTCGTAACTTTTGCCTTTTCACTTTTGCCTTTTTACTTGGCTTGCCCTCCGGGCAGGCGTTGGCCTTCAACATCGTGGAGCCGGCTGAGAACAGCGTCTTAAAATCAGGGAAGGCGGTCACAGTCAAGGTGGACCTGGGTCAGAACCCCGGCGTCATCAAGGTCCGCTATTACTGGTATCCCGAACTTGGCGACACGCTCGTGGAACAGGACGAGTACGAGAAACCGGCAGTGCCAACCCAGGAGAAGATCGCGATTGACAAGTTCTTGACGAAAGACAGTGCAGCCGGAGGTTCGATCGTGGCGACGCCTCTACTGGTTGCCACCGCAGAAGCCGATCCGCCGTTCGGCGGGAAACTCCCGGTGCCGAAGGAAGCGATCGGCGTCGTGAGGCTGCTGGCGGTCGGTGAAATCTCCCGAGGGCGCCTCGGGACCAGATCCGTGTTCGACGAGGTTCTGGTGCGGGTTGAGCCGGAGGCCGAACTCACCTCCATCGAGTTCGAAACGGACAAGCCGCTGCGCCTGGGGCGGGCAGGTCAGGTAGAGGGCTACGGCCAGGTGGATACGCTCGGCAAGATCATCGAGCTTCCGGTGGTCGGCCAATTTTCGGATGGTGTGATCCGGCCGATTGCGTCACCAACCACTGGAACCTCCTATCGGTCCTCCAACGAAAAGGTCATCAAGGTCCATCAGCAGTTCGGGCTTCTTCAACTGATGGGCAACGGCCGAACTACCCTGACCGTCACCAATCGAGGCAAGAAGGAGGATCTCGAGGTCATCGTTGAGGTCGGTGACGAACCAAACGAACCGCCGATCGCCGATGCCGGTCAAAACCGGACCGTGAAGGCCGGCACGAAAGTCGAACTGAACGGGCTGAAGAGCCGAGACCCCGAGGGAGAGGCGCTGTTCTACGCCTGGAGCCAGGTGCGGGGAAGCAAAGTCCCGCTGTTGGACGTCAACATGCCGAGGGCTTCCTTCGCAGCCCCGCAGGTGTCGGAAACGCGGCTCTTCCGGTTCAAGCTTCGCGTCTCCGACAAGAAGGGGGCGGATTCTCTGCCGGCGTTTGTGGACGTTGTGGTGGAACCGTAGTCTCAGTGCTGAATGATGAATGCTGAGTGATGATTGTGAATACTTAGGGAGCCTGCACCCGTCTCGTCTTGGCGCGAAACCATTCGGCAATTTCCGCGACATCTGGTTTGGCGGTTGTGACTCGGAGCGCGAAGTCCTCAAGTTCCGCATTCGTAGCGGTAAGGCGGTATCCGTTGACCTGAAGAAACAGCGCGGCTGTTGCAATGCCAGTCCGTTTGTTCCCATCAATGAACGGATGGTTCCGGATTAGGCCGTCCATCAAAACAGCGGCTTTCGTCATTAGATCGGGATAGAACTCAGTGCCGCCGAACGCAGCCTGCGGACGCGCGAGCGCAGACTCTAGCCCGCCAAGATCCCGAACCCCGTGCACCCCTCCGGTTTCTTCGACGAGCCGATCGTGCAGGAATAGGACCTGCTCGGCCGTAAGGTAGATCACCGCTTGGCGAGGGCTTCCAAGGCAGGACGGTAGCGCTTGATGAATGCCTCAACTTGGCGAGCAAACGACTGCTTGACCTTGCTCTCCACATCAACCGCTTGAACGGCAGAAGGACGCTTCCGCTTCTGGATGGTTGCCGATTTACCGGCTCTCACCATATTGCTCTTCATACTCCGGTATGATAACGGAGTCCTGATGGGAAGACAATGGCCCTCGGTTGTTTCCGATTCACGCTCCACGTTGAACGTTTCACGTCTTCATACGCGGCCACGTTGGCTGGCCGTTTCAAGCTGGCTGACATCTGATTAGGTCTGCTACCAGCTCTTTTCAAAACTAACAGACTGAAAAATGGAACCCGAAGAACTTGCCTGGAAAGAGTACCAACGTCTCGAAGACGAATTCATGGATATCTGCGAATACGTCCAGTTGGCCAACGAGCATCTCGACGTGTACTCATATAAACTGATGAACTTGCTTGTTGCGATCGGGGTGGAATTCGATAGTGTTGGAAACGCCTTGCTGACGAAGTGGCTCGCCAGGCAACTGATTCAGGATCAGACTCTTGCTTGTAGGCTGACAGAAAGACAGACCAATGGGGATTTTTTCAATATGCGTGACTATCGTGAAGCATTTGAACAACCACCCTTTTCAGCATCAACTCGAAGCGTCACTGTGAATCTTCTTAACCTAGTCTTACAGCCTTTTCATCCCCCGCCCCAATCAGGACAGAGCTTGGAATGGTGGGCGGCCTTTACATCTCTGAAACATGACCGCATTGCCAACTTCATTACGTCAGCGACCATGCAACATGCTCTTTATGGATTAGCAGCATTGCTTCTTACAAACATCTTTTTTAGGAGCGATGGAGGCAAGGTTGAGGTCCCTGGCCTGGAACCATCGCGACTCCTTTCCATCAATTTTCTTCAAGTGCGTTCCAGGACGATGGGCGTTTTGAGGACATCTTATCTGATCGGTACGTGAAGCATCACGCAGCCTTGGAGGAAGTCGGAAGGTGGCAGGAGCTATCTCACCGCTTTTCAACCGGTCCGTAAGTCTTCCTTGCGTCCCATAATTCCCGACGATGTCGCCGAAGGTCAGTCCCGTGGCGTGAACGTAGCACGACCTTCTCAAACGGTGCGATCTTTTTCCTGACCCGTTCCAGTTCTCGTGTGAGTAAGCGCACCAGCGCCGAGCCCGCGCCAGTGACCCAACCGAGCTTCCTTCCCGCATAGTCTAAGTCTCGGAGCGAATAGTCCACCGATGCCACTTCCTCCAGACAGCGGAAGCGGGCGCGGAGGACTTGCTCCTTGGAGAGTGTCGCGTGACCGGATTCGGCCCAGGAGGAGAGCCGTTCAAAGAGGATCGCGCCCATGGTGAAGGTGAAGGTCGCGTGGAGGATGCCGCGTAACGGCCGCAGGCTGTGCCGCCACGGGGAATAAAAGATCTCCTGATTGCGGTCACGGCGGTGCATGACGTATTTCCGCAGCAACAGATTCAAATGATGATGGCTGTTTTCATGCACCAGATCGTCGATCAGATCGAGTCCATCCCGCTCGAAGGTGTTGATGAAGGAGAGGCCCGGCCGATGACGGTAGCTGAAACTCACCACGCCGTGGGCGTTGAGCGGCACAATACGGGTCGTGAGACTTACCAGATTCCGGTATCCCTCCGGCCAGGCAGCTTCGATTACCGTCAGGGCGCGATCAAGGCGAGGCGCCACGCTGGATGGCGCAGGAGCGACCTGCGAAGGCGTTTTGTCCCTTCCATATATAAGGGCGGGGCCCAACGCGAGGCCGCCGGGCCAGGCGGCACTGGCGGGCCGAACCCACTGCAGAGAGACTTCACGCCACTGCCACTGCGGATATCGGTCGGATGAATAGACGGCGGAGACCTTTCCTCCGGCGCGGATGCGCATTTCTTCGCGAGTGACCTCCATCGTTGCCCGCTTGGGCCGGCCGCTTAAGAATTTTTGGAGCGTACGCGGCGGCGCCAGATAGGCTCCCTCTAACCCAAACGGGATACACGCCGACAGTTCGGCTTGCTCGAAGCTCGGTCCGAAATCCATGGGAACCGTCCATGTCCGCTTCCCCTCCTGCTCCAGCCAGACACAGGGGAGGCCCGGCACGAGAAACAGCGACTCTTGGATCACCTGTCGCGCTAGGCGCGCAGAGAGGCCCGCCAGACGCCGCGCAAGCCCGGCCGACTCAGGTTCCCCCTGGGGGAACAGTTCGTCGAGATAACTGTTTTCGTAGAACTGCTCAGTGCACTCGGCCAAAAGTTCCTTTGCGAACTGGCGAGGACGCTTTTCCCGGCGGAGCTGCTCACGGAGGTCAATGAAATACACCAGATCATTCAACTCCTCGATCCACCCAACTACTTTCCAGCCGGAATAGTCTTCCTGCCTGAGCGACCGGCCCACCCAACGGAAATAGGTCACCGGTAACCGCAAGGCTACGATATGGTCCGGATAATGTTCCTCCAGATCGTCACAGAGGTCGTCCAAAAGATTCCGCATGGATTTACGGAAATCCTGGACCAGTGATGACAGAAACGCGGAGTCAAAAAGTTTCATTGGGCCATCTTACCAGCCCTCCCAGCCTGTGGTCTTGCTTTTCGCTGCGATTCCGATCAGACTTCTCCAACCACAGGAGCAAGCCTCACGAAAGACATCTGATCGGATTTTTTCAACTCAGGTCGAACGTAGCGGACAACCAAGCCGAGTCAGAGAGAGAAAGGAGGTATCGCATGACTCACGCGCGAAACCTCTCCCTAGCCGTGGCGTGCGCAATGTTCATGTTACCCACGCTGGTTGTAGCGGCAGACCAGCAGGTCACGCTCACCCTGGGGGGAAAATTCTGCGAGTTTTACGGAGGAGACGTCCAAAAGGCCTTGATGAATGTGACGGGAGTCAAAGGGGTTGATCTCGGCAGCAAGAGAGGCCACGCCGTCGTGACCGTAGAGGCCGGCAAGGTGAACCCAGCACAGTTGGCGGCTGCCGTCAACGCCGTCAAAGGTGATGGCTGGCACTGCAAATCTGAAGTCGTGAAGTAACGATCAGCCTGCCTCGCGAACCGTTTCGACCAGGTCAATGGTGTATCGCCTCAGACCGCTGGTGGATGCCTCAGAGTGGTGAACGGTGGCCGGCGGAATATCCAATTGGAGTCGTTTGACCATCCGCTGGATCGACATGGCCCCCTCGATCTCACAGACCCAGACATACATGCCCGTCTCCAGTTCCTGAAAACGCCGCGTGACGCGAAACCGTGGATCTTCCATGTAATAGGCAGACAGGAATCCGGTGATGGCATTGACCACCCACCCATGCTCTTGGGCATAGCGATGGCTCACCCCAACCTCGACCAGTTGTTTGATGTCTGAGGTGTCCATGAAAGAGGGAATTCGGAGGCACTCTACGCCAGGGGAACGGACTCTGTCCATGCAGGATGCTCAGCAGATAAGCAAGGGATTCGAAGGGAACCGCTGACGAGAGGAGAAGAGCGAGGAGCCCTCCTAACCCACCTCGATGGCGAGGCGGGTTAGGGCTCAGGCAATTACGCGCTCAGTTTGACCAGATCGAATGGTTTTCTGGCTTTCCTCGTCAAAGACCGAGCCATCCGGCCAAGCCGCGAACGCTGGATGTGGCGTTGCAGCATGATCTCTGGGTCCACCACATCCCCGCAGCTCACACATCGCCAGCCGCATAGCCAGAGATGTCCGGTGTTCTCAATATCAATGAAGTGATCCACCACCATCAACCCATGACATCGGCGACATTTCATGAGCAGGGCCTCCTTCTTCCGCGCACCGGACGACCGTGCGCGCCACCCACCACGGCTGCTGGTCAACAGAACGTGGCTCTTCACGAGGCGTCTGTCCTGATCCCTAGCCGCTGGACCTGCAATGTCGGTGCCTGCTGAAAGGCCCTGTTTTTTCGAGGTTCCTTCCACGTCCAGCAATATCCATAGGCAAATGTGAGACAGATGTGTCCCCAAACGGGTGACAATTTGCCGCACCGCAGGAAGGACCATCTTGCCAGCTTGCCATCACCTTGAATTTAGGCTCCGTTACCATCAGACTGTGCTTGTTCATTCATAGCAACGTGAGGGCAGTGCGTGTCCTTATCAGCGCAAGAGATCACAGCAGTTGTGGCGGAAATCAAGCCAGCCCTGACCGACGGGTGGGTCCAGAAGGTTTTTCAACCCACGCCGCATGCGATCACGTTGGAGGTCCGAGCAACAGGACACACGCTGTCGCTCTTTCTTTCGGCTGACCCAGAATCAGCTCGGCTCCATCTCCTCAGCCGGCGCCTTCCCAATCCCGCTTCACCGCCGCCGTTCTGCCAGTACTTACGGGCGCATATCCAGGGCGGACACATTGACGGCATCGAGCAGGTTCAGGGGGACCGCATCGTCCGCATCAGGATAGCGGCGCCAGAAGGGCTCCGTTCGCTGATGGCAGAGTTGACCGGGAGAAGCGCGGATCTACTTGTGCTGGATGCCGAGGACATAATCCTCACGGCCCTGAAGAGCGAGCGCGAGAAAGCCGGCCAGCCCTATCGTCCCCCTCGCGCGCGGAGAGACGCACGGATCGGGACCGACGGCGAAAGAGATTCAGGAGTACCGCCCGAGCTCGATGAGAAGATACCCTTTCCGGTCTCTGCCGCTCTTGAGCGCCGGTATCAGCAACGAGCGGAGGAACTCGCGCGCACAAGGATGCAACAAGCACGGCTGGCTCACGTTCGCAAGGGCATCAAAAAAACCAGTCGTCGCATTGCAGCGCTCGGGGAGGATCTCGTCAAGCTAGGCCGGTACCGGGACTACGACCGCTATGGGGAGCTCCTGAAGGCCAACCTTCGCCGAATCGCAAAGGGGCAAGATCGGCTGACCGTGGTGGACTACTTCGATCCGGACATGCCGGAGCTGGTGATTCCGCTGGATCCTGCCAAAGGACCGCAGGGCAATATGGATGACTATTTCAAGAAGCATCGCAAGTTTCTCGCGGCTGATCGAGAGATCCGGCCGCGGCTGGAAACCGCCGAACGGGAGTTGGACATCCTGCGAACGGAACTCACCGCGATCCAGCGCGGGACCTGGCCCCCCCCGGCCAGCC
>JBOHOI010000125.1:0-8070 GCA_050731155.1 Nitrospiraceae bacterium | reverse complement strand
CCCTTAGGTGCCAGTTCATGGGCCAGCCCTTTGGTGAACTGTTCGAGCGCACCTTTGGTACCAAGATAGGCCGTCACACCGGCGAAACCCATGTGGGTTCCATCCGTCGAAATGTTCACGATCCGGCCTCCGTCTTCGATCACTTTCGCTGCTTCTTGCATGGCGAAATACGACCCCTTGGCGTTCAAGGCAAAGATCTGGTCGAATTCCTGTTCGGTCGTTTCGAGCAACGGCTTAAAGATAACCATCCCGGCATTGTTCACCAAAATGTCGAGCCGTCCAAAGCGCAGCACCGTCTCTCGAACCAGCCGACGGGCATCCGCAACCCTGCTCATGTCGGCCTGTATCGCGACAGCCTTGCCGCCTTTTGACTCAATCCCAGCAACCACCGCCTTCGCCTTGTCCGCGCTCTTTCCATAGTTCACCACGACCGTGGCACCCTCCTGAGCGAGCCGTTCCGCAATGGCGCGGCCGATCCCATTGGATGCTCCCGTCACAATCGCGACTTTTCCCGTGAGTAATGCCATCTATTTCCTCCTCTTCTCACCGTAACCTTGCATCGTCATGCCTCCTTTTTGTCTGACTGCGTGATTCCTTACTCTTGAGCTTCATTCCAGACACGACCCAAGGCAATTAAGTGAAAAATGATAAGCAGAGGGACAAAGAATGTTGGAACCAGACTCAACGGGAACGTGCCCATCACCTCAGTCGTGATTTCTCCGGCTAAGACGCCTAACGGGCTGGCTGATGCAAGAATACCCAGGGTGACAGCCACCACCAGATCGAGCATCCCTAGCACGTTCCACGAAACGAAGATTTCTTTCGGGAAACTTTTCTTGGACGAAATGGCCCAGGCTACTAAAGGCGCAGTTGCTCCGATCGCTATGTCTCCCCATCCCGCAGGAAGGGCAAAGACCCCGGGCAGGAGGCCTTGATGATGAAGGATCAGGAACACAACGCCTCCTACTCTCCAAGTTTGAGCAAGGGTGAGGACGCGAAGGTTTGCCGCAAGAACGAATTGCCGGAATTCGGTCGATCTCAGATAACAGATTGCATAGATGACCACTGGCAGAATCGCCGCCGCTCCCAACGGGATCGGAGGACGCTGCTTGCTGTCAAAAACTCCAAGCAAGGAACAGGAAAGAGCAAACAAGAACCACAAAGAAAGGATTGCCACTGTCAATGCTTTGACGCGGTCGTTCGGCTTGGCCCAAGGCAATTGATGGACAGAATAAGGTGACACCCCACTTTCCCTGTTCCCTACCGGTTGCATAGAGCGTCCTCCCTCATGAAAATCTGATCAAATAATCGAGCGAACCACTCCACCGTCCACACGGAGCGCCGCTCCGTTCGTGGCAGAGGACAGCGGGCTCGCTACGAACGCCACCAGCGCGGCCACTTCCTCTGGTGTGGCAAACCGTTTGAGCAGCGAACTGGGTCGGATAGCCTCAAAGAACTCCTTCTCCACCACAGACCGCTCCACGTTGCGAGACTTCGCCATGTGGCTGACGAACCCCTCCACTCCTTCGGATCGCGTTGGTCCTGGTAAGATGGAGTTGACCGTCACGCCTGTGCCTGCCGTGGTTTCCGCCAGACCGCGAGCCAACGCGAGTTGCATGGTCTTCGTAACCCCATAGTGGATCATCTCAACGGGAATATTGATGGCTGATTCACTCGATATAAAAATGATCCTGCCCCAGTTCTTCGCCTTCATCTTCGGGAGGTAATAACGGCTCAAGCGCACGCCGCTCATGAAGTTCGTTTCGATGATCGCCGTCCAAGCCTCATCCGAGATGTCCTCGAAGGCCTTCAGTTCGTAGGAGCCGAGGTTATTGATCAAAACGTCCACATGAGGAAAGCTACTGGTGGCTTGCTTCACCGTGTCCGTTTTGCTCAGGTCGCCGATGAGCGCCTCCACCTTGCCGTGAGGATGTTTCTGCCGGATTTTCTCGATAGCCTCAGTCACACGCTTTTCTGACCGACCATTGATAATCACCATCGCGCCCTCACCGGCCAGGGTCGAACCAATCGCTAGACCGATACCCGCAGTCGAACCGGTCACCAGCGCGAGCTTGCCAGACAGGTGTAAGTCCATGATTGCTCCTCTCACAGCGACGGCCTAATGTCGCATGCACGTCGGCCTAAGACCCTTGTTTCTATACGACACGCAAGACAATCTTGCCGCGCCTGTGCCCTGTCTGGCTGAGTTCGTGCGCACGGCGCGCTTCCGAGAGTGCCAACACGATCTCCACGATTGACCTCAATTTTCCTGAATCGACGAGTTGTGCAATCTCCGTCAGATCGTCGGGATGGTGCCCCCGTCGATGACCTACTCGCTTCCGGTGATCGATGCTGCGCGATCAGAGGCGAGAAAGGCGACCAGCTCGGCGACCTCTGCCGGTCAGCCCGGACGGCCAAGCGGGATACCGCCGAGTGACTTTATCAATTGCTCGCGCGCCGTATTCCGGTCGGTGCCGGACTTCGCCGCCAGTCTGTCGATCAGCGCTGTTGCGGCAGTGGTCTCTATGAATCCCGGCGCAACGCTGACGACCCGGACGCCCTTCGGTCCGACCTCATTCGAAAGACCCTTGCTGTAGTTGCTGAGCGCCGCCTTCGCGGCTGCATAAGCGAGGGTCGCCTCAAACAGCGGGAGGCGCCGCTGGATCGATGAGATGTGGATGATCACGCCGGCTCCCTGCTCCAACATCAACGGAAGCAGCCCACGGTCGAGACGAACGGCGGCAAACAGGTTGCTGCTCAACGCGTGCTGCCAATGCTCGTCAGTGAGTGCGGCGAAACCTCCGCCCGGTGCCAAAGACCCTCCGACATTGTTGACCAGAATGTCGACGCCGCCGAGGCGATCCCGCACATAGCTGACGACCTTCTCCGCACCCTCGGCCGTGCTGAGGTCGGCTTCCACGAACAGATCCGGCTGAAGCAGGTCATGGGGGGTGGATCGAGCCGTGGTGACGACCGTTGCTCCCGAACCTCTGAGGCGTTGAACTATGGCTTCGCCTATGCCTTTGGTGCCGCCGGTCACGAGCGCGCGCTTGCCGGGGAATTCGGTTTCGGAGGAGCCGCTCATCTGTGTATCTCCACTGGAACTCCCTTTGGCCGCCTAACTTTGAGATAACCCTGTCGGAATTTCCAGTCCACCGGGTTCACTCCGGCTGCGTGGACTTGTATCAGGACTTCGCCCGGCCCCGGCTTCGGGCGTGGGGCCTCCTCATACTTCATGACCTCAGAACCACCATATGCATGGATTCGGATTGCCTTCATTGTTTCCATTGAGATCGCCTCCTTTTGTTATAGCTGCAAGCAGAAAGGTTTAGGGGACTTCTTTCCTTCGAACTTGCGTAGGCTGCACAACCTGCTCAGGCGACTCTGGATGGACTGGTAGCCTTGTTCCGGTCATCGCTCTCCCTGGACGATCGGCTCGGAACAACAGGAGCCACGCCGTGCTCTTGAAATTGAGGACCTTCCTGCTCTTTTTCGAGCCTTCGGCTCTTCAGCTCAGCAGGGGCATATCCGCTCATGGCAGCTCGTTTCCCCCTCACGCGCAGCCACCCCACGAGCCACCACACTGAGAGGACAACCAAGCCAACGAGACCCACGACATACAACAAGGAAGCCAGATAGAGAGCCAGGAGTATGGTGGCCACACTGGCCTGCCCGAGCGTCTGCTGTGCAAAGAGCTCAAGTCCTCCAGCACTGATGAGGAGCAACAGGCTGACACTGCCAACAACCCATCCCATCCTTTTGGACCCACCGTTCCCCCGAGTCTTGCTATTCATAAGATCACCATCTGCAGGAGCCAGGGTCATCGCTCATGCCGCCCCTGCCTCTGCGTTCCTTGCGTTCCTTTTCCGCTGGTTCACAGTCACCGCTTTAGCCGCAATCTGCCGATTCTGCTCGATGACCCAGTCAGAGACCTTGCCACACGCGACGCAGCGATAAGCCCATCGCCATCCGCTGACGTAGAACTGCCCATCGTTCTCGAGTAAATCGTACAAGCGCTCTTTCACCATGAAGCCATGACAGTGTGTACATTCCATGATGAACTCCTTTGTAGACCTAGATCATCGAAAGCTAGATGGGGTAGCTCACCCTGTCCCCTTTTTCCTTCGCAACGAACCGCAAACTCATCTCCCATCAGAAGAAAAACTTCGAGATGCCAATCAGTACCACACCAGCATCGAGCCCATGGTTTGGCTCGGCTGTGCCGGCGTTGGAGATGTGCTGGAAGCGGTAGCTCAGATTGACCGAGGCCGTTGGCGCGACGAAGTAGGAGAGCCCAGCCCCGACCTGGAGATTGAAATTAAACTGTGAGCCTTTCTCCGGGATGCGATCTCCCAGATCCGTCCAGACGAGCCCAGCTCCCGCTTCGACATACGGACGCAGCCGGTCCGAGGCGAGAAACGTGTACTTCACCGTGGGGGTAACTGCCGCGAGATAGGTGCTCAGCGGCTCCACGTATTGGTTGAATTGAACTTCCCCGCCCAAGGTCACTTGCCCTCGGTACCAGGAGTCGCCAATGGGGTCAGTGGCGACGACCCCCACTCCAAGGATGACGGGAACGCCTTTGAGTTTGGTGGTGTGGCTATCGGTGCGTCGATAGGTGTACGTGTAGCCGGTTGCCAAGCTCAACTCCCAGGTACCTTTTGATAGGCCAGTCGTTGCCTGTGAACTCATCGTAGAATCCTGGGCGGGACTCTCGCTTGCAAGACAAGTCAGAGCTTCAGCTAAAGTGAGCGCAATGACCCAGGCAGTGAGGAAGCGACTTAATCTCATAGGACGTCGGAAATTCTTTTCGGTCCCCACAGACGTGTGCCTGGTCCGATCCGGCATCCCTTGATGCGCCCGCCAGGCCTCGATGTGGCTGGCAAGCGGCCAGCCCCGCGAGAATCCCTTCCCGCGTAGAACGAGTGTATGGAAGTAAGAGGACGGGCTGCTTTTCCTGTTCCTTGCCGGTTGCATGGAGCGTCCTCAAAATACCAATCCTGTGTGCGTTGAATTGTCTTGCTCGGTGGCCTTTTGCTGCCTGAGGTCCCCATTCGACATTGACCCCCCACCCCCCTGGTGCCTTGGCGCTCTTTGGTTTGCGAGCATGGGACGTTGATGCCCATTCTCATGGAGGAGAACGACGAGGACTTTCAGCGTCTGTGTCTGGCTTGCGTTCTTGAGAAGGTGGATTTGTTTCGGATTGAGCGCAGCGACAGCCCCGGGATTCAATGCGACCGGAGACTTACCATCCACTTCCAAGAATCCTGCGCCTTCCAGAACATAGACGAGCTCGACACCGGGATAGGAATGCCGTGCGTCCACCGCTCCAGGTGCCAGCTCGACGGTGATGACATTCCATTCCTTGCCCTCCACTCCTGCGACATCGGTCTTTAACAGCGTGGTGACTTGAGGCCCCATTGTCTGAGCGTTCAGATCCTGGCCTGTGGCAAATGTAAGTGCGAGGGTTCCTGTTGCTAGCACGAAGAGAGTCAGAATCACCTGTCTCATAGCGTCCTCCTGTTTCTTGCATCAAGTCGCAAGGCTACTCTCCTGTTCATTGTCAGTTGCATGGAGCCACCTTGCTCGAAAAAGTAGCGAGTCTCCCTTGTCGTTCTGGACTCGTTCTCGACCCTGATTTCCACTGCAGCCGGTCCATCGTGAGTAGAATGAGCAGCAGCACAAGGGGGAATCCATATAAAGGCATCAACACAACCAACCAGGACATGGCGTCAGCTCCTTTCCTTTGACTGTGAAAGACCGGAACTGCTGCGGTCCGCGCCGCGCCCGACCGGTAGCTGCCGCTGACGGTTCTGCAGGATGACCGGATCGATGACCTCCCCGCATTGCACGCAGCGCCGCGCCAGGAAATCGAGGTGGCCGGTGTCATCGCGGAAATCGAAACACTGCTCGATGACCATGAGGCCTCCGCAGCGCGAACATCTCGTCGCGCTGGCGAGTTGCCTCCACCCTGCGGGATTCTCCTGTTTCAGGTTTTTCGCTGGAACTCCGACTGCCGTGGCCATCGACTGCCTCCCTATCTTCAACGGTCCGCAGGTCCAACCCGGACCATGTATCATCTGTCTTGAAAATCGACTTTGTGACCACCGTTTAATACACACGTCCATGTGGCAATTGCCGCTGGTAGGTCCGCGCCATCTCATCAGCCTCCTCAGCCGCCGCCCAGATTGCGTTCGCGGCTTCGCGACTCTGTCTGGTCCGTTCATGGTCCGCCCCCAGTTGCTGCTGATACCAGGCTGCCTCGACTTCAAGGCGACTGGCCAAATCGCGCAGGACCTTGGCCTGGCGGCGATAGGCGAAGGCCAGGTTTCCGGCGTCTCTCGATGAAACGCTGTGCTGTGTCAGTACTGATGATTGGGATGCGGCTTTCGCGTTCGGCTCCGCTGCACAGCCAGCCAGCAGGGCCGCGGCAAAGAAGAGACTGCTGCTGAGAAGCACTGCAGGGTGGCGTTTCATGGCCGTGAGCTCCTTCTGATAATTAATCTTTATTTGATTGATGCCTAACATGACCCGAACTTTTGCCTTCTGTAATTCCTGCCGTCTGTAACTCTTGTCTTCTGTAATGGTGAGGCCCAGGAGCAGGGCTAGTGAGCCTACTGCCATACAACGGACCAGCAAGGGTGTCCTCTGCATGACCTCATAAGCCATTGAATCCCTCACCTTCGCCGCAGTGCGCGGCCGCGCCTACCAGTTCCTCCATGACCTGCGGGTCGCGGTTCGGCGCAGGCAGCCCACGCGTGAAAGGCTCGTGGTTCAGTTTGATCTTAGCGGCGAGGATGCCGTCGTAGACCGTCCGCGCGGCCTGTGACCAGGCTTCGTTGAACGGCCGTTCTTGATAGGCGGCCTCCGCTGCCTTGAGTTCGTCATGAGTCAACCTGCGTCCCGGCCTGTTCAGATCCTTTCGCATCGAACTGCCTCCTTGTCGGATATGAACACAACCAGCCAGGCCCTCACTGCCAAGGTGCGAGCAAATGCATGATGGTTTCATCGGCACGGATCTCGTTTGCAGAACGATTGCCGCCAATGCCGGGAATGTCTTTCACTTGGGATGGCATTCTGCGGGCATCCTTCGTTTCTAGATTCAACTTGATGGGCTCTTTGCCCATCGTCTCAAGAGGTGGTCGCTCTGGCCCCTGGAACGATTCTGACGTTGTCGTGACTGATGCCGATGCTCCGAAATCTCGCGGCGAGGTCGCCCCAAAGGACCCTGGAGTAAACAGGGTGAACAGAACGATTCCGACAACCATCGCCATGATTCCCACCGTCGCAATGAGATCGACCACTCGCAGAATCGAATCAGGTTGAGAATCGTCGGTCTCTGATAACTTTTTCATCGCACCCTCCTACAGTTCTCGAATCATTGAATGTTTCGTATCGCGACTCTGCCTACATGGATGGCAAAGCCCGTTCCAAGAAGACAGACTCGTCCGGGAACTCTCCAAGTTGTGAAAAGAACGGACTTGTTTCTTGATAACCGGTGACGGAGAGTGAGGACGTGACGAAGAGACGCTGACGACAGTTCGTCAGCGTGCCGAAGGATCGGCACTAGCCCGAACCATTCATGGTGGTTTGTTGCGAAACCGTGCAGGCGTCAAGCGTTTCACCCATTGCACCGAGCAGAGCAACGGGTGAACAGCAGAAGTTTCTTGAATGATTCGGGCTAAGAAGGGCGGGAAATACTGAGCTTCTGCATCTTGGACTGGAGCGTCGTCCGCTTCATGCCGAGTTTCGCCGCGGCGCCGGAGGGACCGCCGATGATCCACTTAGCCGCCTGGAGCGCGCGTACGATGTGTTCACGCTCCGCCGCTTCGAGTGTGGTGACAGGCTGAGCCCCTTCCCTTGCCGCTGCCTTCAATTCAGCGAGAGGGACGTGCAATTCGACGCCTGGAGAGAGAATCACCGCCCGCTCGATCAGATTTTCCAGCTCGCGGACGTTGCCAGGCCAGTGATATCGAGACAAGGCGGTCATCGTTCCAGTTGGAATGGTTTCGATGTGCTTGTTCATCCGCCTGGCAAACTTCTGCGCGAAGTAGCGGACCAGCAGCGGGA
>JBOHOI010000124.1:0-8117 GCA_050731155.1 Nitrospiraceae bacterium | reverse complement strand
CGTTGGAGCACGCCATCCTGACCTCGCCTGAGCACATTCCCAAAGGGACGAGGAAGCGCCTGCGCTTGCTGCTTGGCCGGCACCTTTCCAAGCAGAAAGGAACCAGTTAGCATGGGGAAACTGTTGGTCGTGGGGTCTGTGGCGCTGGACACCGTCAAGACCCCATTCGGCGAGGTCAGTGAAGTCCTGGGCGGCTCGGCCACCTATTTTGCCGCGGCGGCCAGTTACTTCACCAGCGTGGATCTGATCGCGGTGGTGGGGCAAGATTTTCCGGACCAGCATCTGAAGTTTCTCAAGAGCCGTGGGATCGATCTGACCGGGCTCGAACGGCGAGCGGGCGAAACATTCCGCTGGAAAGGGGAGTATTCGCATCAGTTGAACGAGGCCCATACGCTCGACACCCGCCTGAATGTGTTCGAGACCTTCCGGCCGAAGATCCCTGACCAGTACCGCTCGCCGTCCATGTTATTTCTGGGCAATATTGATCCGGAGTTGCAGCTCGATGTGCTTCGCCAGGTCCGGCGCCCGATCCTGGTGGCTTGCGATACCATGAACTTTTGGATCGAGCGCAAACGGGAGGCGCTGTGGCGCGTGTTAGAGCAGGTGGATGTGTTGATCATCAACGACGGCGAGGCCAGAGCGCTTGGCGGCCATCCCAATCTTACTCAGGTTGCCAGGGAAACCTTGGCGAGAGGCCCGAAGCATCTTGTCATTAAACGGGGAGAATATGGGGTCTTGCTGTTCAACCACAAGCAGACGTTTGCGGCTCCTGCCTTTCCGCTGGAGCAGGTTCATGATCCGACAGGGGCCGGCGATACGTTTGCGGGCGGCTTTATGGGCTATCTGGCGGCCACTGACAACCTGTCTGAGGCTTCCATTCGCCAGGCTGTGGTCTTCGGCAGCGTGATGGCCTCCTTTACCGTGGAAGCGTTTAGTCTGGACCGGCTGCGCGCGTTGGATTACAAAGAGATCGAGGCGCGGTTTCGGGAATTCAAGCGGCTGACGCATTTTGAGGATCTTTTATGAGCGGGAGAAGGTTCAGAAATGTAGCTCTGTCGCGAAGTCGGGCGCTGCTGATTGCGCCGTGCGTTCTGGCGGTTTTGCCCGCTGTATTGAGCTTGCTGGTCGGGTGCGTCACAGAGGAGAAAATCAAGAAGGCGAACGGCTATTACCAGGAAGGGCTCTCAGCCTTGGATCGCGATCGTCAGAAGGCCTTTGTGTCATTCCAGAAGGCGATCCAGCTGAATCCGCAGCATAAAGAGGCGCACTATGCCCTGGGACATATCTATGCAAGCCAGGAAAAATACAACCAGGCCGAGGGGGAGTTCCGCGAGGTGTTGCGGATTGTTCCCGATTATTCGGAAGCCCATACTCACCTGGGGGTAGTGCTGATACAGCAGGATCGCTGGGACGAGGCTATGCGGTCCTTCCGTCGGGCGCTCGAAAACCCTCTCTATGCAACACCAGACCTAGCAAGATTTCACTTGGGGCGTGCCCTGGCGCACGAAGGCGACATGAAGGGCGCGACAGAGGCGTTTGAGGATGCATTGCTCGTCAATCCACCAAACGTACCACCGGCTGCTGTGAATTTCGAGCTGGGGCGAGCCTACTACCGGCTTGGGTACGATACCAAGGCTCGGGAGGCGCTGACCCGTGTCACGAGTTTGGATAAGGGGGGAGAATACGCGGCCGAGGCCGGGAAGTTGCTGGAGCGACTGAGGCGGTAAGCAAAGAACCTATGGAATCAGTAGGCGAATTTTTCAAGCAGGTCCGCGAGACCAAAGGGCTGACAGTCGATGACGTGGCGTCGAAGACCCGCATCCGCCCTGATTTCGTGAAAGCGCTGGAAGAGGGGAATTTTGCCAAACTTCCGGATCAGGTCTTCGCGAAAGGCTTCGTGCGATCCTACGCTCGGTCCCTCGGGCTGGATGAAGAGGATGCCATGCATCGCTTCGTCCAGTCGGCCGGGGCGTTCTATGACAAGCAGGAGGAACGCGAGCGCCTGCGGCTCAAGCAGGCTGAAGATGAGCGGCGGAAGAAAGCCAATCGCAAGGTGGTGGTCGCTGCGGTGGGCGTGGCTCTGCTCGGACTGGTGTTGCTCCTGAGCCGAGAGCAATCCGCCGTTGTGGTCACCCGTCCGGTGCCAGAGCCGGCCCCCTTCAGGGCGAAGCCCCCGGTTCCCTCTCCAAAGAGCGCTCGTGAACCGGTCGCGCGTACCACGGCACAGAACCCTTTGGTCAGCGTGGGGGGTGAGAAGTTGGACGCAGACAAGTCAACCGGTGCTGAGCCGCTTCCCTTGCCTCCGGTCGTGGCTCCTCCCAAATCTTCCGCTCCGGCTGAGCCGGTCGGGCCTGCTTCGCGCGCTTCGGTCCCGGCTGATCACACGACGGGACTGTCCTTAGACGAACTTGCCTCCGCGAGCGTTCCGCTCGTGCTGGAGTTGGAAGCGCAGGAACTGAGCTGGGTGGTTGTGCAAGTGGATGGCGGGAGTCCCCAAGAGGCCTTACTCCGAGGTGGCGAACGAGCCAAGTGGAAGGCCAAGGATCGTTTCATCATAACGCTCGGCAATGCGGGCGGCGTGCGCGTTGAACTTAATGGCAAGCCGCAGGGCCCATTCGGTCCAAGCGGGAAGGTCGCGCGGGATATTGTGCTGAAGCGGTGAAGAAGGCGGGTGTGGCAGGACTCGCCGCTCCCGTGCTTCTCGGAGCGACCCTTCCGGACTCATCACCCATTGCACGAGGCTTTGCAATGGGTACCCGGCGGAATCCTTCTGAAATTCCCTCGAAGACTCGGTCAGTTTCCGTTTTCCTTCCCAGCAGAGTCTCGGTGGGTCCCCGCTCTTCCGGCGATGTTCACGTGAGCCCTGACACACCCTTAGCTAGGTGATAGGTAAGGTGATCAGGCCTTGCTCGTTCTTCCGCCACGCACATCAGCACAGCAAGCCCGCAAAGTCGCTCTTACCATCGCCCCGATGGACTCAAGACGCCTCGAGTGAGGCAAGTTTGACAGGCATGAGGCAAAAAGGTATCACGCAGTTCTTCTGGGCAAGGGAAGAGAAGCACATGTCACAATCTAACCATCGAACAATCCAAGCATTCTCTTCTGTCCTGTTTGTGGCATAGACTTTGAGTATTTTTTGAGTATTTATTGACTCGAGGTCGCACGAGGTTGGCTTGACAACCATTGGGAGGCGTTGCTATAGTGCCGCCGCTTTGAAGAAAAGTATCCGGCCTAGCCGGCTGCCCTCGTTAGAGACGTTTTGTTGATTCATTAGTTGATTCATTATCGGTGTGAGGTCAAACAAAAGGAGGAGCCGCGATGGGGTATGTTTCGAAGTCCGTCGGAATTTTAACTGCACTCATGTTCGTAGCCGCCACCGCGGCTGTCGCTGAGGAGCGGGATCCGTTAAAGTCCAGAGTGCCGCCTGACCAGATGGCTGAAGCAAAGGCGTTGAAGAACCCGGTCGCGAACACGCCGGAGAATATCGCGAAGGGCAAGGCGCTGTTCGAAGGGAAGGGTACGTGCTTTAACTGTCATGGCAAGGAAGGGAAAGGAGATGGCCCGGCCGGCCAGATTCTGAACCCGAGCCCGCGGAACTTCACGAACTGCAAGTTCCACAAGAAGCGGAAGGACGGCGAGCTGTTCTGGGTGATCAAAAACGGGAGTGCGGGGACCGGGATGGTGCCGCTCATTCCTGCCGCGATCAACGAGGAAGAAGCCTGGACGATCATCAACTACGAGCGGACCTTCTGCAAAAAGGATTCAGAGTAAGTTCCCGCTCGGGTGGGAATGAGGAAAGGCAGAGGGGGCATTCCCCTCTGCCTTTTTTCTTTTCTGACACCAATTTTCTGACACCAAATAGTTACCGGCCATCCGATCCAGCTACGGCTGCCGGCTTGGTCAGCGTGAGGCTGGCCAGCTTGCTCGCGGGGTCTATGGGGGGGAGGATCAGCGGGCGCTGCTCCTGCCTGAAGGTGCTTCGGGCCGCGGCCGGTACCGTCTGCCCGAGAAAGGCCGTCAGTTCGCCTAGCGTGACCTCTCCGTCACGGTTCGTATCCGCCTCGCCTTTGAGGCCGCGCAACAGGTAATAGGTAAAGAGGCCATGCCGCAGCTTCTCCGATTCAAGACCGTTCCGAAGGCCTGTCGTCCCGATCAGTCGAACAACGCCTCCCCCACCGGCATCCCACTGCGGCGCCTTGCTCCGTGATCGGGTGTCTCCGCCGAGCGTTGATACCGAACCGTCAAAGATGAACAGGGTGAGCTGCGTCTTCAGCCGAGCGAGCGCGGCCTGCAGATCTTTGAGCGGGTAGAGCCTCGAAGTGGAATTCCATCGGCCTTCATAAGGGACCAGGTAGGTTTCGCCGGATGGTGCGACCATGGCCTGACCGGCGAAGTAGACGATGACAACCGATTCAGCCGTCACGCGAGGCGGCAGCCAGTCCAGGAGCACCTCCTCGATATCGGGCCGCAACGCTTTCTGGTCTTGCAACAGCCGTACGTTAGCGGCAGGGACGCCTCCCAGCGACTGGAAGTAGGCGGCAACCATCTCGGCGTCCAGCGTCGCGTATTTCCGACCAGGGATGTCTCGGTCACGGTAGGAGCTGATTCCGATTGTGAGGAGATGGGTCTTGGGACGCTGAAATCCCGGTGAGGCAGCAGGGACCCGATCAACATCGTCGTAGCGCGCTGCGGCCGATCTGCCTGCGACTCCGACCTCTGGTCGCATCGCGGCGACAAGGGTCTGAGCGGCGGGAAGGCCCGTGCCGGATGCCTCAGTGATCGTGACCACCAGTTCCCCCCGCTGCGCGGGGACTGCCTGAGGCAGCGTCGCCGAGAACTCCACGGACCGGGACTCTCCTGGTTGCAGGGTGCCCACCGGCAAGGTAGTGGAGGGAAACTGCGAAACCAGTAGGGGCGTCCCTGTCAGGTTCACCGAGACTCCTTGGGCAGGGCCTCCTCCAGCGTTTGCCAGGTCCACCCGCACCTTCACCCGCTCGCCACTCTCCAGAATGAGGTTGTTGTTCTCATCCAAGATGGTTGCCTTAAACGACAGGGCCGCCGGTCCTTGGGCCGTCGTTTGACCGGCTTGTGCAGACGGAGCCTGGCCGGCTGCTGTGGCCTGGCTTTCTGGGTCCAACAGGGCGCGAGCCTCGCGGACAAACTTGATGGAGAGCGATACGGCGGTATCATGCACAAACTTGTCTATGCTGGCGTAGGCGCACCGCTGCTGGGTTGGTTCGACGAGTAGCCGTTCTTGTCGTGACGCTTGGATCGGTTGTTCAAGGAGGAGCTTGCCCGATGAGTCTCGGAACGTCGCCACCGCGTCAAGGGTGAGATCGGCAGGTTCGCGGTCGTACACGTTATCAGTCTTAATGTTCAGACGCGGCTGCAAGAGCGCGATCCTTACCTCTACGTCGGGTTTGGCCTCCGCTGGCCCGCGGCCCGCGTAGACGGTCTTGAAATTCTGTTGTGCGGCCTGGAGCAGAACGTCTTCTAAGGGTTCTCCGATTCGGACCTCCCGCGGATGGTTGCAGGAATCAACATAGTTGGCCTTGGCGTCGCTCAATGAAGGGTCGAATTGCATTCGGACTGAAAGAGGGATCGGCGGACCGAGGTTGGGAAGCTCAGCCCTGCCCAATTTCGTCGCTATTTCCTGGCAGCCCATCGTCCCAGCCAGAAGCAGGGCCAAGAGGACCGCTCCGAAGCGCGCGCACGGTGCCTTCATGATCACGTACAGACAAACAGTCGGAAGCTCCACACTTTGCATCCAGTGGCCTCGCACAAGGGGCTTGATGGTAACGTCGTGTCGCCACCGTACCGAAATCGGAGGAGGAATGCAACCTCATGATAGGCTCCAAGCTTGCCAGACCAGGCTCGCTCGTTTATTCTAGCGCCCTATGCTGGTCCTGGGGCTCTCAAACATGCGCGATGCGGCGGCCGCTCTGGTCCGAGACGGCCACATTCTGGCCGCAGCGGAGGAAGAGCGGTTCGTCCGGGTCAAACACGTCACCGCCTTGCCAATCCATGCGATCCGCTATTGCCTTCGAGAAGCTGGGGTCTCGCTCGCGGATGTGGACGGGATTGCAGTGCCCTGGAAATATTGGGTGCTGGGCCGCCGCGCCACACTGGCGCTGGGCGCGATGCTCCGATCGCCCACACTCTTTCGCGTCAAGGGGCGGCGAAGTGTCGAGCGGCTCAGCCAAGAGTGGGCCGAGCTGGCGTTCCTCGCCGGCAAACTGCGCGAGCGAGTTGGGCCGGGACGGTATCGGCCGGTTTATCTTGATCATCACCTGTGCCACGCGGCCAGCAGTTTCCTCGTCTCCCCGTTTGAACGAGCGGCGATCCTGGTTGTGGATGGAGCCTCGGAAGCTCACACCGCGATGCTGGCAGTGGGAGAGGGGAGAGAGATCAGGGTTCTCAAGCGGGTCGCTCTCCCCCATTCGCTCGGACAGTTCTACGCCGCGATGACCTCGTACCTGGGATTTCGCCCCGACCACGACGAATATATCGTGATGGGGCTAGCGGCCTACGGAGAGCCACGGTTCGCCGGCCTGCTGCGAGAGCAGGTGCTGCGGTTGCTGCCCGATGGCTCATTTCGCCTCAATACGAAACTGTTGGACTTTCATCTGGCGCGGGTCCGCATTTTTCTTCCTGAACTGGAGCGACTGTTGGGCCCCCATCGGCTGCCCGGTGAGGAGCTCACGCAACGGCACCGCGATGTCGCCGCCAGTGCCCAGGTTGTGCTGGAAGAAGCGGTGCTGCATCTGGCGCGACACCTGCATCGCCTGACCAGGGCTGAGAACCTCTGTCTAGCCGGTGGCGTGGCTTACAACTGTGTCGCCAACAGCCGGATCCGGCGCGAGCTGGACTACCGGGAGGTCTATGTCCAGCCAGCCGCGGGAGATGCGGGTTCGGCCTTGGGCGCGGCGCTCTGGTTGACGAATCGGCGTGGCGGCTTGTCACACCGCGAAGTCATGCGGGATGTCTATTTAGGGCCCGAGTTCAGCGAGGAGGACTGCCGGAAGGCGCTCAGCCACGCTGGATGGGCCTGGGAAGCCTTCTCCGAAGATGCCCTGTGTGATCGAGTGGCGACGGAGCTGGAACGCGGCCGTCTGGTCTTCTGGTTTCAGGGACGCATGGAGTGGGGACCTCGCGCACTAGGCAACCGAAGCCTGCTGGCCGACCCCAGGCGCGAAGATATGCGCGCGTTGATCAATGCCAAAGTGAAGCTCAGAGAGCCCTTCAGACCATTCGCGCCGTCGGTGTTAGAGGAGCGCACGGAAGAATACTTCGACAGCCCATCGCCGTCCCCCTTCATGCTGTTCACGGCTCCTGTCCTGCCATCGGCCAAGGGAGTCATTCCGGCTGTGGTGCACGTGGATGGCACGTCGCGCATCCAGACTGTGGGCCGAGATGAGAATCCGAGATTCAGAAAGTTGCTCGAAGCGTTTGCGCGAAAGACCGGTGTGCCGATCCTCTTGAACACCTCCTTCAACGTGAACGAGCCGATTGTGTGCAGCCCGGAAGAGGCGATCCAGTGTTTCTTGAGGACCGATGTGGACTGGTTGGTCCTGGGCAATATCCTCGTGAGACGACCGTTAAGCGTGAATCGTGAAACGTGAAACGCGGGACGGACAAGCGTTTGTGGCGAATAACGATTCACGAATAACGAATAACCTCCCATATCCCGCTCTTGATGCCCTTTTTCTGTTTTTTCTTCTGAACCTGACTCTCCAGCCCCTCGTGGACCCTGACTTCGGCTGGCACCTGCGGGCCGGTCTCGACCTAGTGCAAGAGGGATGGCGGTTGCCCCAGACCGACCCCTATTCTCATACGGTCCCGGACTGGCCATGGGTAGAGCATGCCTGGTTGACGGATGGTCTCATCGGCCTGATCTACCAAAGTCTGGGCAAGGCTGGGCCGCTGGGCGTGATCCTGTTCTTTGCGGCTGTGACCCTTGGCGCGTTTCTCACGGCGGCCGGATCGGCTCGAGCCAGTCGAACACAAAAGCTCTTTGCCGTCTCAGGCGCGCTGTGGGTCGCACTGCCGTTCCTCGGCGCACGAACTCAAATGATCACGCTGCTCGGCCTGGCTTTTGTGCTCTGGTTGTGTCGCCG
>JBOHOI010000123.1:0-8200 GCA_050731155.1 Nitrospiraceae bacterium | reverse complement strand
GCTTTCGCTGAAGACGCGGGATGAATAGATGGCGAGCCGGATGGCCTCTGTATAAGCAATGTTTTTGGCCTCCACAGGACTCTCCGGGTCGTGATAGGCGTATCGGTAATCGCCCATGATCTCAACTCGGTTGCTTTGGGCCCATGATCCCTGTGGAAAGAACAGAGCGAGCCCGCACACGAGGATGAGCGTCAGCCAGACGCCGTTGCATGTGTGTTTGACGCAACTCATACCTACCCACCTCCTTGGGCGAATAAATCCTCGCTAGGACGATTGGTGGCTCGAGCTCATCGGACAAACTGCTTGGGAACCGAAGGCAAGAAAACCGCGATGGTATGGCCTATGTTACCACGCGTCAGCGGTGGCGGCAATTGGCTGCGGGCGCCAGCACGATTGAACCTGCTGATTCCTAACCCAGGGTCGGTTCAGCAGGGAGGAGGGCATCCACGAGCGCTTGGATCGTCGAGGGGGCATTCCCTTCGGCACGGTTGTTCACCAAGACATAGGCTGATCTCTGTTCAGCGACTGCTTGCCTGATTAACGCGAGCGTATCCACCCGCATCTGAGGAAGAGGTTGGACCAGAAGGCTATAGGGCGAAAACTTCCGTACTGCTTCGGCATGAGACAGGCCTAGAGGCGTGAGCAAGCGGATGACCACAAACTGAGCGGTAAAGGTCTGGCCAAGCGTCCTGTGTTGGGACGCAAGCGGCGGCATGACAGAGCAATGGTTATAAACATGGGCAACTCCGTAGTGGGTCAGCAGGTCGCGATAACGGCTTCCCAGGATGGCCGGATTGCGGGTTTCAACGGCATAGTGCGGGCCTTGAGGGAGGCGGGATAGGAAGCGATCAAGCTCAGGGAGGAAGCGGGCTGGCTCAAGCCCCCAACGCTGGAACTCGAAGATAAAAGCACCGGCATGATCGCCCAGAGCTTCTTGCGAAGGCCGGAGGACCAGATCCTCGAAGATCGAGGTATCCAGAAATCGAGCATTGGCGGTCCCGGCTTTCGAGCCGTAGCGAGCGTGGGGGGCATAAGCTGGAATGGTGATTTCCTCCCAGACCTTCGAACAGATCCGAAAGCCGGTCGGGAGCTGGGCGACATACTGGCCGAGCTGGCCGACCGTCGGCGGCCGGTAAAAGGTCTGGTCCAATCCAACCGTTCTGAACAGTGGTGCGCCTTGGTAGGTATAGGCCGCATATTCGGCCAGACAATCTTGCGCGAACCGGTTCCTGGGATAAGGCTTGCGGTAGACCATTCCCTTCCATCCCTCGTAGGCCCATGAGCTGGTGCCAAACCGAATTTCTTCTGGGACAGGCAGGCTTGTCACAGATTCGCTCATCCGTTGGAGCCCATCACCTTCAGATGGACGAGACTAACCGGCCAAGAGCAGACCGGCCATGGCTGCTAGCCCTCCGGCCAGCGACAGCGCAAATCCGATGCCCCCTAGCCTAAACCATGGTTTGATGCGAGCCATGTCCTCTTGCGCCAACTGTGGGTGCAATGCGACCGGCGCGATCCACCACTTGGGCGGGACCGTCATCCTGTGGGCCAGCGCACGATACAGGACGACGTGATACCAGAGGCCGGCCGGCACGCCGGTCATAAGCCCGACCATCAGCATCCAGAACCCCAGTTCGGTCATGAGGCGCGGCGTGAGCATCGTGGTCATCAGGCCCAATGCCCCCACCGCCAGCACCGTTGAAAGGACCAGCAGGATCTCGATCATGCAGCGAATTGTACCGAATCAGGCTGGCGAGGACCAGCATGTCTTGACTTGTTAGAGCCCGTCTTCCTAGACTCAGTCTCTATGAGCGGGCGCAGCGAGCAGGAACTGTTAGACGATCTGGCGGATCGGTTCGGGATCGTCCCAGACTATTATGACAACTGGGGCTGCCAGCATCTCACCTCTGACCGGACGAAGCGGGCGATTCTTGCTGCGATGGGGCTGTGCGTCGAAACGGCGGATGAGCTGCGACGAGAATTGGCTGCCTGCGAAAACGAACCGTGGCGCCAGCCGTGCGATCCGGTGGTGGTTCTCCAGACTGGACAAAACCCGGGAAGGTGGTCGTTCCGAATGCCGGTCGAAGATGGCGAGGAAAAGGACGTGCGGATTCGCTGGGAGCTCCGAGATGAAGCCGGTCGTCCCCAGCAGAGCGGCGAGTCTGCCGCCCCGCTCGCGCCTGTGGAAACCCGTGTGGTGGACGGCCAGCCCTACGCCCGCTTTGAGGTGTCGGTTCCATCCGGTCTGGCGATGGGCTATTACGATCTGCTGGCCTTTGGCATGACACCATCCCAGGTTGTAGAGGGGGCCCTGCGCCTGATCCTTGTCCCATCTCGCTGTTATGTGGCGCCTCAGTTTCGCGAAGGAAGACGAATCTGGGGACTGTCGGTCCAACTGTACGCGCTCCGATCCTCGCGGAACTGGGGCGTGGGGGATTTTGGAGATCTGGCGCAGCTTGTGGAGTGGTCAGCGAATGATCTGGAGGCTGGGGTCATCGGACTGAGCCCCCTTCATGCCTTGAAGAATACCCGGCCCTATCACATCAGTCCCTATGCTCCGGACAGTCGGCTCTACCTCAACGTCCTCTATCTGGATGTCGAGCGGGTCCCAGAGTGCGCAGAATGTCTGAGAGCGCAACAGATGCTCGCCGACACTGGATTCCGTTCGAGAGTAGAGGCGCTCAGGAAAAGCGAGATCGTGGACTATGACCAGGTCTACGCGGCCAAGCAGACGATTCTGGAGGCGCTCTTTGCCACATTCCAGGAGCGGCATCTGACCGGTACTGGGAATGACCTGCAGCCACGCACGGACCGAGGACGAGCATTTCAACAGTATGTCCGTGAGGAAGGGGACGCGCTTGAGGCCTTCGCGCTGTTCCAGGTGCTCACCGAAGAAATGCGCCGACAGTATCCGCTGGTGGGGGTATGGCAGGACTGGCCGGAGCCATACCGCCATCCCAGGTCGGCTGCCGTGGCCGCATTTCGAGCGGCGCATGTGTCACGTCTCCGGTTCTATCAGTACCTCCAGTGGGTCGCCAGCGAGCAGTTGGCGGGAGTGGCCGAGCAGGCGCGCGCGTCGGGAATGCCGATCGGTCTTTACCATGATCTGGCCCTTGCCAATGATCGGTCAGGCAGCGACGCCTGGGTGTTTCAGGGTGTCCTGGCCTTGGGAACCGATAGCGGGTGCCCGCCCGACGCGTTTGCGCCGGAAGGACAGAACTGGGGACTGCCGCCCGTGAATCCGTTTCGCCTGCGAACGAGCGGGTATCGGATGTTTATCGAGTTGCTACGGAAAAACCTGAAGTACGGCGGGGCGCTCAGGCTCGATCACGTCATGGAGTTCTTTCGTCTGTTTTGGATCCCGCGCGGAGTCCCATCATCTGCCGGAGCCTATGTGCGCTACCCGGCGGAAGACCTCCTGGGCATTTTGGCTCTTGAAAGCGTGCGCCATCAGACGGTCATCGTCGGAGAAGACCTCGGCACGGTCCCCGACTGGGTGCGTGAGCGACTGGCTGCCTCCGGCGTGCTCTCCTCTCGCGTGTTTTACTTTGAGCGAACCGGAGACGGCGAATGCAAAGCGCCCCAGGCCTATCCGGATCAGGCGGTGGCTGTGGTGACCACGCATGACCTTCCGACCTTGACGGGGTTCTGGGCAGCGGAGGATATTCAGGTGCGCGGGAGGCTGGGATTGTATCCGGATGACACAGCCCGACGTCTGGCGTGGGAAGAGCGGCGTCAGGTCAAGGAGGGTGTCCTAAGGGCACTGAAGGCCCAGGGATTACTGCCGGACGGCCTGACCGAGGAGTTGTCCACGGTGCCAAACATGACTCCTGAGCTCTGTCATGCGATCCATCTCTATCTCGCCCGCACACCTTGTTGGATGGTGGTGGCGACACTTGACGATCTCCTGGGAGAATTGGCGCAGACAAACCTGCCGGGCACGATTGACAGCTACCCGAATTGGTCCAGAAAGACTACGCGTTCCTTGGAAGAGCTCCGCGAGGAGCTCAGGCTGAAGCGGCTCGCCGCAGAGCTGAGGATGCTTCGTCCTAGAGTATGAAAGGAGGCGCTCCGCCTCGGGCGGTGCGCCTGCGCCTAACATGTTCCGACGATCGGATTCAACTCCCTGGCGATGGTTCACGTGGCCGTTTCGCAAGGCGGACGGATCAAGCAGAATGTCGTGGGTCCTAGCCACCTCGGTCGGGCTGATTCTGCTGATCGTGGTGATGGAAAGGATCGCGCCGGCCAACGTCGTGATCGCCTACGGGTTTGTGCTGCCGATTCTCCTGATCGCCACGGCCAGGAATCGCCGGCTCATGTATCTGACGCTGGCGCTCTGCATCGCGGCGACCTACATCGGGTTACTGAGACCGACGAAACCGGGACGATTCGTTTCCGCGGTAATTAATCGGTCAGTGGTGGCGGGCGTGTTGATCGCGGTGGCCTACTTCGCGATGACGCGAGAGGAGCGAAAGGCCAGAGAAGAAGCGGCTCGCGCCGAGCTCGCGTTGCAGAGCGAGAAGCTGCTGCGGGTCAACGCGCAGCTTGTTGAGATGAAAGACGTCCTGCACCGATCGGCAAGACTGGCCGCCGCAGGTCAGCTCGCTGCGTCCGTCGCGCACGAGGTGGGCACCCCGCTCCATTCGATCGCGTGGCACGTGCAGGCGCTGGGTGAAGAGTCCAGCATGACGCCGGAGATGCAGAAGCGGATTGCGATCATTGACTCGGAAATCAACCGGGTGGTGCGCAGCATCAAGGAGCTGCTCTCCTCCACTAGACAACGGAAACCCAACCCTGCGCGACTGCCGATGGATTGTCTCGTTCAATCTGTCTCCGCCTTGATGGAACCATCTTTTGTCGGCAAAGGGGTCTCGCTGAAGGTGGAGGTTGGGGCCGATGCGCCGGTGGTGAGGGGGGATACGGAACAGTTACAACAGGTGCTGATGAACCTGATGACCAATGCGCTGGCTGCGACAAACGCCGGTCAAGAGGTTCGGATCACGGTGGGGACGCGGGCGGCGACGACCGACGAAGTGGAGGAGCGGCGGCTGGCCGGCGAGCCTGCGGTCTCGACGCTGGTCACGGTGACCGTGCGTGATACAGGGTGTGGCATGCCCGAAGAGCATCAGAAACGGGCATTTGAGCCCTTCTTTACCACCAAGGCCATCGGGGATGGCACGGGCTTGGGGCTCTTTCTCAGCCGCGAGATTGTGACGGCGCACGGGGGGTCCCTCTCAATCGAGAGTGAGATCGGGAAGGGAACGACGGTGGTCATCTCGCTTCCGAGCTCTGCAGGGAATGGAACGGAGGCTCGCGTGAGGGCTGGCGATGGAACCTGAGGGCACAATTCTCGTGGTGGATGACGACGCGGTCGCGCGCGATCTCCTGGTAGAGGCCCTCCGCAAGGAGGGCTACCAGGTGGAGGCAGTCGCCGACGGCGCCCAAGCGGTCGAACGAGGTCGTCAGAAACGGTTCGATGTGGTCCTGACCGACATCCGAATGGGCTCGGTGGACGGCCTCGAAGTGTTGCGCGAATTCAAGCAACTCAGTCCGGATACCCCCATTGTGCTTCTGACCGCGTTCGGGTCCATGGAGGGAGCGATCGAGGCCATCAAGCAGGGCGCCTATGACTACCTGGCCAAGCCCTTTAAGAAAGAGGAAATCAAACTGGTGGTCCGGCGCAGTCTCGATCATGGCCGTCTTGTGCAGGAGAACGCACGGTTCAGAGAAGAGCTTCTTGAACGTCAGGAGTTGTCGCCGCTGGTGGGCAGCAGCCCGCTCATGCTGGAGGTCTATAAGCTCGTGGCGCGTGTGTCGGCAGGTAAAAGCACGGTCTTGCTCGAAGGCGAAAGCGGGACCGGCAAGGAACTGATCGCGCGCGCGATCCACACCAACAGTCCGCGGCGAGAACGGCTGTTCGTCCCTGTGAACTGCGCCGCCCTGCCGGACACGCTGCTGGAGACCGAACTCTTCGGGCACGAGAAGGGTGCCTTCACCGGCGCCGTTGGGGTGAAGCAAGGGCTCTTCGAGACCGCCCATGAGGGGACCATCTTTCTGGATGAAATCGGAGACATGGGGCTGGCGCTCCAGGTCAAGCTCCTGCGAGTGATCCAGGAACAAGAAGTCCGGCGGGTCGGCGGGACCGGCTCGATCAAGGTTGATGTCCGGATCATTGCGGCCACGAATCGTGACTTAGCCAGCCTGGTCAAGGAAGGCCAGTTCCGCGAGGATCTCTTCTATCGGCTAAACGTGGTGCGGATTGGGCTTCCCCCTTTGCGGGAACGTCGCGAGGATATTCCCATGCTCGCCCATCATTTCTTGCAGAAGCTTTCAGGGGGCCCGACCCGTCCGATCACTGGATTCGTGCCTGACGCCTTGACGCAGCTCCAACGCTACCACTGGCCTGGGAATGTCAGGGAGCTCGAGAATGCGATTGAGCGAGCCGTGTCGCTGAGTCACGGCCCGCTGGTGTTGCCGGATGACCTGCCGGAAGCGATCCGAAACGCCGGGGCCGTTTCCCGTGGGGACGCGGCCAGAAGAGCCTCTGGAAAGGACGAGGCGCTCCTCACGCTGGATGAGGTGGAGAAACGGCATCTCATGAGAGTGCTGCGTGAGACCGGGGGCAACAAGGCCCGCGCCGCCAAGATTCTGGGCATTGACCGACGGACACTCTACCGCATGGCGGAGCGGTTCGGGCTGGAGATTGGAGAAGAGGGAGAGTCGGTTTGAGGAGGCCGACTACAACAGACCGAGCGCATTCTTCACAAGCCGGAGCTGGTTGGCCGCGCTTTGCGGGAGCGGCGTGTCGTAGGTGCGCCAGAAAGAGAACAGACTGTCCTTGCCCTGATGCGCGACCTCAATCGTCAGTCGTGTGGCGATTTCGGCGGTCTCCTTCTCAGGCGCAAGGGTGGCTTCCACCTGGCTGCGGCTGACGCCAAAGCGAGAGATCAAGAGCCAATTCCAGATGCTGTCGATTTCCTGCCGATAGCCGGCACTCACCACCCTGTCCGGCTCATTTCCAGTGCGAATGGTGTATCCGCCTTCCGTGAGCACCTGGATGACTGCGGCTTTGACGCGGTCTTGCGGGGCGGCCAACGTGGCTTCGATGAAGTCAGGCCCGCGTTGGGCCTGCGTGGTCGAACAACCGGCCATCAGCGCGGCTGCGATCACCAGTGCGATGGTCCCCGTCGAGCCCGTTGGTCCGCGCATTGGCGCCTCCTCCTTGGCAACTATTTTTTCAAGCGGTACACGAGATGGGTATCAGTCTGGGCGACGCCCTCGATGGCATGGATTTTCGTGAGCACCAGAGAGGTGAGCGCGTCCTGATCGGCCACTTCCACCAGAGCGAAGATGTCCGGCTTCCCCCAACAGGGGTCAATGGTCTTAATCTCCTTGATCTCTGACAAGGCCCTGACGACGTCGGCTGTCTGCCCCGGCAACACGTTGATCAGAACATAGGCGCGATCAGACATGTCGTACTCTCCGTCGGGTGGTCGCTGTATGGTGATGCCGGAAGCTTTGAGATTGGCAGGTGACATTAGCGGATACTCCCGTTACAAGTCAACACCTTCGCCTGGTGCAAGGCAATCTCTATTTCGGGGAAACCAACACCTCGATGGTGTGCTCGTCGCTGATGCTGGTCAACTCCGCTTCGAGTCCACGCGGGTTCCCTATACGGCCCTCCGGGTCATAGACAAAACAAAAGAGCGTGGTGCAGTCCGGGTGGGTCGAGTAGCGTTGGAAATCGATCGTCAGTTGATCAGCGACTTCCCTCGCGCCAAGCCCAGGCCTCGTCTTCTTGACGACGATGGCAATTTTTTCCGGTTTCAACAGGAAGCTCGTTCGGTTGGCGGAGTCCGTATAGCTTGGCATCCAGTCTTCCGTCACGATGTCATCGAAGTCCAGGCGCAAGAGGGCGTAGAACAGGTCCTGCACATCGTACTCATCTTCCACTTCGAGCGTCGCTCGATACTCCCGTCGCAATCGAAGCTGTCTCGTGACAGCATGAAAGCGTATGCAAATCTTCCGAACCAGTTCAAGAGCGTCGGACTCAGAGCTTGTCCTTGGCGTCGTCGCGCAAGACCAGTCGGCGCGCTGCTTTTCCGATTCGACCAGACTGCGTCCTGATCGGGCCTGTTGGCCGGTGGGCGAAGTGCGCCTGTCAGTCGTGGAAGATTTCGTGGAGCGAGCAGCGAGGGGT
>JBOHOI010000122.1:0-8249 GCA_050731155.1 Nitrospiraceae bacterium | reverse complement strand
CCGCCGGCCCCTCCGCCGCCATTAGGCCGCTAGCAGCCCCGAGCGTAAGAGCTCCAAAGCACAGCACCCAGAGCGTATATCGCGCGGTATTGGGAGTTTTTCTCTGCATAACCTTACGATACAGTGGTCAGCTATGGCTCAAGGCAGACTTTACCCCCGGAGCGGGATGCCTCCCCCTCCCCTTCTCCCACAACGCCTCGGATGGAAGGGATGGGCTCAGAGGTTGACGTGTTACTTCATTTTGCAAGGGTGGCCTAGTTGATCCCCAACTGCGCGCATCGAGGGGCACCTTCTGAGTGTGCGCACTCTGCGAGCACAGGGGATTAACCAGGCCGCCCACCCCTATCCTTCGTCAGCCGAGGCGTCTCACGCCTTCTTTTGATACGTCCCCTGGTGCTTCACCCAGTCGCAGCCCTTGTCCGGATTCGTGTATTCGCTCCAGGGCTCGGCTTTTACCAGTCCCTTGGATCGCGAGACAGTCTTGAACTGCCCGTCCTTCAAGATCTCCCCGATCAGGACCGGCTTGTAGGTATGGTGGTTGGCCTCATCCATTTTGATTTTTCCGCCAGGCGCGAGAAACTCCTGGCCATACACCGCTTTGCGGACCGCGTCCACATCCGTCTTGCCGGCCTTCTCGACTGCCTGCTTCCAGATGTGTACACCGAAGTAGGCCGCCTCCATCGGATCGTCCGTCACGCGCTTGTCGCCATCAGGCAGATTGTTCTTCTTGCAATAGGCTTTAAAGTTCGCCACGAACTGTTTGTTCTGCGGCGTGTCCACACTCTGGAAATAGTTCCAGGCTGCCAGGTGTCCCAGCAGCGCAGTGGTATCCATCCCGCGCAATTCGTCCTCCGCCACGCTGAAGGCCATGATCGGCGCATCCTCAGCCCGCAGCCCCTGGTTGGCAAACTCCTTGTAGAACGGCACGTTGCTGTCGCCGTTGATCGTGCTGATGACGCAGGCTCCTCCGCCGGCGGCGAACTTCTTGATCTTGCCGACGATGGTCTGGTAGTCCTGATGGTGAAATGGCGTGTATTCCTCCGCAATGTTGGCCTTCGGTACCTTCTTGGCCAAGAGCATCGCCCGGAGAATCTTGTTGGTGGTGCGAGGATAGACATAGTCGCTGCCCAAGAGGTAGAACTTCTTGTACCCTCCTCCCTCCTTGCTCATGAGATACTCTACCGCCGGCACCGCCTGCTGATTGACCGCCGCACCGGTATAGAAGACGTTGTGGGAACATTCCTCGCCTTCATACTGCACCGGGTAGAACAAGAGGCCATTGTTTTTCTCAAAGACCGGCAGCACCGACTTCCGGCTGACCGAGGTCCAGCAGCCGAACACGACCGCTACCTTGTCCACCAGCAGCAACTGCTTGGCCTTTTCTGCGAACAGGTCCCAGTTCGAGGCCGGGTCCACCACCACCGGCTGAATCTTCCGTCCCAGCACGCCACCTTTAGCGTTGATCTCCTCCACCGCCATCAGGACGACGTCCCGGAGCGACACCTCGCTGATCGCCATGGTCCCGCTCAGCGAGTGCAGCACGCCGATCTTGATCGGCTCCTTGTCCGCCGCATAGGAAAGCGCCCAGTTCCCAAGGTTGCCCAACAGCGCCACGACGCCGATCCCGGCAGCTGACTTGGCGCTCTTCTCCAGAAACTCACGTCGCGTCGGAGTTGTGTCAGATGGTTCGCTACTTGACTGGTTTGATTCGATCGGTTGCATCGGTTTCAGCCTCTCCATATTGGTGACTCCTTTCATCCGCATCGTTCACACTCAGAAGTTGTACCAGAAAGCAATATTGTACATGTCGCCTTCGTAATGCTGAGGCCCCGTTGTCACGGCCCAGGTCGTCCACAAGTGCTGCCATTCAAGGCCGACGTAGAAATCGGACCAGATGGGATGGATCGCGGTCAGATAGGTCCGGTAGTTGCTCTCGTACTGTGTGCCAGAGTTCGCGGTGCTTCCCTGGACATCCCGATCATTGGGATTGTCAAATCCGGAGCCTGCTAGGAACGTATATTTGCGGGAGGCGGCCCAGCTTAATTGCCCCCAGCCCATCATAGTCCGGATGGGCTTGCCGGTGGTCAGGTTGAGATCTTGCCCGAACCGGAAGAATTCTTGGCCGATCGCCTGCCCATAGCCCAACTCTCCAGAGAACTTAAGTGTCTTGGTCAGAGGATAGACCACCTCAGCACCTATGAGGTAAGAGTTGATGTCACGCCCAGAGGTGAAGCCTCCAGAGCCAAATCCTACCGCACCACCTGGAATGGGCGCCGACCGGTAATAGCGATAGGCGGCGCTGGCGGCGATCATTCTGCCGTCTTTGTTGTACGCGAGCCGCGTCCCGTAATAGGGATGCTGAATCGGATCGCTGAACGCGTCATTGGAAGAAGCATTGCCAGGCGCATCTCCTTGTCCTGGTGGCGCTGCACTTGGCCGAACCTGACGCTGGCCTCCGATGGCATAGAGACCGCGCTCGAACCGCAACACCGTGAGCAATCCTTCCAGGTTCTCATTGAACTGGTACCGGAATGTGATTTGCGGGATACGTTGCCAGAGATTGCCGCCGTACCCCAGGATCGAAAAGTCAATCAGGTCCGGGTGCAGCGCCATCACCGGTGTCCAGTCTTGTCCTACCGTCAGGCTGTAATTCTTGCGCGAGAACTTCGCATAGGCCAGACGCAGACGAAACAGAATGTTGCCCGCGATGTCTTTTTCCCCGAAGAAATCGCCTTCGACCACGCCGACCAGGCTGTTGGTTCCGTCCGTCCGTTCCCCGCGAATTCCGATCACACTGTACCGTGGGTTCAAGGTGCTGGAGCTGTTGCTGTTCGGACCCGCTGCCGTCCCGTATCCGTTGAACTGAGCGGGGTCAAGTGGGTTGGTGTTACGGGTGCTGTAGATCGCATCGATTTCGATGCGCCCGTAGGGAGTGATGCCGCCTTTGCCCTGCTCTGTGAAAACCGGCGTGAGGCAGCCAGGGCACATGTGGATCGGCTTTTCTTCTTGTCCAGCCGTCTGCTGTGCCAATGTGGGCGACGCGAATATCCAGAAGGCTGCGACCAGCAATCCGAGGCTGCTGCCTCCTTTCAGGTATGGTTTCCTCATCACGACCTCCTTCAGGTCTGTGAATGGTGCAATGCGCAGCACGACCGGAGGGCGTGAAGCTAAAAAAAACGCCCTTCCGGTCCAAACATTGGACCAAAAGGACGCCGTTGTCCTTGTGTCTGTCACCCGTGCTTTGGAACGAGGACGCCGTTGTCCTCCTTCCTCATCTTTGCACGGCCGCTCGCTTATAATCCGTTTAGACAAATCCTGTCAAGAGGTTTTCTTCGTACCCTGCTTCCTCTTGTGGTACACTAATCACTTCTGCTCACGGCATGCCGGTCATCTGAGGAGGGCACGTGCAGTTTCGAAAGAGAGGGTGGTCCTGGTCAGTGCTCGCAGTGCCTCTCGCCAGTTTCCTGGCAATTGGCTGCGCATCGCCTCGACCGGAGATGATCATCCACGAGAGCCAGAGAGGCTCCGTCTATCTTGAGCGCGCATCAGAGCGATCTTTTCAGGCAGCTCACCCGATCAAGCTTGATCCCAGCCTCATTGCGCGCGTACTGCGCGGTGTACAGCTTCAGGAACGGAAGGGCACGATCCAGATGATGCTCACCTCTCATCCGAAGATGATCCGAGCATTTTCAGACGAGGATGTGACTTTCCTTGCTCCGCTCATGGCCACCGCCTTCTCCCAAGCAGCCTCAGACCAGCAAGTGGGGTTCCGCCTTACCTATCCGGCCACAGGCCGTTCACTATCAGGCGGCGTTGGAGCTGGCGTCGGCTCCTCCGATCCCCCTGTGAACTCCCTGGGACCTGAGACCACTTCGGGGACCGTCTATGTCTACGGTCTGTCCTTGTACCTGACCTTGACCCAGTTCCGGCACGTGCCCGAGCGGGCGGACACGATCAATATGGCCAACAGACAGCTCCCCGATCCCACAGGGTTGGACCGATACCAGGTGCTTTTCGTTCCTGAGATGGCCCTGAGACCTGACAGCTATAAGCAGTCATGGTTATTGGGTGAGCCTACCTTGACCACCTTGATCATTGATTACGAACTTTTGGCTAAGCTCCCGGCTACTCAACTTGAACCAGGAATGGTACCTCCAACAGCCAGCCAGGAAGCGAAACCGCGCCCCACCGAAGCCACTCAGCCTTCCCCCTCGGCTCAACGCGGCCTCGTCAAGCCGGCAGAGGGGGAGGCAGTACCCTCCGAAGACCTGCGGTCCATGAAGGAATTGGTCATCAAGAAGGATATGGAGCTGGAAGCACTGAAGGAAGAACTGCGGTCTCTCCGACGGCAGCTCACCGAGCGAGAAGCTGAACTGCAGAAGCCGAAGGAGAAGAAGAAACCGGCCCCGCATTCGCAAGAGCCCTCGCCCTAGGACAGGCGACATGATGGTCGATCATGCCGACCAGGCCGTCATGGTAGTTTTTCATCGGCACACTCCTCGATCTCCTCGGCGAGCAGAATCGCTTCGGCGATCTCCCGCATGGACTTGCGCAGATCCATGCTTTGCCGCTGGATGAGTCGGAACGCCTCTGCTTCTGAAAGCTTCTTGGAGCGCATCAGATAGCCCTTCGCCCGCTCAACCAGCTTGCGCACGGCAAGCGCTTCCTGCATCTCGAATGATTTTTCCAGCAGGGTCGTATGCTCGATCGCGATCGCCGCCTGGTTGGCGATCGCCTGCATGACCTTGACTTCCTCATGTGTAAAGGCGTGCGGCACGGAGGTATAACTGTTAATCACGCCCACCGCCTTGTCCCTGATCATCATCGGCACTGACAGAAGCGAGCAGAGACCTTCCTTCTTGGCAATCTCCGGATACATATACTCCCGTTCGCTGGTGACGTCCGGCACGATGATGGACCGGCGTTCCTGCAGCGCGCGGCCGCTGATGCTCTGCCCCACCTTCAGGTTGGGCTTCCGACGGTATTGCTCGCTCAGACTCTGGGTCGCCACGATCCGTAGCTCCCCGGTCGGCGGATCGAGCAACATGATGGAGCAGATCTTTGAATTCATCATCTGCGCGGTCATCACCACGATGAGCTGAAAGATATCCTCGATCAGACGATTCGAGGCCACGGTCTCCGACACCTGAGACAGGGTCTCGAGCTGGAGCGCCTTGCGTTTCATCTCCTCGTACAAGCGCGCATTCTCGATGGCCCCGCCCACCTGGTTGGCGATCGTGGACAACAGCGCCAGCTCATCAGGTCGGTACCGCCTGGGCCTTTTGTGCTGTACGTTGATGACCCCCACCACTTCCTTCTTGGCCATGATGGGGACTGACACGAAGGCCTGATAGCGATCCTCAGGGAGGTTGTGGAAAAACTTGAACCGAGGGTCATCGCTGGCATTGCTGGGAATCACCACGCGAGTTCGCTCCCGGGCCACCCACCCCGTGATCCCTTCTCCTAGACCGATCGTGATGCGACCGATCAGCTTGGGGTGCGGATTCTTTGACGCCCGGAGGATCAGCTCTTCCCGGCTGTCCGAGACCAGGTAGAGCAGGCAGGCATCCGCCTTGGTGGCCTCAACCACCACCTCGACGATATGTTTGAGCACCGCCTCCAGATCAAGTGTGTTGCTGATGGATTCGCTGATCTGGTGCAGGACATCCACTTCGCGAGTCTTCTCGCGCAACGCCTGTTCCAGAGATTGCACCGACTGATGACGTCTGAACTGCATTGATCTCTCTGTTGCTCCCCCGCCTGGGAGGTTCGAGTGCCCTCGGCAGTTAGGTCCGGTGAACCGAAGCCGCGGCGCCGGAACGGCGCACACGACGGCCCTTGCCGATCTCCCGCTGCCGACTGACGAACCACCGTTTGAACTCCGACCGCTCCAGCGGAGCGACCACGACCCGCCCGATCCGTTCCGGCATGACACAATAGGTGCGGCCCTGGGCTACTTTCTTATCGTGTTGCATGGCTTCCCACAGTTCGGAGAACGTCACAGGGGGAAGCGCGTGGGGCAACCCAGCCTGGCGAACCAGCTCACCCTGCCGCGCAACCACTTCCTTAGAGCAGAAGCCAACATGACAAGACAGATCCGCCTCCTGGACCATCCCGATGGCCACCGCTTCCCCATGGATCAACGAACGATACTTTCCCAGGGATTCGAGCGCGTGTCCCACCGTATGGCCATAGTTGAGGATGCGCCGACGATCGGACTCCCGCTCGTCTTCCGCCACGACCGAGGCCTTAATCTGGCACGACCGTGCGATGACGTAGGTGACTGATTCGTTCTCCATCCGGAGCAAAGCATCCATGTGCCGCTCGAGGTAGGAAAACAACTCCGCATCGGCGATCATGCCGTACTTGATCACTTCGGCAAGGCCAGCGATCCATTCTCGTCTCGGCAGCGTGTTCAGGGTCTCCGGATCAATGAGCACCAGGCGAGGCTGATGAAAGGCACCGATCAGATTTTTCCCCACAGGATGATTGACGCCGGTCTTACCCCCGACGCTGGAATCCACCTGAGCCACCAACGTGGTCGGGATCTGGATGAATGGAATCCCTCGGACAAAGACAGCAGCCGCAAACCCGGCCAGGTCGCCAACTACCCCGCCACCCAAGGCCAGCAGCACCGACCCTCGCTCGAACCGCGCCCGTGCCAGCTCGTCAAGGATCCCAGACACCCACCGGAGCGTCTTCGCTCGCTCGCCGGCCGGCACAACAATCGTGTAGGTTTCAAAGCCTGACGTTTTGAGCGATTTGGTCACGATCGGCTCGTACAGCCGCGCAATCGTCCGATCCGTGACCACCGCGACCTTGCCGGAGAAGCCGAGTTCGCTGAGGCATCGGCCAACCTCCCGCAACAGCCCCCCTCTGATCCTGATCTCATAACTGCGTTCGGCCAGAGGGACCTGGAGGCGGTTCTCCTCAGTCGGGGCTATGGTGCTCGGCTCTCTCACCTGTCACACTCCCGGACCGGAACACCTCGTGGCTCGCTTTTTCGTCGCGTCAGAACAGGCCTGTCCCTCATGAGCCACGCGCATGACGTGACGGAGGTTGAAACGGGGAGGATGGTATCACACAGTGGCGGGAACTAAAAGGCTTTGACGTAGGCCTGATAGGCGTCGTAGTTGCGCTTCATTTCTTCCAGACTGTCGCCGCCGAACTTCTCGACCATCGCGTTGGCCATCTCAAACGCGATCACCGCCTCGCCGACAACCCCTGCCGCTGGAACCGTACAGATATCGGAGCGCTCAACCGTCGCGTCAAAGGGCTCCTTGGTCTCGATATCCACACTCTTCTTAGGGTTGTAGAGCGTGGAGATGGGCTTCATGGCCACCCGAAGGACGATCGGCTCACCGTTGGTAATGCCCCCTTCCAGGCCGCCCGCATTGTTGGTCTTGCGGACAAACCCTCGGCCGTCATGGTCATAATAGATGTCGTCGTGCACTTCGGATCCGAACCGGCGGGCCGCTTCGAACCCCATTCCGATCTCGACCCCCTTCATCGCCTGGATGCTCATCGCCGCCATCGCCAACCGAGCGCCCAGCCGTCGGTCCCATTGCGAATAGCTGCCTAACCCGATCGGCGGGTTGGTGACCACCACTTGGAAGACTCCTCCCAGCGTATCGCCCCGGTGCTTCGCGGTCCTGATCCGCTCGACCATCTTGGCGCCAGCTTCCTGGTCTGGGGAACGCACCTCTGACACCTCCGCGCGTTCGTAGGCTTCGACCGGATCATCGACCGATCTGGCCACCACTCCACCGATCTCGGTCGTGTAGCTGAGGACCCGCATGCCGAACTGGGCCAGCAAGGCTTTGGCCACTGCGCCGACGGCCACACGGATGGCCGTCTCACGCGCGCTGGCTTTCTCCAGCACGTTGCGAATGTCTCGATGGGCATATTTGATGGCTCCCACCAAATCCGCATGACCAGGGCGAGGCCGAGTCACCACCTTCTCAGGGGGCACAGGACCGGGATCGACTGCCATGACCTCTTTCCAGTTTTCCCAATCCTTGTTGGCGATCACGAGCCCGATCGGATTGCCCAGGGTCTTCCCTTTCCGGACGCCGCACGCGAACTCGACCCGATCTTCCTCCACCCGCATACGACCGCCACGGCCGTACCCTTTCTGGCGACGGATCAGGTCCTGATTCACGACATCGGGCGTCAAGGGGAGGCCTGCCGGCACGCCTTCGAGGATGGCGAGGAGATACTTCCCGTGTGACTCGCCCCCGTTCAAATAC
>JBOHOI010000121.1:0-8289 GCA_050731155.1 Nitrospiraceae bacterium | reverse complement strand
CCGATAGGCCGTCGCCGCACCTTTCGGCCGGGCGGTGCGAGCCGAGAATTTTTTGCGCTCCTTCACATCCCGTCCGATGGCAAGCTCGATCACCCCTTCCAGCTTTTTCACGGCGCCCCACGCGAGCGCCTCGTAGACGCGCGTGATGCTATGCTGCTTGAATTGTGCCGCGAGTGCCCGGTGGGCCTGATCGGTCTTGGCCACGACCATCACGCCCGATGTCTCCTTATCAAGCCGGTGGACCAGCCCCGGCCGTTCCTTGCCGCCGATCGTCGATACGGTTCCGCCCGAGCTCTGAAAGTGATAGAGCAGCGCATTGACCAGCGTGCCGGTCCAATGCCCCGGCGCCGGATGGACGACGAGCCCGGCCGGTTTGTTCAGGACGAGCAAGGCGTCATCTTCGTGCAGGATATCCAGGGGGATCGGTTCGCCGTTCAGCTCAAGTGGTTCCGCTTTGGGGACGTCGAAGGTGATCCGGTCGCCCGGCTTGATCTTTTGGCTGGCCCTGACCGGCATGCCATTGAGCTGCACCCGTCCCTTCTCGATCAGGCGCTGGATCGCCGATCGGGAGAGGTCGCGCTCGCGGTTCGCGAGAAATACGTCGAGCCGCTTCGGCTTTTCCCTTTCGGTGATGACGAATTCGGTAATCAAGATTGAGGCAGACGAAGTTGTCGGACCTGAGTGTAGGCGAGCCTTCACCGCATTGCAAGGCGACAAGATACTGCTGATAGCAATGAGTGGGCAAACCGGTTGCTGTAATTGTGCCCCATCGGGCGTATGATGCCGAACCGGAGGCCGAACGAGGAGGTTGCACATGACCAGGACGAGCATCGGGACGATCGTAAGGGTTGCCGTCGTGACGATGGCCACAAGCTGGAGTTTTACCGCGTGCGGGAAGCAGTCGGCGACTCCGCCCGGCATTCCGCCCGAGACGGTCGCCGACTATCTGCACGCCGTGGTCGAAGCCGACCGGACCTTCTACACGATTCAGGTCGTCGAGCGGCTGCAGAAAAGGGGCAAGATGGTGGCGTCGGAGGACTGGCGCATCTCCCACACCTTGCCCTTGCCGGCTCAGTTCTTGATGGAGTCCAGCGAGCTTGCCGCGAAGACCGGGACCAAGGTCCGCTATCGCCTCATCGGCCTGTGGCCGATCAATCCTCAGAACGGGCCTGCGACTGAATTCGAACGGAAAGGTCTCGAGGATGTCAAGATGAACCCGGAACGTCGGCACAGTGGAATTGTCACGATGGGAGGGGAGCGGTCTTTCCAGGCGGTTTATGCCGACCGGGCTGTGACCCAAGCCTGCATCGGGTGCCACAACGCGCACCCTCGCAGCCCCAAGCGTGATTTCAAGTTGAATGACGTGATGGGGGGGATCCTGATCACGATCCCGTTGAGCCAATAGCAGCTGTACCCGAGAATTTCAATCTTGGGTCGGATGAAGGTGTCAGAACCGTGCTGTGGTTTCTTTTGGAGCGAAGAGCAATCGGTTACATTGTGGGGAAGTTCGTGGTGATCAGTTCGTCGATGTACTCCCTGAGATGACTTTGTTGTTCGGGTGAGATATGGGTAATCCGCGCGCCGAAGTAGGGTGAGCTCACGTACTTAACCTGGACGGTGCATCGAATCCAACGATCTTTTACCAGCCAGCAGTCCAGTTGCAGCTCCTCGCCGACGGTGACCGGCGACTGGGCCTTGACGCGGACTCCCTCCTCGCTCATGTCAACCACCTTGCAGGTGGTAGTCTTTCCATGACGATGGACCTGCCCGTCCCGCTCGATGATTAGTCTGACGGTGCTCCGCCTGTAGCTCATGACCTCAACCTCCGTTCTCCGACCGCTGCATCAGACAAGGGCGCCGGGACCATATTCGTTTTCTCTGGTTGTTGAACCTGCAGGAGCATACCGCGAAGCCGTTCTAAATTCGATGAAAAGGCCGGAAACGTGCATCGGGGTTCTTGAACACGTGGCAGGCCAAGAGAGGCCTGGCATGATGGGAACTAATTGGATCTTCAGTGCCAATCCTGCCTCGTCTGGGACAGATGGGCACGGAGCAGGTCGGCCTCTGCGGGGTAGGTGACGCTACTAATGAGTGAGGCTGCCGCGGCGCTGCCCGCCATTCGTCAGCCGAGGCGATCGACTTCTCCAGCGGCGTAGCGAGCGCTGGAGTGCATGGTCACCACAGCCTGCCTCTTGGGAGCGTGGATCAGGAATGGCTGGTGCAGCGGGCGAGTTCGCCAAGCCTCTTGCGCAGGTAGCAGGAGAAGCGTACAGTAGCGACGTCTGCATAGCGTCCCTTTAGCTTTGGTCCCGCCGTGCAATTCTCATCCTACGATCCTAAAGATTCTAATCACGAATGATTCAGCGGATAGGGCAACCGCCGCCCAGGATTCGTAACAACCAAAGTTCAAGATGCTGGGAGAAACCCAGTGGTCAGGAAGGGAGGGTATCATGATCAGAAAAGGCCTTATCTGGGGAGCAGCGGCCACACTAATCGCAGTGCTGGGGTATTGGGGGACGTCTTCAGGAGCAAAGGAGTCCGGCGCGAAGGCTGGCGCTCAAGCCGGAATTCCCGCAGAGCAAGTTGCCGACGTCGTGCATGCCGTAATCCAGTCTCACCGGGCATTTTATACGATCAATGTCGTGGAGCGGTTGCAGAAGAAGGGCATCGTGGTCGCTTCAGAAAATTGGCAGGAAGCTAACACGCTTCCTCTTCCGGCACAATTCTTGATGGAGTCCGCCCGGTTGGCGGCGAACACACCGTCTAAGATTGGATACCGGCTGATCAGTCTGTGGCCTATCAACAAACACAATGGGCCCAAGAGTGAGTTCGAGCGCGCAGGGCTCTGGGAGACCTCCCAGCATCCGGATCGTCCCTACAGCGAACTGGTCTTGAATGGACGGGATCTCTACTACCAAGCCATCTATGCCGACAGAGCCATCTCTCAGGCCTGCATCGGGTGTCACAACGCCCACCAGGACAGTCCGAGGCGGGATTTCAAGGTGAATGACGTGATGGGCGGAGTGATGATTAGTATTCCGCTGCATCAATAGTCGGATCACACGGAAGATGACCGGCGGGCGCGCTCGGCGATCTTCTTGCGGAGGCGGGCCTTTTCGAGGCTGATCTGCGCTTCCTTGAGTTCGGAGGGAAGACCTCCCACCTCGAGACGCTGCTTGGCCTTCTCGACGGCAGTTTCTGCTCGCCCGACGTCGATGTCTTCCGCTTTCTCGGCGATCTCGGCCAGAATCGTCACTTTCGTGGGCGTGACCTGGGCAAACCCCCAGAGCACGGACATGTAGGACGTGACCTCGCCGACCCGGTAGCGCAGCTCGCCGATCTTCAATGTGGAGAGAAAATGGCAGTGACCGGGCAGCACGCCGAATTCACCTTCGGTCCCCGGCGCGATGACCTCGTCCACCTGCTGACTGAGCAGCAAGTGATCCGGCGTGACGACTTCGAGCAGCAGCTTGGCCGCCATACCCCTTACCCTCTTTTGACGCCCAGCTTTTCGGCCTTGGCCACCACCTCTTCGATAGTCCCCACCATATAGAACGCCTGCTCCGGGAGGTCATCGTACTTGCCCTCGACGATCTCCTTGAAGCTGCGCACCGTATCCCTGAGCTTGACGTACTTGCCGGGCGTGCCGGTGAAAGTTTCCGCGACGTGGAACGGCTGGGACAGGAAGCGCTGGATCTTCCGGGCGCGGGCGACAGCCAGTTTGTCCTCCTCTGACAGCTCGTCCATGCCCAGGATTGCGATGATGTCCTGCAGCTCCTTGTACCGCTGGAGCACGGACTGGACCGCGCGCGCAACTTGATAATGCTCTTCTCCGATGATTTGGGGGTCCAGGATTCGCGATGTGGAATCGAGAGGATCGACGGCCGGATAAATCCCCAACTCAGCCTGTTGGCGCGAGAGCACGGTCGTCGCATCCAAGTGCGCAAAGGCCGTGGCTGGCGCCGGGTCGGTCAGGTCGTCCGCCGGCACGTAGATGGCCTGCACGGACGTGATGGACCCTTTCTTCGTCGAGGTAATCCGTTCCTGTAACGCGCCCATCTCTGTTCCTAGCGTCGGCTGATACCCTACGGCGGAGGGCATGCGGCCCAGCAAGGCAGAGACTTCCGAGCCGGCCTGGGTGAAGCGGAAGATGTTGTCGATGAAGAGCAGCACGTCCTGGCCCTCCTCATCGCGGAAGTACTCGGCGACGGTGAGGCCGGTCAGGCCCACGCGAAGGCGCGCGCCCGGCGGCTCATTCATCTGCCCATAGACCAAGGCCGCCTTGGACTTCGTGAAGTCATCGGGATCGATGACTTTGGACTCCTGCATTTCATGCCAGAGATCGTTTCCTTCACGCGTCCGTTCGCCGACGCCCGCAAAGACCGAAAACCCACCGTGGTGCAGCGCAATATTGTTGATGAGCTCCATGATGATCACGGTCTTGCCCACCCCGGCCCCGCCGAACAGCCCGACCTTACCTCCCTTGGAGTAGGGCTCCAGGAGATCCACTACCTTGATGCCGGTCTCCAGTACCTGAGTCCTGGTTTCCTGTTCATCCAGCGGCGGCGCCGGCCGGTGAATCGGATAGGTCTTCTTGGACTTGACCGGCCCCTTCTCATCGACTGGCTCGCCCAGGACGTTGATCAAGCGGCCGAGCGTCTCACGACCCACTGGGACAGAGATTGGGCCCCCGGTGTCACGAACCGCCATGCCGCGCACCAGCCCATCGGTGGAAGACATCGCGACGCTCCGCACACGGTTCTCGCCGAGATGTTGGGCCACTTCCAGAGTGAGGCGGATCTCAGGCGTGCCGGCCTTCTTGTCCTCGTCCTGCTCCATCCGAAGGGCGTTGTAGATGTTCGGGAGCTTCCCCTGAGGAAACTCCACGTCCACAACCGGCCCAATGACCTGGATCACTTTGCCTGTACTCATCTTTCACCTTATGGCGTAGTTTTGAATGTTCAATTTGCAATGTTGAATTGTGAATGGAGACGGGCGTCTCCGACCGATCAGAAATTCAACATTCAAAATTCACCCTTCAACATTGAGCGTTCACTTCAGCGCTTCCGCGCCGCCCACGATGTCCATCAACTCTTTAGTGATGGCAGCTTGGCGCGTCTTGTTGTAATAGAGGGTCAGCTTCGCGATCACCTCTCCTGCGTTGCGGGTTGCGCCATCCATCGCAGCCATTCGCGCGGCCTGCTCCGCCGCGGATGATTCCAACAGAATCCGGAACGCCTGAGCCTGCAGATGCTTCATCAGCAAGGCATCCAGCAGTTCCTGTTCATCCGGCTCATAGAGATAGCTGCCCCCAAGCTTCTCGCCGGTCTCCGCTTGTTCGTCGAGAGACTCGATCGGAAAGAGTTGCTCGACGATGACGCGCTGCTGGAGGGCCGACTTGAACTCGTTATAAATGATGTGGGCTTCGTCGAACATCCCCTTCGTGTATTGCTCAGTGGCCGCCTGCCCAATCTCCATCCCGTGCTCGTAGCTCAGTCGGTCAAAGATGTCCACGAACGGCTGGTGCGTCGGCCAGTGGCGACGGCGGAAAAAGTCCCGTCCCTTGCGCCCCACGAGACCGATCTCCACCTTCACCCCACGAGCTTCGCGCTCCCGGATAAACTCCAATGCCTTGCGAATAATGTTGGCGTTGAAGGCTCCACACAGCCCTCGGTCGCTCGTGACGACGACCACGCGGACCGTTCGGGTGGGACGCTTCTCCAGGAGGGGGTGCAAGGCGCGGTTCACGCGACGGCTCAGGGTGGACACGACGTCGCGCATCTTGAGCCCGTAGGGCCGAAAGGCCAGGATGCGGGTCTGCGCCCGCTTGAGCTTGGCCGAGGCCACCATCTTCATGGCCCTGGTAATCTTTTGCGTATTCTTGACGCTGGCGATTTTTCGCCGCAGGCTCTGTAAACTTGGCATTGCTCAATCTCAAGCGAGCAGCGAGTAGCTGGTAGCCAATAGCCCGGTCCTGCTCCGGCTGTTCGCTATTTGCTATCAGCTATACGCTGTTTACTTTCCGCTGTATCCCATCTTCTGCTTGAACGTGGTGATGATTGTCTTCAGTTCAGTTGCAAATGCTTCGTCGATTTTGCCCTTGGTCGTGATGTCTTTCCGGATCTGTGGATGATGCTGGGCCACGTAACGCAGCAGATCTTCCTCGAACTGGCGGATCTGACTGATGCGCACGTCATCCAGAAAGCCGTTGACGCCGGCATAGATGGAAATCACCTGATCGGCGACGGGCATCGGCTTATACTGCCCTTGCTTGAGCAGCTCGACCATGCGGACGCCTCGAGACAACTGAGCTTGGGTCGCCTTGTCCAGCTCGCTGCCGAACTGGGCAAACGCCGCCATCTCGCGGTATTGCGCGAGATCGAGCCGTAGGGTTCCCGCCACCTGTTTCATAGTCTTGATCTGAGCCGCCCCGCCGACCCGAGAAACCGACAGGCCGACGTTGATGGCTGGGCGGACACCGGAGTAAAACAAATCGTTCGCGAGATAGATCTGTCCGTCCGTGATGGAAATGACGTTGGTGGGAATGTAGGCGGAGACATCGCCAGCCTGGGTTTCAATGATCGGGAGCGCGGTCAAGCTGCCACCGCCGAGTTTGTCGCTCAGCTTGGCGGCCCGCTCCAGCAAACGCGAGTGAAGGTAGAAGACGTCGCCTGGATAGGCCTCGCGGCCGGGAGGCCGTCGGAGGAGGAGTGAGAGCTGTCGGTAGGCGGTGGCGTGCTTCGAAAGGTCATCGTAGATGATGAGCGCATGCTTGCCCGAGTCCCGGAAATGTTCGCCGATGGCCACCCCTGAGTAAGGCGCGAGGTACTGCATGGAAGCCGGGTCGCTCGCGGTGGCGGACAAGACGACGCTGTATTGCATCGCGCCGGATTCTTCGAGGGTTTTCACCACCCGTGCCACAGTGGAGCGTTTCTGGCCGATGGCGACGTAGATGCAGAACACCCCCTGGCCATTCTGGTTGATGATAGTGTCCACGGCGATGGCGGTCTTCCCGGTCTGCCGGTCGCCGATGATCAACTCGCGCTGGCCGCGTCCGATCGGGATCATCGCATCGATGGCTTTCAGGCCGGTCTGGAGCGGTTCCCGGACCGATTGGCGTTGCACCACGCCGGGCGCGCGCATCTCGATGCGGCGGCTGGCGGAGCTCTTGATAGGACCTTTGCCGTCCAGCGGAAGGCCGATCCCATTGACGACACGGCCGATGAGGGCGTCGCCGACCGGTACCTCGGCAATCCGGCCGGTACGTTTGACCGGGTCTCCCTCCTTGAGGGCGGTGTCATCGCCCATGAGCACGGCGCCCACGTTGTCCTCCTCGAGGTTCAACGTCATGCCGTAGAGGTTTCCCGGAAACTCGAGCATCTCGCCCGCCATCGCGCCGTCCAGACCATAGATCTTGGCGATGCCGTCGCCGACCTGGATCACCGAGCCCGTCTCGCTGACGTCAACCTGCTTGGCAAAGCCTTGGATCTTCTCCTTGATGACCGCGCTGATCTCGTCGGCCTTGATCTGCATGCGTGACTCCTTAGTCCTTCCTCAGGACCTGATGCATCGCATTCAGTCGTGCGCGCAGCGTACTGTCGTAGAGGGTGCTCCCCATTTGGATCCGCAGACCTGCCAGCAAGGTCGGATCTGTGTGGAAGGCGACATTGACCTCCTGACGCAGCAGGTCGTGCAACTGGCCGCGGAGGGCCTCCCGTTCGTCAGGGTTCAATTCTATGGCCGAAGCGACTGACACCTGCCGTGTCCCTTTGGCGTCATCCACCAGCGCGGCGAACGCCTCGGCGATCTCTGGGAGGAAGCTAACGCGGTTCTTCTTGACGAGTTGGCCAAGAAAGCCGGCGACGATCGGGGGGCACTCGACCTTCTGGCTGAGTCCGACGAGGACGGCCACCTTGTCATCGAGTTCGAAGGCCGGGGAAGCCATGACGTGTTTGAGCGGGGGGTAGACTGTAAAGGCCTGACCGAGACCGGCCAGTCCGGCGCGAGTCGGCTCGATGCTCCGGGTATCCAGGAGATCAAACAGAGCTTTGGCGTAACGGCGTGCGACGGACGATTTGACCACGTTCAGTACCGCAGGAACCGGGAACCGGGCGATGATCAGGGAAATTTCGCGTGCGGGTAGGCACGAGAAAAACGCGCCAGACTAGCATCCGGTCGCGGGGCGTGTCAAGCAGGGAGGTGGCGCCAATCCTGTTGAATGATGCCGCCACCCAGCACCCGATCCTCATCGTAGAAGACGGCGGATTGCCCTGGGGCGGGGGCGCGCTG
>JBOHOI010000120.1:0-8393 GCA_050731155.1 Nitrospiraceae bacterium | reverse complement strand
GCCGACGCCGTGGCCGGTTCCATGAAAATAGCCTTGCATGCGTCCGTTGACCAAGCCGGTTTTATAGCCGGCGGCGTCGAAGCGGTCGCAGATCCCCTGGTGGATTTTGGTCCCATCCGCGCCGTCGCGGATTTCCGCGATCGCTGCTTCCTGCGCATCCTTCACGGTTTGGTACAAACGCTTCAGTTCAGGAGAGGGTGTTCCTCTGACTACGGTCCGGGACATGTCGGCGAAGTAGCGGGTCTGGCCGGAGCGCGGGAACACGTCGAAAATGATGCTGCGATCCACCGGCAGCGGGCCGCTGCCTTGGTGATGGGGATCGCACGCTTGTTCCCCTCCCGCGACGATCGTGTGTTGGGCCACGCAGTCCCGCTCCATCAGCTTCACGTTGATCAGCTTCTTGATCCGTTCCGATGTCAGTGACTCGCCGTCCAGCCACAGCACGTCTTTCCGAGGACAGGCAGCGCGCAAGGTCTCGTGGGCGGCTGCCACCGCCTCTTCCGTTGCGCGCTGGCTGGATTCAATGTAGCGGACTTCTTCTTCGGTCTTGATCGCGCGGCGTTCAAAGAACGGCTCCGGCCTGCTTTCGAGCTGATAGCCGAGTTCCTGCAGCCTGGCGGCATGACCATACGGGAAATTGCTCGCTACCAACAGCCGTTTGATGCCGTGAGCTTGCAGCACGGCGTGGACGATCTCGACCGTGCCGGGGGCGGACACTCCCTGTGCGCGCACTTGCGCTTCGAGCTCCGAATAGGACAGCACGCGGTCAACAGTGGCCTGGCTGCGCGCGCGATCGATCTCGAGATCGCTCATCACCACCATCCGTTCCCCCTTGACCTCAAGAAAAATGAACGGATCCGGGGCGATGAACCGCGTCGCATAGTAGAGGTTTGAATCGGATTCGCTGGCGGCGATCATGAGCGTGGCCCGGTCCACGGTCGTCAGGCTGTCTCCCTTGATAATCAGCATACGTAGAAGCCCGTGTAGAGAGGTTTGCCTATGACGATGCTATCACGGGGTGCTGGGAGGGTCAAGGCGAAGGCGGCGCTGGTGCTTCTGGCGCTTGGCTCGTCTCTGGAACTGGTGGCTCACTGTCACTTGATTCGATCACTTCTTTCGGCAGCATCAGCGTATTCTTCAGCACGTCGAGGGCTAGCTGGGCCAGCCCGCTCAAGCCGGCCGTCAAGGACTGAAGCGGCAGGTAGGTGACATCCGGCTCCTGGAGTGACCCTTTCACCTGAAAGAGGGCGGTCGCGAGTCCCTTGCGTTCACCGGCTAACAGTTTCCCGAACAGAGGGATGCTCTTGAGGAGCTGCGAATACGACCCGAAGGGACTGACCGCCACGACGAAATCCAGTTGGTCGGTTGGTAAGTCATAATTGCCGGCCGCCGTAATCTTGAGGACCGGGCTGTTCACGACGATATTCTCCGATTCCACCCGTCCGTTCCTGACCAGGATCGTGGCCGAGATCTTGTCGAACGGCAGCCCCTCCTTCTCCACATCCACCTTCCCTTGGAGCAGCGCCGGGAGATTCAGGATGCCCAGGATCTTCCAGATGACCTTGGACTGCAGAATCCGCCCCTGCTCGATCAGGAGGTTCGTCCTGCCGCTCAGGCTGTGGGAGACCCCTTGTGGGTCGCGACCGTTTCCACGGAGGGTGCCTGACAGCCGGAGGTCCCCCACGACCATGTGCTCCCTGGTGCCGAAGAGATGCGTGAACTCTTCAAAGGGTACCCCGGTGAGCCGGACCGATACTTCGGCGTCGGCGGGTTTCTGTTTCGGCAGTTGCACGACGAGACGGCCAGCGACGGTTCCTCCATCGGACTGCCCGCTGATCCGATCCACATCAAGCACGCCATCGCCGATGTTGACCCGACAGGACAGGTTCGAGAAGAGAAACTGCTTATACGTCCCCCGATCGACGCTGACCGTTGCGACCAGCCGAGTTGACTCGGCAAGGGTTTCCAGCATGTCACGAAGGGGAGACCGTGCGCCTTTCGGGATCAACAGATCAATGTCAAGCTGGGACGATTCGACTTTCATCGTGATGGTCGGTTTCGTTTGCAGGTTTCTGATCACTCCAGACAGGCTGGCATCGCTGTCATTGACCCGGAACGCCAGCCGCTTCAGCTCGGCTCCGTTTCGCACCAGTTTGACACGCAGGTAGAGATCCTTCACCGGGCCATCAAACCTCTTGTCTATGAAGAGCCCGTTTGTCAGCGCGACCCAGCCAGTGGTCTGCCATGTTCGCCAGTCTTTCCCTCGCCCTTTGACGTCGAGCGAGATTTCCAGAGTGCCGGCCTCGAGTCCTCCCAGCGTGATCCAGTCCGGCAGCGTCGCCAGGGAGATGGGTCGCGTCACCAGCGCTCCTTCGAGACCGAACTGCGACCCGAACTGCATCTTCCCCTTCGCGGCAAGCCGAAGCGACGGGAGCACCACTTCCGCTCGGCCGTCCCAGAGCGTCGCATCGCGGGAGAGCGTTCCATCGAATTCGATTGAAGCCGGCGCGCCCGGCGGCTTCTCGCCGATACCAGGCAAAGCAAGCTTTGCGTCGGTCAACCCCAACTCGCCTTGAATTTGCGGGGCATTCGTCGGTCCCGACAGCACGGCGGCTGCGCCGATGGTTCCCTGCAAGACCGCCTCGAGGGATGGTCCTGTGGGCAGCAGTTGCATCAGTTGGCTCGCATCGGTTCTGGCTCGTACGGTGAACCCCTGGAAGGCGCTCACCTTGCCCCCCAATATCGCTCCCTGGATCTCAAACTGGGTCTGCCCCGTCTGCCCGCCCAACTTGTCGAATTGCGTGCCGTTCGGGGAGAACAGCAGACGACCGTGGAGGCCCAGGACAGGATCCGGAAGAGCAGGACTACGGAAGCTGATGTTTCGCGCGACAAACTCTCCTCCGACGAACGTCACCTCCGCCGGTTTGTTGAGGGGGCCCACGATCCGAAAGGTCGGGAACGCGATGCCCTCAACCTCCCGCAACTCTGCCAAGGCTCTTGACAGACGGTCGGATGGGACCGTCTTGGCCAGGAGAGAAACCAGATCGGCCGCCGCCATGTCTCCCGTCAACTCCATTTCCAACCAAGGACCGGCGTCCAGAAACGACACCATGGCCTTTCCCGTGCTGACTCGCATCGGCCCGTACCCGCCGGTCACGTCCGCCACCCTGATCCGGCCAGGCTCGATGAACACTGTGCCCGACAGGTTCTGTGCCGGCGTTCGATCCCGGCCGACGAGCACGTGGCCTTGTTGGACGCGGAACTCGCCGATCAGCGACAGCCGGAGTTCGGACGCTGCGGAGCCGGTGACAGTGGCGGAAACCGCTTCCACCGTGCCCCTGATCTCCCGTTCTTTGATGACGGTCGGCAGTTGGGGATGGACCCACTGAGCTGGAACCAGATCCAGCAGATCGTCCAGTCCCATCGCGGACGATGAGAAGGTGAGCGAAAACGTGGGTTGAGCGGTCATCAATCCTGAGACGCTGGCTTGCCCGCTGAGTGACAAGTTCTCGAAATTGGCCTTCATCTCGGATAGCACCATGTCGTATCCGGCCACGCCGGGTACCAGCCTGATCAGACCACGAAGATTCACCGAACCCCGGATTCGATCCGGAACCGGTCGTGGGCCGAAAAAATCCGCGACCTGTCGAAGGTGTACGTTCGTCGCCTGGGTGGTGCCTTCGAACTGGAAGATCGGGGCTGCCTTGGTTGCATCCTCCTGCGCCATCCTGACCGGAGGCTCGGTTCGGATGACTCTCCCGGCGAGCGACAGAGCAGACACGCCTTGGCCGTCGGGGATCGCCGCGGACAACCGCACGTCGGCCCGGTTGCCGTCCGGTCGGACCGACATCGCAGCGTCCAGTGCGCTCATGCGGATGGATCGGACTCCGTCAGGGCGGGACTCGTCAACAATGGCGACCTCCCCGTTGATCAGAGTCGTCTCGCGGACAAGGAGCAACCACGCGAGCGGATTGCTGACTGCCTGGTCCTTGGTTTCCCCTGTGTCTGGGAACGAAAGGAAGTTCCAGTGTCCGGTCTGATCGCGACGCAGTTCCACCTGGAGTTCTTCGATGGTTAATCGTTTGCCGACTACTCGCTGACGTAAGAGCGGCAGGATACGCAGGACCAGATCGCACCGTTTTGCTTTGAGGAAGACGTGCGAGGGGTCTAGGTCTCGGACCACCACCTGGAACAGCACGAGCTGGATGCGGGGAAAGACCTTCAGGCGAGCCTGCCCGACCTCTATCTTTCGGCCCAGGTTCCGTTCTATCTGTTGGAGGAAAAAGCCCTCGATGTAGTCGGGACCTAGGAAATACGGGAGGGTGAAGGCTGCGACCACACCGAGCAGAAGAATGATAACAAGGCCAAGAATCAGAGCCCTTGGACGACCGGTCACTCCTCTTCTTCCTGGAACCGCGGTGGCGATCCCTTCCTCCTCTCGCGCCAAGTAGGCGATCTTGGCTTTCCTCTTCATCATCATTCTCGTGACCTACATAGACCGTGGGAACATTTCAGTGACTGCTTGCCGGATGATGCCGGCCCTGGGTCTTACTGAGCACCAAATGAGCCCGGTGTTTTCCGCTCTTGTTGGCTACGCGCTCTATAAGATTTCCGACGGCCAACGGGGAGCGGGCGGATAGGTGTATTTCTTATCTTACAGAATCAGCAGAGGAAAATCTAGAAAGCGGGCCTTCTGTCAAACTTTTGCGCTCCCAGCATCGAGAACTGCGATTCAGGAACTGGTCAGGTTCCAATCAACCAGCTATAATGCGGGTGCTGTCCTTGTGCTCGTTGCCTCTTGCCACTGACCTTTGCTGAAGTCACTTCCATGGTCATGAAGTTTGAGAAGAAAGACCCTCGGGCTGTCATTTCGACGACATTCGGCCAGATGACGATCAAGTTGTATCCTGATGACGCCCCTCGGCACGTGGAGAACTTCATCCAACTTGCCAAGATGGGATTCTACAATGGAACGACGTTTCACCGCGTCGTGCCCGGGTTCATCATTCAGGGTGGCGATCCCTTGAGCAAGAACCCTGACCGGAACCTGCACGGAACGGGAGGACCCGGATATTGGCTCAACCCCGAGCCGAGCGACCGTCCCCACAAACGAGGCGCGCTCTCCATGGCCAAACTTCCGCGGGAAAGCAACAGCACGCGTGACTTCAACGACAACGGCTCCCAGTTCTTCATCTGCGTGGCGGATTCGAGTGGGCTGGACCGGCGCTACACGGTATTCGGCGAAGTGGTGCGAGGGCTTGATGTGATCGACAAGATCGTCGCCGTGCCGCGGGATGAGCAGGACAACCCGCTCGAGCCGATTGAGATGACGGTCACGGTGAAAGAGTGAGCAGATGGCGTATGGCATATGGCTTATAGTAGGAAGGATTTCTTAACGCCATACGCTATTAGCCATCAGCTATACGCTCCTTCTAGTAGAACGCCATGCTGGCGTACGTCACGGTCGAGTTGAACTGATCCGTCACGCTCCGGTCATAACGAAGTACCTGCCCCTTCTCTGCTTGGACCAACTGTAACAGGCTGTAAATCGCCGAGAAGCCGGAAATCCGGCGGCGATCCTCTTCCTTGTGAATGAACTGTGCGAAGGCGTCCCCGTTCAGCTCCTCGACTGTTTTCAGCATTTCCAAATCAGTCTGCATGCACCGGTGGAAGGAAAAATCGGTGGGCGGCGTCGGGTCCCCGTACCGCATGCCGATGTGAGCCAGTTCGGCGCTGGCTATGACACAGGCCTCTTTGCCCGACTCCGCCATCGCGTGTTTGAGCAGGCTGAGAAAGGTTCCAACCCTCTCTCCCGTAGGCCTGAGTGCTGGATCGATCAAACAGGCCGGTGGGAAGGAGCACAGGACCGGAAGAATCGTGATCGGTTTCTTGCTCCCAACAGTGTGTTGGAGGAACGGGAGCTGAAACTCGATCGAATGCTCGCTGCGATGGCTGCTGTCTTCTTCAAAGAAAGGTTCGCCACCTGTCTGCCTGAAACGATCCAGCACGTCTTTATTGACCGGCACGATCCCCAGCGGCGTCTCGAAATCCTTGTCGGTGACGGCGAAGCAATTCTTCAGGCCCGCGTGGCAGGTGCCCAGGACCATGAAGAGGTCCGGCGTCTCTGCTTCCTGCAGTTCCTTATAGGCCCAGGCATAAATCGGCCCGCCCACCCGCGGCTCATAGTGCGGCGCGACGATCCCCTTGAGCCTTTTCCCCTTGTTCGCGGATGGCTTGAAGTCCGGCCCTTCACGGGACGAAAAAAATCCTTTAAGCTGTACATTCAGTTTCTCTCCATCCCCCTCGTAACTCTTGCCGGCAAAGGCGGCTGGCCGTAAGGGAGCACGGCGGTAGGAGGCCTGCGCCTCGCGCTTGGCAGCTTCAACCCGCTCCCCTTCTAGAAACAGCTTCTCATCCAGATCGGCCACCAGCCTTTCCAGACGGTCCGGCATGAAGAACTCCCCGAACTTCTTCAGGTACTGGGTGCCGATCTGATCCAGGGAATGCTCGCCGTCGAAGTGTTGCAAGAGATAAAAATGGTTGAGGGGGACGAGGAGCTTTTCCGTAGACAGTCCGGTGGGGTCCCAGAACAGGACGTATTGTTCGTTCTTATCCTTGATCGGGGAGAACTGCAGATTCCGCAAGAGCGGAAATTGCTTTGGGTCTTTCACCGATTCTGCCATGTCGAGTCACTATTCCTTCGCTTGGAAGGCATTGTAGCGGAGCCGGAATGCTGGCCGCAACCCACAGCCCACGCGTCTTGCCGGCTCATCCTTTGTCCGGTGGCTGTTCGCGCCGCTGGACGCTCCACAGGAGTAAAATCGCAACGGTAGCCGGTCCCAACCACAGCGAGGCCCTCCCGTACTTAGGATCGGCGTACTCGATCAGATCGGAGAGGCGCCCGATCAATAGGGACATACGGGCCATGACCGTATAGCCAAAAGCTGCCCCGAACGCGACCATGAGAAACAGGATGCCGGTCCGCGCCGCAACCCTGACCGGTCCGGTGTGCTCGATCGAGAAGAAAAAGTAGAACAGCACCGAGACGACGCCGATGAGCAGCACAATGGTGTTCAGATTGCTGGTGGGATCCAACAGATTATAGGTAAAGGTCGGTATTCCCTGAACGATGGAGACCAGCGGACGGACCGTGTCCTCCACCTGCTTGAGGATGAAGGATGAGATGATCCGCGGAATGGCGAGCCCCGAGCCGACGCCCACGATGAACGCGAACGCGATGCGCGACAGCCAGGTGGCTTTGGGGATGTACCGCGCCAGCATCAAAGTCCCGATGCCGAGCGGAATGAGCAGCGACCAGTCGCCTTGCTTCACCATCGGCTCGTAAATGAGGCGGATCAGGACCGTGTCGTAAGCCTTGACGATCGTGTACCCGACCGAGACGCCGACGTAGAGATGCTCGGCCAGTTTGAAGAGCGGGTTGTCCTGATAGAGGAACGTGAAGATGAACAGGGTCAGTCCTGTTGCGACCCACGCTCCCAGCAGCAGTTCAAACGACACGGCTGGTCCCGATTCTCCTTTGTTTCATCCTCTTGCCTCGCCCTGCTTGCGCGAGGTCCTGATGAGCAGGTAGAACACGTTGCACAGAATCACCAGCACGATAATGGCGAAATGCGTGGCCGATTGCGCGTCCATGCCGGCCACGGCGCGCCCCTTCTGGCCGATGAGCACCTCGTATTCCGCAGCTCCACGCAGTCCGCCGATCAAGCCGTTGATTTGGCCGCTCCGCAAGAGTGGATAAAGGCCCGGCGCAATCACGCCCGTGCATCCGCCTCCAAGCTCAAACTTGTACTTGTCTTTCCCGTACACGTACCAGGTTTCGATCCCCGATGTTCCAGCCGCCAGACTCACCACGTAATTGACGTCGCGAAGCGTCTGGATGCCTTTCAGGACCGCCAATTCACGTGTAGGCTGACTGTAGTAGTCGGTCGGAAAGGCCTTGTACAGGTCCTGCCCCATGTTGATGATCAGGGACCCGGATCCCGGACTCCAGCCAAGGAAGACGTAATCCTTCCCACTCACTTTGCCCATCTCGCCCGCGACTTTCGTCATGACCTGCTCGGCGAGCCCGGTCCCGGGCAGCCAGAGGGTCATTCCAATCACCCGGAGATTCTTTCTGAACGCCTGCCGGAGGAGGGCCACTGCTTGTGGATACAGTTCCGGCTTGGAGGCAGGATCGTAATCCATGGAGAGCAAGAAGACAGAACCTTCCGGAAGGGCTTCAATGTAATCATAAACGCCACGGACTTCTGGAGACACCTTGATCGCCAGACCGACCGGATATAGCAGCGGCAGGAGCGTACAGACCCCGATCACCAGAAAGATGAGTCGGCGATCAATGTGCAACATACGCTCAGCGAAGCTCACTGCGTGAC
>JBOHOI010000119.1:0-8462 GCA_050731155.1 Nitrospiraceae bacterium | reverse complement strand
ATCACCTCCACACCGCGCCTGTAGGTCGAGTAGGTGTGGAAGACATTGCCCGCGTCGTCCTTGTAGAACACGCTGATGCCGGGCAATTCCTCACACTCGAAGGGCTGCATGCCGTAGTTGTAGTAGACCTGTCCCTTGGCCTGTTCTTCCGGCGTGAAGCTCACGTGGAAGTCGTGGTTGAAGTCGCTGCCGAACGAAGACACCCACTTGAACTGCCAGCCCATGCGCCGGCGAAAGCGTTCGATCTCGGCCAGCGGCGCGCGCGAGACGGCCACCAGCGTGACATCGCGATGTGCCAGGTGCACGTTCATGCCGTCGGTGTGATCGGCCATGAAGGAGCAACTCGGGCAACCTTGCTCCCACCCCGGCCCAAACATGAAGTGCTGTACCAGCAGTTGACGTCGGCCCTCGAACAGCTCGGCGAGCGTGCGTTGGCCCTCGGGCGCGTCGAAGGTGTACTCCTTCTCGATCTTCACCCAGGGCAATGCGCGGCGCTCGGCGGCCAATTGATCGCGCAATCGCGTGAGCTCTTTCTCTTTGCTGAGCAGTTCCTTGCGTGCGCCCAGCCACTCAGCTCGCGATACGACTTTCGGACGTTCTATCGTGCTCTTGGTCATGATGAAGCCTCCTTTGATCTGGGATGTGGGAGATTGTCCTTGCGCCGTTCTGGCGCATGAAGTCTCTTTGCGACGAGCGCAGCCATGCCACCGGTCGAGGTCGCACTCGCCGCCATCAGTGCCAGAGTTGTCAGGCATGCCGGACACATGAGTGACTCCTTACGATGCAGCCGCGGCCTGGCTATTGCCGCGCAATTCCGTGACGGGCCGCACCTCCATGCTCCCGAAGCGCGCCGACGGAAACCTCGAGGCCACCTGGATGGCTTCGTTGAAGTCTCTGGCGTTGATGAGAAAGAACCCGCCAATCTGTTCCTTCGTCTCGGCAAAGGGCCCGTCGGTGACGGACACCTTCCCGTTCCGGACCCGCACGGTCATGGCCATCTGAACCGGCTCGAGGGGCTCCGCCGCAATGAGGTGGCCGCTCTTGTGGAGCGCTTCACAGTATGTCGAGGTCTCGTCCATGAGGGCATCGATCTCGCTCTTGGACATGGTGTCCAGACTCTTTTCCTCGTGGCAACAGAAGAGCAGATATTTCATGGCTTCCTACTCCTGATTCTTGTCACAGTTGATCCGCCAAATATCTAGCGGGCTTTTCATAATACTCTCCTTTTTATTGGGGATACTTTTCAAACTTTGGCAGCGCCGGATTCATTTGGTCCCACGCGTGCGCGTCGGATGTCCACACATCCATTTGCGGGCTGAACCAGCTCGGGTCATCCAGGCTCGCAGTTCTGATCGCGACAATGTGAGGTTGCGAGTCGGTCTTGGCCACAATCGGCGAGCCGCAGTCAGGGCAAAGGCCCCGATGGGTCTTGCCACCCGCATGACTGGGTGAGTCATGGAAGCGGAGTGAGCCTTGCGAGAGCTTGAAAGCTTCCCGTGGCACAATCACGAAAGACGAAAATGGACCTCCGCTGGAGCGCTGGCAATCTCGACAATGACAATGCAGCATCATAGCCGGTTCTACTGTGGATTCGTATCGAATCGCGCCGCAAGCGCATCCGCCTGAGAAGCGTGTGGTTATTGTGGTCTGATGTCCTACTGTGCTCGTTGTCATGATCGAGTCTCCTTCGATGTGGATTGCATTGCGATTTTCGTCATACCTGTCGAGCTGCGAAGTTTGGTTATTGCAAGCGCTGTCAGGCCGCCTACCGAAGTCGACCCGGCTGCAATCAGTGCCAGAGTTGTAAGGCATGCCGGACACATGAGTGACTCCTCACGATGCAGCCGCCGGCCGGCTACTGCCGGTTGAACTCCATGATCGGCCTCACCTCGATGCTGCCGGTCCGCGCCGACGGGATCCTGGAGGCCACCTGAATGGCGTCGTTGAGGTCCCTGGCCTCGATGAGAAAGTAGCCGCCGAGTTGCTCCTTGGTCTCGGCGAACGGACCGTCGGTGGTCGAGACCTTTCCGTTCCGCACCCGAACCGTGGTCGCTGCGTGGGTGGGCTGCAGCGGATGACACCCGACTAAGTGGCCGCTCTTCGTGATGCCGTCTTTGAACGCGGAGTATTCAGCCTAAAGCTTGTCCGCTTCGGCCTTCGGCATCTTTTGCCACAGGGTCTCGTCTTCGTAGATCAGGCACAGGTACTTCATAGCTTCCTCCTTAATCGTTGTAGAATGTCTGTTGACACTAGATAGTCGTTCAGGGAAGCCCAAAATCGACAACGAGCAAATACCACACCGATCAACCTCATCATTTGACCAGTCCATCAGCGGTCATCGGTCGCGCGAGTACGGGTTTGATATCAACGACTGGTGTCCCATCGATGGCCTCCATTGGCGCAACCCTTAACCTACGCCCGGCGACCTCCAAGACCGAAACCCGATGAAGTCCCACAGGGTTGGGACGATCCGGCGACCGTGTTGCAAACACGCCCGTCAACGGCGCTTCGAGTTTCCCCCGTGGGTGCACCTGAAGGACATTCCGTTGTGCGCGGTGAAGCCACGTGAGAACGATGAGTTCCTCGCCGACCGTGATGCCGACAAGCCCTTGCGCTACCGGAGCCTTTAGTTCCAGCCAAGCTTCGGGAGCACCTTCATCTCCCTGGAGGGGCGCACTCTCGAGATGGGTCAGTTTGGAGCGTATGACCCCAATGGGTTCGATCGTGTAGCTGCTTTCATTCATTTCTCGCTCCACGGAGGCGGAATCAAATAAAAAACGGTGCGGGCACGCAGCTTGCCACCGGCCAGCCGGACGCGCGCGCCCGCTGTGCTCGGGAAGAGCCCGCCCCTGTCGATCAGTGTGCTTTCTTTGATGCTTTCTTCGCCGAACTTCGTTATGGCGTCCACGAATGCCTTGGGGGGGAGGGCCTGCATTCTCGGCGGACTTGACCATCGGAATGAATCGCATTGTCGTGTCTCCTTTATTATGTCCATTCTTTGTTTGTTGAATTGATCGTTTACACCTTCTAGTCGTTCGGGAAGGTCAAAATCGACATCGGCTCTGCCAAATTCGATATTGAGGTTATCACTGCTTGATCAATGGCTTATGAATGAGCGCGGCAGGTAATTAGCTGATCGAGTTTGGCAGCTCGGCCAGCCGTTTCTCCAGAAACCGACGCTCCGGCTCCTGCTGGGTGAGGCCGAGGGCCCGCTCATACGAAGCCCGGGCTTCCGCTGTTCGCCCCAGTCGTCGGCAGAGATCTGCCCGCGCGGCGTGCGCCAGGTGATAGTTCTCCAGATCGCCTCGCGCGAGAATGGCTTCGATTCGGGTCAGCCCCGCCAAAGGGCCGTCGCGCATCGCCAGTGCGACAGCGCGATTCAGCTCGACCACGGGCGATGGATCGGCCTGAAACAACAAGTCGTAGAGTCCGACGATCCGGGTCCAATCCGTGGCGGTGGGACTGGCTGCCTGAGCATGCACGGCTGCGATGGCCGCTTGGAGTGTGTAGGGGCCGACTCGGCGCGACGACAGCGCTCGCCCTACCAACGACGCGCCCTCTGCGATCTGATCCCGGTTCCAGAGCGAGCGGTCCTGATCCTCCAGGAGAATCAGATCGCCCGTCGGCGAAGTGCGCGCCGCGCGTCGGGAGTCGTGCAGGAGCATCAGCGCCAAGAGTCCTACCGCTTCGGGCTCTGGGAGCAACTCGACCAGCAAACGCCCCAGGCGGATGGCTTCACCTGAGAGATCGTGCCGCGTGAGCGACCCGCCCGATGACGCGGAGTATCCCTCGTTGAACACGAGATAGACCACCCGGAGCACGGCATCCAGCCGGTCCGGTAATTCCTTCTCCGACGGGACCTCATAGGGAATGCGCGCTTCGCGGATCTTCCGCTTGGCGCGCACGATGCGCTGGGCCACCGTGGGTGGGGTGGTCAGGAAGGCGCGCGCGATTTCCTCTGTCGTGAGGCCGCAGACTTCACGCAGCGTCATCGCGGCTTGTGCCTCCGGCGACAGGGCAGGGTGGCAACAGGTGAAGATCAACCTGAGCCGGTCGTCCTCGATGCTCTCGTCGTCCCATTCCTCGGCGTCAATGGTGGTGGTGCGTTCCAGTCGTTCGGCGAGCTCCGCCAACGACGTGTCGAACCTGGCGCGCCGGCGCATCCCGTCGATAGCCTTGAAACGGCCAGTCGAGACGAGCCACGCCCGCGGATTGGCGGGAACGCCGTCCCGTGCCCATTGCTCGACCGCTGCGGCAAAGGCATCGTGCAGCGCCTCTTCCGCGGAGTCGAAGTCACCAAGCAGGCGGATCAAGGTGGCGAGAACCTGGCGCGACTCGGAGCGGTACACGGCGTCCACCAGTTCGCGCGCCCGTTTGATCGTGTCCTCGCTCACCAGCGGGGAGCCTCCATCACAATCCACGCAGGGCCTGTCCGAGACGTAAAGGCGCGTATGAACTTGGATCGATCGGGATCTTTTTTATCTTCAGGAGCAACTCCTCGATGCTGTTGTGAAGATGAGCGCGCAGCCTCAGCCAACAAAAGATCGCGATATCCCCCAGCCCCTCAGATAAAGTAGTTGTCGTGGCGGCGGCAGAGGTCCTTCCACTCCTCGTCGCTGAATTGACGACCAGCGGCTTTCTCGGCGAGGGCTTCGAAGTATGCCTCGCGCGGCGCGCCTGGTGCAAAGAGAAGCAGCAGCGAGGCTGACTCGTCGGACTCGTTGTGGAAGGCGTGCACTCCACCCTCCGGGACGTACAGAAAATCCCCTGCCGTCGCGTCGATCCAGCGCTCTCCGTTGAACAGCCGCACCGTCCCGGACAAGATGAAGAACGATTCGGACATGGTCCTGTGGAAGTGCGCGCTCGGCCCCGGCGTGTGCGGTTTTGCATCCCACCTATACAAGCCGAATTGTCCATGCGTGGACGCTCCGGTGGCCAAGTACCGGATCGCTGTGCCCGAACCGATCGTCAGCTCGGGCTTCTGGTCCGCCCGACGGTATATCGCACTGACCTCGCCCTTGTCACCTCGATAGCGGACCTCCGGATACGACATCTGTGACTCCTTTTCTGGTCATCTCGCCAAACTGGTGCCAGTCCTACCATGAACGCCACCTGAAAATGCCGCCTACGCCCAGCTCACTTGACGCGCGTCATCAACTCGAGAATGTGTCCGTTGGGATCGCAGAAGTAGACACCTCGGCCGCCGTTCCAGGAATTGAGCTTCTTGTTCTCCAAGTTCCACGGGTCGCTGCCGTAAGCGATTCCTGCTTCTTGTACCCGTTTGAAAATGGCGTCGAACTCCGGGTCGCTCACATGGAAGGCGTAGTGATGGACGTCGAAGCTGTCGGCATCGTCGAAATCGAGGGTCAGCGTCTCATTGACGCGCACCGGCGCAAAGTGTCCGCCAGGCCCCTCGTATTTCAATCCAAAGATATCCGCGAAAAACCTGGCTGAGGCCTCTTTGTCGCGGGCAGGCACGATGGTGTGATTCAAGATGATCGCCATGGCTCCCTCCTCTCCGGGTCTATCGGCGCGTCTTCCGTCCTGTTTCCTCTGTCACCTGGGAGGCCAGGCCTGGGCTTCTCTCATTTTCTTCGGGCCGCATACTTTCCACAGCCAGTCTGAAAGTAACCACACGAGGGTCCCCGCAACATTACGGCCGATGGGGCGTATCCTTGTATTTTGAAACGCAGCGAGGCGCCATTCGCCGTCGCGCTTCGCGGCGACGAGTGTCTGAATCGAGTCTCGCTCCGGTGAAGGGACTGACTTTCCCCGCATCACAGTGCCACCGACCGCATGCATCAGGGCGACGTCGGGACTCAGGAATCGGACGCTTGTGACCCGCCCAACGAGCCGGGTCCCCTTGAGGTACGTGTCGAAGAGTCGCTGGTGAAACGGGGCGATCTCTTGCCGTCCTTTGAGGTGCGTTCCATCGAACCCGATGAGATCACCATCCTCGGCGAATGGCGCCGAAAAGGCTTCGCCACTGCCCTTGTTCCAGGCATCCATTAACTCCTGATAGAGGGCGCGGACGGCGGCCTCGTCAACTCCCATCATCCGATTTTCCAGCCACCCAGAATCGCTCTCACAACAAGGGTTGCCCCAAACAGATATGCGCTGGTGATGGCGAACACCACATAGATGCGGAACGCATATCGTCCTATTCCATCATGGCTTCCGCGTGTAGGTGATCTCCATCATCTTCATGTCTTTGCCGCGCTTAGCGGTGCCGTACATTTCGAAGATCTCGGTGTTGTTGTCCACGATCTTGGTCACGCCACGCAGCTTCATCGGCCCCTCGATCGGATCCATGTAACTGCCTGTCTGCGTAACGGTCTTGCCGTCAGGGCTGGCCGAGCCCTCCATGAAGAAGATGCCGGTCCCCATGGAATCCATCCAGGTGGAGACATACTTCTTGGTGTAGTTGTCATACCCCATCACGCCAATGCCGGTGAAGGGTTTCCCCATCATGTCCCCGGTGCACTCCTGCTGCAGGAACCGTCCATCAAGCAGCGTTTTCTGCTCGCAGGCCCCCGTCGATTCCGTGGGAGGCTTATTGGGTTCCATCCAGTGTTTGGTCTTAGTGGTCCAACTTCCTGCCAGGCTTGCGAGCTGTTTGTGGGGCTCGCCGGGTGTGGCGAGTTTCTGATAGGTTTCCATCATCGCCTGCATGTCCATTTGTTTCTCTGGCTTCTTGTCCTTGGCCATCACGACCGACACAGTCAGGGCAAGACAAACACCAGTGAGTGCAATGTGTGTGAGACGCATCGTTACCTCCTTTAAGGTTGATTGGTTTCCGGACAAACGTTCATCTTGACCGATAGACGACCAGAGGTGGGCTCAGCACGCTTCTTTATCTCCTCGGGCGGAACCTCTTCGATGCGTGTATGGATCCACCAGTAATTACCGACTGAATCATTTACGCCGGCGCGCCAGTCAGCCGTCTCAATAACCAGCTCTCAAGTTGTTCCGACACTTGTGGGCAATATAGAGCGGATCTGGTGGCGATCGGGTTTAACGCAGGTTCCTCTGCTGACACCACAAAGAGTCCCCGGAACCCGAGCCAGCCGAGCACCCACGTGTCATCGCCGATCGAGACAGAAACGCCGGTGCAGTACAGAAGCGAAGGCTGGATCACATAGGCCGCCGCAATCAGATCGAAGGGGTAAAAACCCGTGCGTCCGATGTCCTCGCGCCAGTAAGCGAGCCACGGGCGAGCGCGCTGTGCCATCCAAGCTGTCGCTCCGCCGCGGGCAGCCATTGCATCGAGGGCGGCATCGCCTAACGTGACATCCCGAGCTGCCTCGTAAGGAACAAGTGTCATCGGCAACTTCATCGTGAGCACCGCCGTTGCAGCCTCCTCGTCCTGGGCGAAATTGAAGTCGCGGAAGACGGGGCCATGTCCCAACACAGAGTGGGCTGTGCCGCCCTCGATCGGGTGAAACAGATGTCCCTTACGTCGACCCATGACAGCGACAAGACGGATCACATTCGATTGCAAGTCCGGTTGGTTCTCTAGGGCACCAGCAATGTTTGTCAGAGGGCCGAGCGCAACAATAGTGAGCGGCTCGTTCTTGAGAGCTGCACGCAAGGCCTCATGCGCCTCGTGCAGGGGAATCGCGCCGGCCACCGCGCCCTTGGTCATAGGTTCCGACGAGCCGCTATGAATCGGCACAGGCCTCAGCCCACTCTCTTCCAACGCGGCCATCAGCGCGCGGGTCGTCTGATCAGTCACGGTCAACGGCGCATTGCCGAACACGGTTGAAACGCCGACTATTTCGATGCTGCCCTGCTGAGCCAGCAGGAGAATCGCAAGGCAGTCGTCCGGATCCGTCCGGCTAGCGTGCCCGCAGGCCGCATCGGTGTCGATCCAGACTCGGATTGGTGGCACGGAGAACGACTGGCCGGGAACGACTGCGAGCATCGCAGTCGGCAGTTCGCCCGTGCGCCAAGCCTCGATCGGCAACGTCAGCGAAATAACAAATATTCCAACAACGATGAATATGAACACGCCCAACACCAGGAGCGCAGTGCGAACATGCCTCAAGACGCCCATCCTTCCAAGGTCCTTTCAGAGGGAGACGGCGGTGACCAGGCAAATTAGGCTGAGCATCGCAACCACGGCCCGAGCCAGGTGCGAGTACTCCCAGCGATTGCGCAATTCCGTCCAGTCTGCCGGATGATTCCGAAGCCGGGATCTACTGACGCCGAATGAAAAAAAGGCGGAGCCAACGCCGCTGAGTTGTTCGCCGTCGAGCCAGAATCTATTCACCGGGTGTGTAACGAGCCAGTAGATTGCTTGCATACTGATGAGCCCGAGTAAAGTCACGAGCGTCAGCCGGAAGTCCGCGCTTCGCAACGGCGTAAGGAACAGGAGGATGATTATGAGGATCGTGCCACCGGCCTCACCGAGTCCGCCGATGGTGAACCCCGGATAATAGATGGACTGCACGGCGTAGTAC
>JBOHOI010000118.1:0-8600 GCA_050731155.1 Nitrospiraceae bacterium | reverse complement strand
CGACGCGATCGGCAGTGAGGAGTGGAGTGGTGACAAACAGGACATGGCCCAAGCAGGGAGCGGTGAAACGGGGGAGGCCAAAGCAGAAGACTCCGAAAACCCCGAGGAGCTGTCGGCGGCCGGTTGGGAGGACTATTTTGAGAGCGAACGTCGGGCCGGTGATGCGGAGTATCCATCCTCATCTCAAGATGAGTTTCCTTCCTACGAACAGACCGTCGCCAAACAAACGTCCCTTCAGGATCATTTGCTGTGGCAATTGGCTCTGTGCGGACTCACCGAACTGGAGAAGGGCATCGGACGGATCATCATCGGCAACCTGGATGACGACGGATATCTGAGGACACCTCTCAGTGAGATTGCGGCTGACGCTGGCTCCTCAGTGGAGGACGCCGAGTCGGTATTGAAACAGATTCAGACATTTGATCCGACAGGCGTCGGAGCCAGAGACTTAGTGGAATGCCTGTTAATTCAACTGGAGTTTCTCGATCGAAATCCGATGGGGCGGGCTGGAGGGCGATCCAGCCCGCTGAAGGGATCGCTGTTGGAATCGATTGTGGTGAGCCACCTCAAGGATCTGGAGAGGAAACACTACGGGCGCATTGCGAAGGCGTTGGGAGTGACGGCGGAGGAGGTATTCCAGGCAGCCGGAGTGATCGAGGGGCTGGAGCCGAAACCAGGGCGGCCTTATTTTACGGCGGACAACCACGCGATCGTGCCGGACGTCTTCGTGGTGAAAAACGAGGGTGAATGGGTGGTTCTTCTGAACGACGACGGGCTGCCTCGCATGCGCATCAACCCGTACTACAAGAAGCTGATGGGAGGTGAGAAGGGCAGCACGGATGAGACCAAGGCATACCTGGACGAGAAACTACGGGCGGCGCAGTGGGTCATCAGGAGCATCGAGCAGCGCAATAAGACCATTATTAAAGTGGTCGGGAGCATCGTCAAGTTCCAACGGCAGTTTTTCGAGAAGGGGGTACACTATCTCAAGCCGCTGGTGCTCAAGCAAGTCGCCGAGGATATCGGCATGCACGAGTCAACCATCAGCCGGGTGACCGCGAACAAGTATATGTACTGTCCGGAGGGAATGTTGGAGTTGAAATTTTTCTTCAATACGGGGATCCAGCGTGCTGACCAGACGGCGGATATGCTGTCCTCTGTGACGGTCAAGGAGATGATTCGTAAGATGGTGGCGGAGGAAGACTCGCGCCACCCGCTCAAGGACGAGGAAATCGCGGCAAGGCTGCGAAGCTGCAATATTATGATCGCCCGTCGGACTGTGGCGAAATATCGCTCCGAAGAGAGCATTCCCTCCGCCAGTCAGCGCAAGCGCTTCTTTTAATAATGGGTCGGCGCGCGGCAGTCAGTGAACAACGCCAAGCCATCACTGGCGTACCCTCATGACAGGGTGAGAAGCAAGTCTGTTCGAGCGACCCCCGTGGTGCGACTGAAAGCCGGCCGTTCATCATTGAGCGTTTCTCCGGGATTCACTGCGATCCGCTCTCAGCGGTGTGAAGGGCTGTCATGCGTGTGATCATCACCGGTCGACATGTGAAGGTCACCGGCGCCTTGCGGCGATATATTGAGACCCGCGTGAAGCGCTTGGATCGGTATGGGGTGACGCTGAGGGATGTTCAGGTCGTGGTGGGTGTCGAAAAATATCGCCACATTGCAGAGGTCATCCTGACCCTCAACGGGGTCGTGATCCAGGGCAAGGCCTCAACAAACGAAATGTACAGCTCGATTGATCAGGTACTGGAAAAGATCAGTACCCAGGTTCGCAAACGAAAGGAGCGGCGCATTCGCCGCAAGCCGACTGATCACTTGCTCCGGCAAGCTCGCAGGCGAGAAGAGACCGAACCGGAGCCTGTGGGACTCACAACCGTTCGCGTGCCTCTGCACACCCTGACCGTCGAGGAAGCCATCGGATACCTCAGTGAACAGCCGTCGGCGGTCTTTCTCTTCGTAGACCCGATCTCGAATCGGGTCCAGGTAATGCGGCGGCTGGACAACGGGGGGATCGAGTTGATCGATCCCCAACCGGTTTCACACGGAATGGGCTAATGCAGTCGCTCAATCTGGTCATCATCAGCGGCTTGTCCGGATCAGGGAAGACCCACGCGATCAAATGCTTGGAGGATCTGGGATGCTTCTGTGTCGACAACCTACCTCCTTCGCTGCTTCCTAAGTTTGCGGAACTCTGTGTTCAACGGGGCGGGGAGGTGAAGAATGTCGCCCTTGGCATTGATATTCGCGAACGGGGATTTTTATCCGACCTGTTCAGCAATCTGGATCGTTTGAAGTCCCTTGGCTATTCTGTGGAACTGGTCTTTCTTGAAGCCAGGGACGAAGTGCTCGTCCGCCGTTTCTCGGAGTCTCGCCGTCCCCATCCCCTCCTGCCACAGTCGCCTGTGCTAGAGGGCGTTCGTCTGGAGCGAGAGCGATTGCTCGAGTTGAGGCGCCGGGCCGACCGAATTCTCGATACCTCAGACCTCACCGTTCACGAACTGAAAGATCTGCTGGCGCGTCACTATCAGCAACAGGGCCAGCGCCGACGCCTGACGATCTCGCTGATCAGCTTTGGGTTTAAGTTCGGAGTTCCCTATGATATCGACCTGTTGTTTGATGTGCGCTTCCTGCGCAACCCCAACTTTGTCGCGGACCTGAAACCCCTGAACGGAGAAGATCTACGAGTTCGGTCCTACGTGCTGGATGACGCTGACACGGTGACCTTTCTCGGACTTCTGGACGGCCTGTTCAAGTTCCTGATCCCGCTGTTCGAACGAGAGCGCCGGAGCTACCTCAGCATCGCCATCGGCTGTACCGGGGGGCGTCACCGCTCCGTGGCCGTGGCGTCCCGCTTACGAGAGACCCTTACTGGCCTCGGGTACGAGGTCACGCTGGTTCATCGGGACCTTCACAAATCCTGATCATCGTCTTTCGCCGCGCGCCTCGCAACCGCACGATTCTACGCCGTTTGCTTGACAGATGTAATATATTGACTATACTTGTCTCGATACCTTAGAGCATCGTCCGTTTTGGACTCCGATCGACACGTGAAAAATGTAAAAGCCACTTCGCAAAATTCCAGAAACAAGAAGTGGTATAAGACAGATCAGGTGTGCAAGTTGTTTGACGTATCGCGGGCTACCCTCTTTCGATGGGAGCGCGAAGGGCTCATTTCAGGCCCCCCGCGCGACTGGAGAAACTGGCGCATCTATACGGTTCAGAACGTCAAAGAAATCAAGCGAATCATACAGGCTCGCAAGGTTCTGCTCTGATCGAGGTCTGTGGTCGTGTTTGCGCGGCTCAAATCGCTGTTCAGCTTTGATCTGGGATCATTGTTCGGTCCCAAGCGGCAGTTGCTGGGTCTGGACATTGGATCCAGCGCCATCAAGCTCGTTCAAATTAAGGAGACCAAGGGCACGTACATCCTGCAGAAGTTCGGGATGAAGCCGTTAGAACCTGAGGTGATTGTCGATGGGACCGTCATGGACGAAGCCAGGGTGGTGGCGGCCATCAAGGAGCTTCTTCAGGAAGCCAATGTCAAGCTGAAAAAAGTGGCGATCTCAATATCCGGGCACTCCGTGATCGTCAAGAAAATCAGCTTGCCCCCCATGCCGGATGACGAACTCGAAGGCCAGGTCAAGCTCGCGGCCGAACAGTACATCCCGTTTGATATTAACGAGGTGAACATTGACTTTCATATTCTCAATCCTATGGAACAGTCGGAAGATGGACAACCGCAGATGTCTGTCCTGCTAGTTGCGGCCAAAAAGGACAAGATCAACGAATTGACCGAACTTGTCAAGGGGGCGGGACTCGAGCCGGTCGTCATGGATGTGGATGCGTTCGCCGTCGAGAATATGTACGGAGTCAATTACGCGGTGAATCCCGAGGACACCACGGCGCTCGTGAATATCGGTGCCAGCGTCATGAATGTCAACGTTGTGAAGGGCGGCACCTCCGTGTTTACCCGTGATATTCCCGTCGGAGGCAACCGGTATACCGAAGCCGTTCAGAGAGAGATGGGAATGTCGTATGACGAGGCGGAAGCGGCCAAAAAGGGCGAACGCGGCGGCAGAGTTGACGGGGAGACCATCGCGAACGTCATCGAAGGCGTGAACGCGGAGGTCGCCTCGGAAATCGCGAGAACCATCGACTATTTCAAGACCTCGACCACCGACGGGGCGATTGACAAAATTCTCTTGTGCGGGGGCTGCGCCCTTGTGACGGGCCTGCTTCAGCAGTTGAGAGTCCGCATGGGTGTTGAGGTGGAATTGGCCGATCCATTCAGTCAGATTGACACGTCGATGAGTGATGTCGATCCGGGGGCGTTGTCCGACTTGGCGCCCATGGCTGCGGTGGGCGTGGGGCTTGCGCTGCGAACAATCGGTGATCGATGATCCGGATCAATCTGCTCGCCGGGCCGCGAGCCAGGAAGATCAAGCCGCAGTGGGATGTACGCGCCGAGCTTGCGCTAGCAATCGGTCTGGTCGTTCTGACTGTCGGAGCCTGCTTTTATTATTCAGGGATGCTGGACCAGGAGATCGAGACCAGACAAGCTGAAAAACAGGACAAGCAAAAGCAGCTCGCGGCGCTCAAGGAAAAGGTCAAGCAGGTTCAGGATTTCGAACAGAAAAAGAAACTGCTTGAGGACAAGAACCGCATCATCGAACAACTGGAAAAAGCGCGAGTCGGACCGGTCCGCGTGTTGGATTATGTCAGTCGGAGTCTGGAACCACTCAAGCTATGGTTGGTGCGGTTGAGCATCAAAGGGAATAGCGTGGAACTGGAGGGTCGTGCCCTGACGAACGACGACGTAGTGGAGTTCGTGAACAATCTTCGCCAAACCGATTACTTCAGCAGTATCCAACTACGGGAAAGTCGTTCGGGGACTGAGGGCAAAGTCAACCTCTATCAGTTCCGGCTCGATCTCACGTTAAAGGGCTGACATGGAATTTCCGAAAGTCAATCTTGACGCACTCCGCACCGTTCCGGTCGTTCAAAAGATCGCCTTGCTGGGAATCCTCATGGCGGGTATCGGTGTCGGATTTTATTACTATGTCGTGGAGCCCAAAAACGTGATCATCGCTCAGCTTCAGGCCGACATCGGCAAGCTCGATGCGGAGATTCAGACCCTGGCCTTGAAGGTGAAGCATCTGGATGAACTGATCGCGGCCAACAAACAGCTCGAGATTGATCTGGCCAAAAAGAAGGAACGGCTCCCGCCGGAAGAGGAAGCGGTGATGTTGCTCAAGCAATTGTCGGATCTGGGTGTGAGGCTGGGACTCGACATCAAGCTATGGAAGCCCGGGAACCAAGTCGAGGACCCCTCTAAGCTGTTCATCAGAATGCCGGTCAATGTGGAGGTCGCGGGCGGGTATCACACAGCCGGTCTGTTTTTCGACCGGATCAACAGGCTTCCCCGGATCATTAACGTGACCGATTTGAAGATGGGTTCCCCCAGGGTCGAGCAGGGACGGGTCGTGATCCAATCGGTCTTTGATTTGACCGCCTTTGCGGCACCTCAGGAGAAGAAGGCGGCTGGAGGCGCGCCGAAATAGGCCGGACCGCTCAACTGCCTGCGGAAGGGTGAAGGTTGCGTGGAGGATGCGGTGATTGATCAACTCCGGTGGCTCAGGATGTGGGGGCAGATCACGCTGGCTTTCCTTGTGACTGTAAGTTTGGCCCAAGGGGAGTCTGCGGAGCTGGCCGTGCTGTCCATGCGCGTCGCTCAGGTCAGCCCGACAAAGCCGCCCTCGACAGAAACGGCACCTGCGTCAGACTCTGCGAAGCAGACCGCCGGTCAGGCGATGCCTCCGCAGGCAGCGAGTACGGCCGTTCCAGGAACGTCGGCTGATGGGACCGCACCAGTGGCTGAGACGGTCCCCGGGGGAGGCTTCGGCGGCTATACGTATGATCCGTCAGGACGACGGGACCCGTTCACCGCGATTTTCCTGCCGGGGCAGATGCCCGGGGAGGCGGATCTCAGCGTGCCTCCGCTTCAACGGGTAGGCCTCACGGAACTGAATCTGATCGGGATTATTTGGGGAGCCTATGGCTACGTCGCCATGGTGCAGACGCCTGACGGGAAAGGCTATACGGTTCGTCGGGGCACTCGCATTGGGCCGAACAACGGCGTGGTGAGCGCCATCACGGAGAATGCGATCATCGTCCAGGAACGATTCACCGATGTCTATGGAAAGAAGCAGGAGCGGGAATACGTGAAGCCCCTGCATACGAAAGAGGGCATAGAATGAGTCTCACACACATTTCAGCCAAGACCGTCGTGTCCATCCTCCTGCTGCAGGGCCTCGTCTCATGCACGCACCTCCCCGCCGAGAGTGCTGGCACTGACCAGAAGACAAGGTCCCTGGACCACATCGGCGTCACCGACCTTGACGATCGGCTTCGCGTGGAGGTGGACGGAGGGGAGGGGTTGGCCTATTCCGTGTCCAGCAGCGTGGCTCCCGCCAGCGTCACGGTTGACCTGCCCGGCCTTTCCGCTGGAAAGGCGCTGCAACGCCTGGACATCAACAAGCTTCCCGTGCTCCAGATGGTTCCCACGGAGGTATCAAAACCCAAGGCGGGCGTGCAATTGGTCTTTACCTTGGCCACTCCGATGAAGCCTGACATCAGGGTGGAGGGAACGCGTCTGATCATCGACTTTCCGAAAACTACCTTGCCGACGGCGAGCGCGTCCGTGACTCAGGAAGCAGCTTCGAGGGCATCTTCAGACAGTGCGTCACCAGCGCCTGTTGCGACGGTGGCCAGCCGACGGGAGTCAGGCGCTGCGGCCAAAACCCTGACTAAGGTCGAGGTGCAGCGTGGGGAGAGCGAGGCGACCGTCGTCATCTTCGGTGACGGCCGATTCAGCTATGACGCCAGGTTGATCAATCAAAGCCGCCTCATTGTGGACCTGGCGAATGTCGCCTCTTCGCTCCGTTTCCCGGTGCTGCCTGTGGATCACCCGCTCCTCAAGCAGATCAGGATCGGCCACCACTCCGATAAGATCCGGTTGGTATTTGATTTGCCCAAGCCTGCCGGCTATTCGGTGCAAGCTGAGAGCAACCATCTGGCTGTCCGCCTGACCTCCTTAGCCGAGTCTGCGCACGCGGAAAACAATGTCAAACTGTCTGAATCTCGCCGATCTGATGAGCGAGAGGCTCATCAGGGTGGAGGGCACGTCCGCGTTGCGCCGTCCGGTCGGGTGCCGTTCCCCGAACGCCTGGCCATGATTGAAGCTAAACCCCGTCTGGCCCAAATGGCTCCTGAGGCCACGGGAACGGAGGAACCAGAAGTAGGTGGACAGGCCCGCTACGTGGGGAGGCGGATTTCGCTGGACTTTCAGGCGGCGGATATCAGCAATGTCCTCAGGTTGATCGCCGAAGTCAGCGGATTCAATATCGTCGTCGGGGAAGGGGTCAAGGCCAAGGTGACGATGAAGCTGGTCAGTGTTCCCTGGGATCAGGCCTTGGACATGCTGCTGAAGATGAACAACTTGGGCATGATCAAGGAGGGAAACATCGTGTGGATCGATACCCTGGCCAATCTCGCCAGGCAGCAGGATGAAGAGGCGAAAACCAAGGACTCCAAGATCAAGGCCGAGAATCTGGTGACGCGTGTCTTCTATATTCACAACGTATCGGCGCAGGAGATCCAGACAACTCTGCTGCGGTACTTAAGTCCACGCGGCGTACTCAACTTCAACGCCGCCAGTAATGCCTTGGTCGTTCAGGATGCGGAATCCAGGATCGGCGCGATTAAGCAACTCGTGGAGAGTCTCGATCTGGAAGTGCCACAGGTCCAGATCGAAGCGCGGATCGTCCAAGCGGACACTTCCTATGCCAGGTCTCTCGGGGTCCAGTGGGGGACCCAAAACCTGAACACGATGGGTTCGACCTTCGGTGTCGCGAATTTTCGTGGCGGGAGCACCGGCCCGTTCGGCGGGCAGGCGTCTGATTTTCTGGTCAACCTCCCCGCAGCAGTCAGCGGCTTGACCGCAGTCCCCGCAGCGGGCTTTACGTTCGGCAAGCTCGCCGATGGAGCCTTGCTCGACATGCGGATCTCCGCCGGCGAGCTGCTGGGCTTGACCAAGGTCATTGCCGCGCCCAAGATCACCACGCTCGACAAGCGAGAGGCCAAGATCTCACAGGGGGAGTCCATTCCGTTCCAGACGACCTCGCTGCAAGGCACCCAGACGACGTTCGTCGATGCCAACCTGGAGCTTCAGGTGACGCCCCAGATTACCTCTCGAGACCCCAGGGAGGAGGGAAAGCAGATCCTTATGAAAGTGCGGGCCACGCGCAACGCGGTGGGTGCCAGAAGCAATCCTGCCGGTCCCAGCATCGACAAACGTGAAGCCAACACCCAAATTCTGGTCCGAGATGGCGAAACCGTGGTGATCGGCGGGATCTTTGTGGACACTCAGACCAATACCGTGGCCGGTGTCCCCTATCTCTCCCGCATTCCTGTGCTGGGCTGGTTGTTCAAGAACAAATCAGAGGTCGTCGCGAAGCAGGAGCTGCTGATCTTTCTCACCCCCAACATTGTAAAGACCTGACGCCCCGGAAGCTACCATGCTGCGGTATTTGAAC
>JBOHOI010000117.1:0-8750 GCA_050731155.1 Nitrospiraceae bacterium | reverse complement strand
ATGCGGCTGGTAACCGAGGCGCTTACAGGCCTCAAGGTATCTTCCATTTGCATCGTTATTCCCAAACATCAAAAAATTCGGCGGAATGGATCCTTCCCGCTCGGTGAACTTAGCCGTAATGTTATGGCCAGATGGCCGCTTCTTCGCCTTGTAGCCTCTACGGAGCAGGCGAAGCATGTCCGGGCTGTACTCTTGCAGAACCCGCTGGTTGTTAGCCTTAGGCCACGGAGTCTTGGACAGCCACCACAGACCTTCGACTGAGTCCTTCACTCGAAGCTTCCTCACATTTACCCACTCGGCAGGAGCTGGAAGCTTGGCAGGGTTATACCAGTACAACTCTTGCGCAAGGTAGAATCCCAAGTCCCGCACAAGAGTGATGAGCACTTCGAAATGATAAAGAGATCGTGTGGGCTTCCCCGGAGTCCAACTGCCGCCGATGTTCAGGACAAAGCTTCCGTCATCACGCAGAAGCCTGTGAATCTCTTTAGCAAAGGGGATGAACCAAGAAATATAGTTGCCTTGTGGGACATTCCCATACTCTTTCTTGAAATGGAGAGCATAAGGAGGAGAGGTGACAACTAGGTTCACCGAGGACGCTTGAAGCTGCTGCATAACCTCAAGCGCATCCCCCACAATGGCCTTGCCGTGTTTCGTGGTGTAAAGAGGTTTTAACATCGGTTTTTACAGACCACTATGGCTAGCTACTACTTGTGACGAAGGGCTGCTTGCATAGCGTCATCCAAAGAAAGGTGCCACGGTGGGGCCGTAGTTCTCGGCACAGGTTGCATTATTTGGAGAAAGTCTGGCGATTCGTCTCGCCGACGCAACGCTTTAGCCGGGGCATATAAATAGGCCCATTCATGTGTGTGATTGAAAAGACAGGCTGCCAACACATCAAATTCGTCAACCCTGTAGCCTCTTGTCGGTCCACCCCCTATAGCGTTTCTAGTCTTTTGTATTTCCACCTTATAGGATGGCGGCTGTTTGAACAACTCCTTACTGCGCACGTTCTTGCATTCAATCCTCAGCGGCTTGCCACGATATTTTACGATGAAGTCAGGCTCTCCATCTTTGTCCTGCCACTGGCAACTTTCCAAAACTCCCTCAGTTACAAGTCCTTCAAGTTTCTGATTCAGAAAATACTCAGCCAGTTTGCCCTTGACATCAACTTGGGCTCGGAACCCTCGCTTGATAGCTGAAAGAATATCCCAGGCCGATGCGTTGAATGCGTCCTCCAAAGGGTGACGCATCAGCGGGCACCCTTTGACGGAAAGAGATCCCTGATTTCCACACCCAGCGCACGGGCCAAATCCGCGATGACTCGGATCGTGATGTTACGTTCGCCACGCTCGATCCCTCCGATGTACGTCCAGTGGCGACCAGCACGTTGGGCAAGTTCTTCCTGGCTCCAACCTCGGCTTAAGCGGAACCTTCTTACTTGTTCTCCAAACCGAGCTTGCGGTGTAGCCATGGCCACACACATGCCACGGCGTTCATTTTCAGTCTAGAGACTATGAGTATTACTTGTCAACTAGCGTTTGGAGTAAAATCTTCTGAAAGCCTAAACCAATGCGGGCAGAAAAGCTATCGGGAGTCTTTTCTATCCAGCTCATGTCTCGGATGGAACGGATGCACGGTGAGGGGAGCGCCATAGCGGTCACTGCCAGCTTTCTAACAGCAAAAGGTACCGCGAACGGTCGGAGGAAAGAGGGGTCGGGAGTCTTTATCCCGTAGCGCTATGAATCAGCCGGTCTGCCCGAACCCGCCGCCTTTGGACTGCCGCAGCAGCGCGCTGATGAACCGCTGGAGACGCGCCTTCTCTTCCAGCCGCAGGCGTTCTTCCCCCGTCTAGAGGACAAACCGTTTGCCGCGCGGGAAGCCGACGAGCGCGAGGCCGAACTCTCAGGCGAGCTGAACGGCCAGGCTCGCGGTGCCACTTCAGCCGCGGGCGCTTACGCAATTCGGCCATGGACAGCGTGGGTTCCTTGCAGCGCTTCTCAACAACCGCCAGAACGATACGCTGGACAGCGGCAAGAGTTTAGAGACAGATTTTTCAACACCCTGCTAGTGTCCCGCTGCTCACCAGCCAACTGACGAAATTATTGACTCGCCGCTGGGATAGTGATCAGAATCCCACCCATGACATCATTCTGCTTGAAGTCCCGCTTTGGGCTGTCCGGGTGTGCGTTATGGCACCCTATACAGGCCTGAGAGACAGCCCTGTCGGCATAGAGCGCTTGGAAGTACCACTTCCGTCCGCTTTCAAAAAATCCAGTGTGAGGACGGTCTGGCTGCGAAATAACGTTCGCGAGCCCTGTTCGCTCGAACTCAGTGGCCGGTCCATTCCGTTGGTTGATCGGCCACAGGCTTAGCAACCGGACCCGAATGCTTGTCTTTCTCGCAACTAAATGGGCCGAGTCGATCAAGAACTGGGCGGGAAGAGGGAGGGTGTTCTTCTGCTGCCAATCCTCTGAAGCGACCACAATGCCTTTGGTCTGCATCCTCTCCACAACATTTTTCGTGTAAATTTCCCGGTCTGCCTGGATTACGGCATAGATGTAGTCCGTGACCGTGTCCAGAGGTATGCTGGCCGACGGACCCGAAGTCTCGGCTGCCCTAAGCATGATCGAACTTGCCCCGGCTAGAACCAGCACAACAGCTCCCCACACCAGTTTTTTATACGTCATAGTGGCACCTCACCTTTCTATGGCTGCAACTGGAAGATTTACAAGCACGGCTATTCCAGGCCTTCGTCGCTCTCGATGTGGATCAGGCTTCCATAGGTTTCAAAATGGGCCGTGGATAGCAAGCCCTTCTCCTTCCAGCCCCCAAATTTCCGGCTGTGGGGAACGGGGAAAAGGCATTTGGGGGGTCACAAATGGGGACAGGCTACTTCTTGACGGACCCTGTGTCAACGCGTGGAGGCTGACTGCCTCAGGTGAGGTTGGTCACCGGCCCGGAGTCGCACGCATTCTTCCCCGAATAGCATGCTCACAGGATAGGCATGAGCATTGACTTAAGATGCCCTTTGCTTCGCGTCTAGAGATCTTCCGGGTTACCTTGATCTTGCCCGCCCGCGCCGCTTTTTAAGCTTAGCCTTCTCCCGTTCCTGGTCCCTGGCCCGCTCTTTGAGCAATCCATCGGTTACCGACGTGTCGCTCTTGAGCATGCCACACACGCTTCTGATGTACTCCTTGGTAACCGGCTGGAACAGGATTTCACTGCCACGTTCGATAAAGCACACCTTGGTGCCAGGCTTGATACAATATCGCTGGCGGATTGTCGTGGAATAGTGAGTTGGCCTTTGCTTGTCCCTTATGCTGATACCATAATGCCCGTATCCTCCTGCCATTATGTGAATCTCTCACTCCCAGGCTCAGTTCAAGTCAAACAACAAATGAGAGGGTTTGCGTGGGGGAGTAAGAGGGAGACATCGGCGCGCTAGGGAGAAAAACATTGCGGGTGGAGCCTTGCTGATGTGCGTGGCTGGAAAGCGAGCGAGGCCCTATAACCCAAACTTTATTTACTAAGTCTCGGATGGAACGGGTGCGCGGCGAGGGCAGCGCCATAGCGGACTTTACCGGATCACTAGCTGAAGCGACGCCGCAGTGCGACTGCATTGCGACCTGCCTTCTTTCCCCAAGGGTGGCCTGGTTGACCCCCAACTGCGCGCATCGCTTTGCCTTCTTCTCCAAATACTCATTGGAAGGGTGCCCGTGTTGGTCCAACTGCGGCCGTCGAGCGAGCACATTCTGATCGTGCGCGCTCCGGGAGCAAAGGACCGATACGGGCGACCTTCCAACTCTTCACGTTCTGCGAGCACAAGGGATCAACCAGGCTGCCGGGTCACCCGGTCTGCCCGAACCCGCCACCTTTGGGCTGCCGCAGCAGCGCGCTGATGAACCGCTGGAGACGCGCTTTTTCCTCCAGCCGCAGACGCACGAATTCCAAGCCGAATTCCCGTCCCTGCGCCCACCGCACCTCGGCTAGATCCACCTTGAGCGGCACATACTGCCCAGGCAATTGGATGTGTAGCGCAAGCGTGGTTCCTGCTTGGATCAGCTCGTCGCTGACCACCGTGCAGCCTCGAGCCGAGAGCCCCGTGACCAGGCCGCCCCCGGCCACCCCCTGTCCCGAGAGCGAGACGGGGAGTTTGACGGCAAAGCGCGCGTATATACGCTTGTCCATGGAACACCTCGCGCCCGGTCTTGACGCACCTGGCAGGCTTTCCACTATAGCAGGATGGCGATAATCTATCCAGGGCGCAAAGGCCCCCACAGGATGTTCAAAAAGGCTGTCAGCAAGGCCGCAGCAAGCGAGAAGGCGAGGCGTACTTTTTTCGGTACGTTGAGCCTTTGACGGGTACCCATTGCTTGGCTACCTGCAATGGGTGGACGAGAACGAAGCTGGCAGCTTTTTTCAACATCCTGACTACGATGAGCAGCTCACGATCAAGTGCTTCCCCCAGTCCGGGGGCGGGGCCGCGTAGCGGTCCATCTCCGGCTGTTCGGCGAAGGGATCGCGGAGCAGTCGGCGCAGACGCTCGATCTCGGAGAAATCTTTCTGCTCGGTGGCCATCTGAATGGCCGCGTGGGCGAGGTAGTTGCGGAGCACGTACTTGGGATTGACCTGCTTCATCCGCGCCGCGCGCTCGGCATCACGACTCCCTTCGGGGCGGCTTCCCTCCGCGTGGAGGCGCTCCTTGTACCGGGCGGCCCAGGCCTCGAACGCATCCCGATCCACGAACAAGTCCCGGAGCCGCTCGTTCTTTGCCTTGGGCGCCTGCTGGAAGTCGCAGAGGGAACGGAAGACGTTCGTAAAGTCGGCGGTGCTCCCGCGCATCAGCTCAAGCAGGTCGCGGATCAATTTATCATCCCCAGGCCGCGACTCCCTGAGCCCCAGCTTTGCCTGCATCAGCTCGGCATAGTGCTCCGCACACACGGCCTCGTAGGCGTCGAGCCCGCCCTTGATCGCCTCGTCAGGCACCAGCGGCGTCAGCGCCTGGGCCAGGCACCGCAGGTTGAAATAGCCGATGTCCGGCTGGTTCCGGAAGGCATAGCGCCCGTGCCGGTCGGAATGGTTGCAGATGAAGCCGGGATCGTAGTCGTCCAGGAAGCCGAACGGACCGTAGTCGAGGGTCATCCCCAGGACGGACATGTTGTCGCTGTTCATGACGCCGTGCGCGAAGCCCACTGCCTGCCACTTGGCAATCAGGCGCGCCGTACGGACCGCCACTTCGTGGTAGAACCGGGCGTAGGCGTCAGGCCCGCGCGCCAGGTCCGGCAAGTTCGGATAGTACTGCGCGATCACATAGTCCGCCAGAGTCTTGATGTGGTCGAACTGCCGCCGCCAGTAGAAAAACTCAAAATGGCCGAACCGAACATGAGAAGGCGCGAGCCGCAGCAGCATGGCGCCTGGTTCGACTTGCTCGCGGAGGACCTCTTCTTCGCTCCCCACCACACACAAGGCGCGCGTCGTGGGAATGCCCAACCCGTGCATGGCCTCGCTGCAGAGGTACTCCCGGATGCAGGAGCGCAGCACCGCGCGGCCGTCATCGTCACGCGAGAAGGGCGTCAGGCCCGCGCCTTTGAGATGCAGGTCCCACTTCTCACCCCGGCTGTTGCGGACCTCACCCAGCAGGATCGCGCGGCCGTCACCGAGGCGGGAGACATAGGCGCCGAACTGATGGCCGGCATAGACCATCGCGAGTGGCTCGCTGCCCGGCAGCAGGTACTGGCCCCCGAAGCTGCCGGCGAACTCCGGCCGCTTGGCCTCTTCCGGGTCCAGATCGAGCAAGGCCGCGGCATCCGAGTTGACGCTCACCAGGAACGGATTCTTGAGCGGCGTCGGCGTCACCTTCGCGTAGAAGACATCGGGCAGGCGCACAAAGGTGTTGTCGAAGTGGAGGGTCTCGAGCGTTCTCAGTGCGGTCATGGCCCCATCATAGCACGCATAGCAGGCGGGGTCTGCCGCCCAGAGCGGCGGAACGTGAGGAGCAACAGGGTGGGCTCAGAATCGGTAGGCGATCTCAAGGATATGCATGTCCACGCCAAGGCTGGTCGCACCGTAGATGCCGGCGTCGGAGAAATGCTGGAACCGGTACCCGGCATGAAAGCCAGGTAACAGGTTGAACCCGATGCCGGCCGTGCCGACGATCTGCACCGGGCCGCCGAAGTCCTGCACACCGAATTTGTAATTGCTGAAGAATCCGGGGCCAACCCCCACGTCAATGGAGACTGCCCCGTTCCGGCTAGTCACGGCGAGGCCTGGCACCAGGGTGGCCATCAGGCTGGTTGTTCCCGCCGCGGTGAGTTCCCCTGCGCTGGCGATCAGTCTCGTTTCAAGACCCCAGGCGCCGGACCTGTGCCACCATCCCCACGGGAGCCTGAAGAGCGCAGCGACGTCGTACATCTGAAAGTTTTCCTTTTGCTCCTCGCCTAATGGAGAATTGCCCCCGACGCCGACTCGGGGACCTACCCCGAGCAAGGCCATCGGTTTTGCTTGCTCCTCGCCGACTGGAGAAACGCCGGCGACGCCGACTCGGGGACTTCCCCCGAGCAAGGCCATGGGTTCTGCCCAACTGGGAGCGGAGGCCATGATGGTGAGCGCGAGGCTCAGGATCAGGCCGCAAGTGAGGGAACGTGGGAGTGCGTTCATGCGCGGACCTTGCTGCTGGAGCCCACGCCTGCTGGCGAGCCACGGATCGGAGCGCCGTCACCCCGAGGGGCCGTGAGGACCAAACCGCCCGACTGCCGGAGTCTACATCGGACGTGCGGGAGCAGTTGCAGGACTTGTTTTCGTGTAGAATGAGCATAGAACATGCCAGCTCGATGAGCCTGGCGCCGTCAAGGGATTCCTCTGTAGGGCCCGACGATTACGCGCATTGAGTTTTGAGATCGGAGTTTTCTCACGTTCAATCTCGCCCGGATCGACCCAAAATTGTCCCTCTGACCCTGAGCCACCTGCTCGCGAACCGGCACTTGCTCACCACGCGATACCTTCGACGGAGAGCCCGCGCCACAAGCTATTCGTCACATGTTCACACCTTAGACCTGACGCCTCGCGCAGCCTTCCCACTCATCTTTTCATCTTCGTTGGCTTAATTGACTCTCCTCTGACCCCTCCCTATAATGACCTGCGGTTGCTGTTCCTCGACCCTCCTGCGTTTGACGATGGCATCGTTTTCAAAGGACAATCTGGCGCAAGTGGTCAGTGGGTTCAAAGCCTGCTTGAAGCATGCCTTTGCGGTTGCACCAGAGCGACAGGCTCTTTCTTTGGATGATCTCGCCCTCCTGGAACGAGTCGCCGATGCAGTCGTCAAGCGAGGCATGGCCGCTCCTGCGACAGTGTTTCTCGAATCCATCGGCCCCATGAACTTTCTCGGCAGTCAGGCTCTGCATTTCTTGACCCCCATTCTTGATCTGGCCTGCAAACACAGTGAAATCGAGCACGTCGCCCACCTGCTTGAACGTCGTGACACCATCTCCCACCTAATAGCCCTCATCGAGGCGAAATCCGCTCCCACAGGGTCGTCTGCTCGATGACAGCTTCAGCCCAGCCGTGCGATCCGATGACCGCGGCGCAGTCGCTTAGCGTCATCATTGCCACTGACTGCGGCAGCACGACCACGAAAGCCATCCTGATCGAAAAATTAGGGAACGAATACCGGCAGACCTACCGAGGCGAAGCTCCCACCACGGTGGAGGCGCCCTTTGAAGATGTGACGCGCGGGGTCCTGAACTCACTCACGGAGCTAGAGGATTTGTCCGGCCGCAAGATCCTGGATGGGGAGCGCATCATTATCCCGAACCGCGCCGCTCAGGGCGAGCCGAAAGTCGGCGTGGACATCTACATTTCGACCAGCAGCGCCGGTGGCGGGCTCCAAATGATGGTCGCCGGCGCAGTCCAGAGCATGACCGGCGAGAGCGCGCAACGCTGTGCCCTGGGTGCGGGGGCGATTGTCATGGACGTGCTGGCCTCGAACGACGGCCGATTGCCTCACGAGAAGATCGAGCGCATCCGCTCGCTCCGCCCCGACATGATTCTTCTGTCCGGAGGTACAGATGGCGGAACTGTGACCCACGTGGTGGAGATGGCCGAATACATCGCGGCGGCTGAGCCCCGTCCACGATTGGGCATGAGTTATCAGCTTCCGTTGATCTACGCTGGCAACAAAGACGCTCGTGGGAGGATCAAGGACATCCTGGGCGAGAAAACGTCTCTCGTGATTACCGATAACATCCGCCCTGTGTTGGAACGCGAGAACTTGGGACCGGCCCGCACCAAGATTCACGACCTCTTTCTGGAACACGTCATGGCCCAGGCGCCTGGATATAAGAAGCTGATCGAGTGGACCGGCGCGCCGATCATGCCGACTCCCGCCGCGGTTGGGCTCATCATGGAGACCATCGCAAAACGAGAGCACTTGAACCTGATTGGCGTGGATATCGGAGGAGCCACGACGGACGTGTTCTCGGTCTTCGAAGGAGTCTTTAACCGAACCGTGAGCGCGAACCTTGGACTGTCCTACAGCGTCTCCAATGTCCTGGCGGAGGCCGGCCTGGCCAATATCATGCGGTGGGTGCCCTTCACGATCGAGGAGCAGACTCTGCGCAATCGGATCAAGAACAAGATGATCCGTCCGACCACGATCCCCCAGACACTCGACGAGCTGCAGATCGAGCAGGCCATCGCTCGGGAAGCTTTGCGGCTTGCGCTGATCCATCATAAATCGCTGGCCACCGGTCTCA
>JBOHOI010000116.1:0-8857 GCA_050731155.1 Nitrospiraceae bacterium | reverse complement strand
CAAGGGTCAGATCCAGCCGGGTACGCAGCTCTCGTTTTTCGAGGACCTCGCGTGTGACGATCATTAACTCTGTCAGAAAGGCTGGTGATTTCTTAAACAGGTAATAGTCTGCGCCGGCGCGCATCGCCTGGACGGCTGTCGTGGCATCGGTCTGCTCGGTCTGCACGATGACCGCGGCGTTCGGGGCCCGCTGTCTGAGCTCTGGGAGAATGTCTAGCCCACTGCGGGGCGACAGTTGCTCGTCCAGCAGAATGACGTGCCAATCCTGTTTGGATGCCCACTCCAACGCTTCCTCTGCAGAATAGACCGCTTCCACCCGACAGCCGGGGTAGAACCCTCGCATGCTGATCGTGACCAGCTTGATCTCCTCGGCCTGCTCATTCACAAGCAACAAGCTGACCGGGTCGGTCTGCGGCATCAGATCCTCATAACGGTGAGAATGTTCTGATAGCGATGGCATGCGGGCTGAAGCACGCCGCTATCCATAATAGAGGAGGATAGCTTTGAATGTCAGCCCACACGTAAGATCCACATGTCACGATCGGCATTCATGAGAATTCTTCGGTCGTGCTCGGTTAGATCAGGGCACACTACTACACCAGGCCCGCTAAGGGCGATACTGTGAATAGCACGTTACCCTGGGGCTTTGGCAATCCATTGCATGAGGGGACAGCCCTACTTTCGTAGGGGTAAGGACTAGGTCGTCGACTCCTTCTAGACTGTTCCCAGTCCGCTTCTTTTCTAGAGGAGAGATCCTCAAGACGTGCAAGGAACCCCTGAGTCTGAACCTTCGGAGAGCACCTTCCCCTACTCAAATATGTGGTGGGAATTATAACGTTCTTCTTGAAATCTATCTATATGTAGTGGTTGAGGGTTGGACCGGCTCATGGGAGCACACTGTGAAAACGACTGTAGACGGGATGATGCTGCGGTGGCTTGGGTCATCTAACACCGCCACAGCAAAGGCAGCGTCTCGTGGCGTTACCGGTAAGTTTGTGGAGAGAAGATGGTCCTGTGACTCACGATATTTGTTGATGGGACAGAGCCGGATATCACTTCGGGAGGTCGATGTGCGGGGATGTTCCGTTGGTTGGGCACGTGCCTGGTGTCATGTATAAAAGGTAATTGCCCATGCCATGCTGGACGCGGGGATCGTGCAGTGGATGGTGGTAGACCATGACCATCTCATAGTCGTCTTTCGTGTTCACTGAGAACCCGCTGGCATCCTTGAAGACCTGATGAGGCTGAAAAGCCAAGAACCGGCCGTCCTGCTCCACGTCAGGAACGGTACGCAGCAAGGTCTGTTGGACCGTCTTGTTCTCGAGCGCGATCAAGAGCAACTCGTCGTGGCCGTGCGGATAGGCGAACTTCACGCATCCGTCCATCCGGAATTTCAGCGGCGCTGACAGAACGTGCACGCCGGGCTTGATTTCGATCCCTTCGTCACTCTGATCCTTGCCCCGCTGTCCGAACTTGCTGTAGCAGACGATGTTGACCCCCACCTGATAGACATCCATCTCTTTGGTCGGGGTTCCTTCCGGAGCCATCTCCATCGTGAAGGTTGCCATCACGTCCTTGGTGGGCGGGGCCTTGTGGTAGAACGCGACCACAGACATGAGCTTTTGCCCTTTTCCCAGTTTGACCCCGTGGCCATCAGGGAAACGAGCCTCGGTCATTTCCAGACCTGCGCCGCTGAAGAAGAGGGGTTCCCCTGGACAGGATACGCTTTCCTTGTCGGTGTTGAGCATGAGGATATGGTGAAGGTACTGTTGCGGCAACGGCTTCCCATCCTTCGTGAACACAGCGGATTTATAGCCGATGAGGTACATGTCTTTGGGAAGCTGGAAGATATGTTTGGGCATGCTGGCAGCCAGCTCGCCGTCGTGTGAAGATGGCAGGTCAATAGGCCCGAACGTCAACGTGACGGTATTGCCTTCAATCTTGACCGAGGTTGTGGTCTGGTTCTTCAAGGTCGGAACGGTGTGATCATGGCCATGGTTGTCTGCCGAGAAGGCTGGCGTCACACAAGCAAGAACCAAGGCTGTGGCCATTACAGAGCGGTTCATGTTTCCTCCTGACAGGTGGTTTGCCCAACGTCTTTGCCGATCATGCGGGGCTTGTCCTCTTGGAAGTTGGTCTGTCAGCGTGTGGCGGACGATGTCGGGGGCGGGGTCAGCCGCTTCCAGACATAGGTGCCACCGTGTTCGCGTGGTGGGATGTTGTTCCTATCCCCCACACGAGTGTACCACCAAATCCCTTTCGCTTCTGTGCCGTCCTCGGACAGCAAGACTTCGAACCCACCTTCTCTGTCGTTTCCCGTCTGACGCCAGGTTCCCTGCCACTTCCGACCGGCAAACCCGGTGGTCGTAAAGGTGCCACCCTGATGCGTATAGGAGCCGTTGCCTGAGCGGTCGAGCGTGGCTTTGTAGAATTTGTCCTCTTCCTGGATTTCCCATTCTCCGCTCAGGTCAGGGGTCTCCGGTTCGCGAGCGGCCCCAGCCACCCTCAGGACGGACGATGACAGAAGTTGACTGACGGAAGATGCGCTGAGTCCTCCACTGCGAGCGGACTCGTGCCAGGAAGTCAGAACCCAGCCGCCGTCTCGGCGCTCCAGAACTCCGGTATCACGCAAAGGGAGAACAGTTCGCCGTTGATTGGTGCCCTGTCCCATATACCGGATATAGTCCAGTTCCATAGCGAACCAGGCGGTCTCGCCGCGAGTCCAGACTTTTAATTCGATGATCGGGATCTCCAGCCGCGCCACCGACTCAAACTCCTCCTGCATGTCTCGGGCGAATTCGTCCCAGCCCACATATTTTCGTCCGCCGATCGTATAACTGATGATGTCCCCGTCGTGGGCCATCAGCCTCGAGATGGTGGCAAGATCCTTCTCGACATTGGCCTGCACCAGCGCGTGCAGCACGGCTTCCGGGCTGTTCGTGTCGGCGGCAGTTCCAACTGGTTCGAAGAAACAGGAAAGGAGGATGAGCCACAGCCAGGCACAGAGACTGCGCATTAGGCGCATGCAGAGGCTCCTTCTGGGGATAGTGTATGCCGAGCGTGTGCGAGCTCGAGGCAGTGTTGAGCTAATTTCGAGTGAAGCTACACGGCGAGGCGCTCCTTGTCAAACAGTTTTTCCTGCGACAGCCTGTCAGGCTGTCGCGGCACAGACCACGACGGTCACGTTGTCTTCTCCGCCGCGCTGATTGGCTTCCTCAACGAGCGCAAGACAGGCGGCTTCTGGTGACCTACCTGCGTGAAGGAGCGTGTCGGCAATCTGACCGTCGTCCAGCATCTTGGTCAGTCCATCCGTACAGAGCAGGATCAGATCGTCTGGTTCGAGCGCGTGGGTCGAGGTGTCCGGCTCAACGGTTTCCCCAATGCCCAGCGCGCGGGTCAGGACATGGCGCAATGGGTGCGTGGCAGCGTCCTGCGGCGAAAGCAGCCCGCTCCGCACATGTTCTTCGACCAAGGAGTGATCCTGCGTTAACTGGATCAGGGTATGCGCGCGGAGCAGGTAGGCTCGGCTGTCGCCCACATGAGCGAGACTCAGGCGTGGGATAGAACCGGACGGAATGCCGAGCACGACGATGGTGGTGCCCATGCCGCTCAAGTGCGGATGCTCGAACGCGTTGTTGCGGATTGTGTGGTGTGCTGCGTCGATGAGTTGGCACAACAGGGTCTCAGTCCGGGCTTGCCCAGCTTGATCAGAGCTGCCTATGCCGGCATGTCTTCTGACCTGCTCCGTGATGGACGCCACCGCCAATCGACTGGCCACGTCCCCCCCCGCATGCCCTCCCATGCCGTCGGCCACGATCCAGAGGCCGACATCATTCAGAACAGCAAACGCATCCTGGTTGGACGGGCGGACTCGCCCAATGTCCGTGAGTCCTGCTCCCCGCCACGCGAGGCTCTGAGCTGTCTTCCTGTGTGCCATTATCAGAGGACTCTCAGCTTCTAGCCCTGCGGTCCGTATCGTGCCGCCAGCCCGCCATAAACCAATTCTGCCAGTGGTTCCAGATTGCGCGTGTCGGCCTCGTTATACCGGAGCAAGCGGTCAAGCGCAGCCGTTTCTCCTTCGCTCCAGGCGTGCCACAGCCTGACCGCGTCCCAACCGTCCAGTCCTTGAAGGTCCGAGGCTCTCTGAATGCCCATGCGTCCCTCGATTCGTTTCAGGCCTCCGTCAAGGCCGAGACGGCGTGCGGCAAAGCAGAGATCCAGGTGAGGATGATCCAGGACAATGCCGGGAAATGTTGCGCGCAGGTACGGCAGATCAAACCGGCTTCCGAAGAAGGTGACGAGAAGATCGTAGTTGGACAGCTCCAGGTTAAGCCGGTGTTCGGTGAGCGACTCCCCTTGCACGAGGCTGGTCATCTGTCCGTTGGCATAGAGTCCGACGACCGTGACCGCGCCGACGGTGGGTGGACCACCGGTGGTCTCGATGTCCAGAAAGACGGCTCGTGATCGGAAGGTTTCGAACAGGCGCCAATGGTCACGTGGTTTGAGACACTTCGAGAAGTATCGGGACTGCCCAGCCTGAAGATGGACGATGGCCGAGGAGACAGCGGCATCGTACAGACTCTTCCGCTCCGGTGAGAGGCCTGGAATCGAGCGGCGGGCGAGAAATGTCTGCCAATCCCTCACGCCGCTTTGCCAGAACCGGCGTTCCGTCTCTTCGCCGACGCCCTTGAGCAAGACAAAGGTGGATTGAATCATGATTGCCGTGAGTCCGCAGGCGTCACGGTCGGATTCTAGCCTTGATTTCAGGAGGGAAACAAGATACATTCCGCCGGGAACGCGCGGTCACATGCTGAGTGGCATTGAGCGCATGCGTGCAAAGCAGATATCGCAGGAAGGGGACGCAGGCTGCGGGACCGATCGGTGTAATGGAAGACGGGACACGGCGGATCAAAATTACTGTGGGGTCTGTGAGTCTTGAAGCCGAACTGAAGACCAACAAGACCGCTGAGGCCATTTATGCGGCACTCCCGATTGAAACCTCCTTCAACACATGGGGCGAGGAGTTCTATTTCAAGATCCCCGGTGTAAAGGACCATCGCGAGACTGCCACCACGCAGGTCAAAATAGGCGACGTGGCCTTTTGGGGCGCGGGCGAAGTGCTGGCCATCTTCTTCGGACAGACGCCGATGAGCATGGGGCAGGATCCGGTGCCGGTCGACCGGGTCAACGTTGTAGGACGGATCCTGGGAGATGCCACCTTACTGCGACAGGCCATGGCAGCTACGAAGATTAAAGTCGAGAAGGTCTGACCAGTATCAGTGATGCCTGATGAAGCTCTCGAGGGCACGGGTCAGCCACATGACCGAGTCGCTCGTGTCGCGCCTCCAAGAGGAGGGCTATGCCGAAGTCGTAGGGGAGAAACAAGCGCTCATCGACGCGTTAGGTCGCACCATTACGGATGACCTGCAGGTCGAGGATCGGCTGAACGCCGAAGTGCGTGAGCTGATGAAAAGGTACGCGGCTGAGATCGAACGAGGGCAGGTGGACTATCAGAAGATGTTCACGATGATCAAGAACAAGTTGGTGAAAGAACGGGGACTGATCCTGTGAACCGTTAGGCGCCTTACCCCTCACGAGCTGTTCGCGTGTTGCTAAGCGAAGATAAGGTCAGCCATCTCTCACACGTCATTCTGGCCTGCTTTAAGACAAACCAGGCGGTTCGTCTCAAAGGGGATGAAGCCCGTGCGCTGCGCGCGATTAAACGGGTGCTTGCGTCGGAGCTGGCTCAGGAAGAAGAGGTGGACCGTACCGTGCGTGCACGGTTGGCCTCGTATTCGCGTCCAATCGTTGAAGGGAGTCAGGAATGGGAGGTCATGTACCGGAAAGCGATGGAAGAGGAGTTTCGAAAACGAAGGAAGCTGTGAGGGAACTATGAGAGTCATCAGCATGATCTTGACCAGCCTGGTGCTGTGTGTGTTGCCTGCCTGCTCGAGTACCGAGAAGCCGAAACTGCGCTTGCCCTTGCCGGTCAGTTCGAGCGTCCCGCAGGCGGTGATCACCGCCTCACAACTGGGGACGCGCGCGTATGAGGGGGGGCAGTATCAGGAGGCCAAAACCCAGTTTGAGCTGGCCGTGGCCGGCGCCCCGAATTCCGCAGAATCGCATTACAATCTGGGATTGGCCTTATTCGCATTAGGAGAGACCGACCAGGCCCGCGAGCACTTCATGGAGGCTGCCAACTTGGCGCCCGGCAACAAGGTCATCTGGGACTCTCCGGCGCTGCGTCCCTTTGGATCGCCGGATCCCACGATCACGAAAAAGACGAAGGAAGACAACTACTCCACTCGGAAGCCGGCGTTTGGTGGCGTGGGCCCTCGGTAACGCTGATCCCGCGCCCGCATGTCCCACATATCAGGTCAATTTGGTTCTGCACGGAGCTGCCCAATCGTCCAGCAAGTGGGGTGAGCCGTTACCTCTCGAACAAGATGGGAAACAGGAGATGGCAGCAGAGCTGACGGTGGGGGAGAAAGCCCCTGACTTTTCGCTTCCGAACGAAACGGGGAAAATGGTGAGTCTCAAGAACCTCCGAGGCAAACAGGTCGTGCTCTACTTCTACCCCAAAGACGATACGCCGGGCTGCACCAAAGAAGCCTGCGGATTCCGCGACTCGATCACGCCGATCATGAAGACGGACTCCGTCGTCTTGGGCGTCAGCCTGGACGGGGAAGAGTCTCATCGGAAATTTATCGCGAAGCACGGCTTGCCGTTTTCGCTGTTGAGCGACGAGGATGCTGCCGTGTCGAAGACCTACGGGGTCTATGTGCAAAAGAACATGTACGGGAAAAAGTACTGGGGGATCGAGCGCAGCACGTTTGTGATCGGCCCTGAGGGGATCGTGAAAGCGATCTTCCGCAAGGTCAAGGTGGACAGTCACGTCGATGAGGTGCTGGCGGCCCTGAAGAAAGGTTGAGGCTGAGGTTAAGGTTAAGGCACGGGAGGAAGAAGCTGGCCGAGACTTCACCTCAACCTCAGCCTGAACCTTAACCTGGTTCTGAGCCCATGGATACCCGAGAGAAAACCTGGCACGGTGTGCGGGCCGCCTCGCTCTCGATCGTGGCAGGGGTTGGACATTTGTATCTCGGGGAGAAGCGGGGGTACACCATCGTTGCGTTTGGGGCCGCTCTGTTCATGATTTCTCGACTGTTCTGGCAACCGGCGGAACTCCTGTATCTCAGCCTGGCGATTTTTTCCGCCGCTGATGCTTATGCCATCGCCAAGCGCGGGTATGGCCTCATGTAGCTAAGCGGAACGGGCCCCTGCGGGGTCGTTTCTTTCTCTCCCCTTCTTCCCGCTCGAGGGCTCGCCCTCGTCGGTTCTTCCTGGGTGCTCTCCACGTAGAGGTGGGGTCGTGGCGAAACGATCTACAGGTCGGTCGCGTCAACGGGGTATCCCGCGCAACACCGCCTCCAAAGTCCCGCGCATTAAAACCGTTCCCCCAGGTCCCAAAGCGAGAGCCTGGGTCGCTCGCGATGAACAAGTCCTCTCGCCGTCTGCGACGCGTATCTATCCGCTGGTCATTGAGCAAGCTCGTGGAGCCATGGTGGAGGACGTGGATGGCAATCGCTACCTGGACTTCACGGCCGGCATCGCTGTGGTGGCCACGGGACACTCGCATCCGAAGGTGGTCCAAGCGATCCGGCGACAGGCTGCGCGTTTTATCCACATGGCCGGGACTGATTTTTATTACCCGGCACAGGTCAAGCTGGCTGAAGCGTTGGATCGGATTACGCCGGGGAAGGGGACCAAGCGCACGTTCTTCAGCAACTCCGGCACAGAAGCCATGGAGGCGGCATTTAAGCTGGCTCGCTACCGGACCCGCCGTCCACTGACCATCGCATTTCAGGGAGCGTTTCACGGACGCACGATGGGGTCCCTCTCGCTGACCGGGAGCAAAGCGGTGCAGCGTCGCCATTTCTCGCCGCTGGTGCCAGGGGTCACTCATGTGCCCTACGCCTATTGCTATCGCTGTCCCTATGGCCTGACCTACCCTTCCTGCAAGATGCACTGCGTGAACGTGATCCGGGACGTCTATCTGAAAAGCGTGGTGCCGCCGGAGGATGTGGCGGCAATCGTTGTGGAGCCGATCCAGGGGGAAGGAGGGGTCGTCGTGCCGCCCCCTGAGTTCCACCCCATGTTGGCCGAACTGGCGCGGGAGTTCGGTATGTTGTATGTCGTGGACGAGGTGCAAACAGGGATGGGCCGCACGGGAAAAATGTTCGCAGTCGAGCACTGGGGCGTAGAGCCGGATATCCTGGCGATCGGAAAAGGCATTGCCTCCGGGTTGCCGATGGGAGCGACCGTCGCGTCCGCGGAGGTGATGAACTGGAAGGCCGGTGCGCATGCCAATACGTTCGGCGGAAACCCGGTGGCCTGTGAAGCAGCGCTGGTGACCATCGAGCTACTGGAGCGGAAATTAGTCGCCAACGCGGCGGCGGTCGGTAGGTACCTGCTGCGGGGACTGGAGCAGTTGAAAGCCCGTCACCGCTTGATCGGCGATGTCCGTGGAAAAGGGCTGCTGATCGGGGTGGAATGCGTGCGGGATCGTGAGACGAAGGAGATGGCGATTCAGGAACGAAACGACATCATTCAGCGCTGCTTTCGCAAAGGCTTGCTACTGCTCGGGTGCGGTCAGAACGTGATCAGGATCGTGCCTCCTCTCATGATCACCCGGCGTGAAGCCGATGTGGCGCTGGAAATTATCGATTCCGTGCTCACGGATGTGGAAAGCGGCTGACAACGTATGGCGGAGATCGGTGGGCTCCGGGAGCGCAGCCGCTCGACTGGTGCTGACATTGCTGCTCATCGGCGCGCTGGATGCGGCGTCGGCGGTCAGTGC
>JBOHOI010000115.1:0-8918 GCA_050731155.1 Nitrospiraceae bacterium | reverse complement strand
CACTCATTCATGACGCGCGCGAACACATCGGCGAGCATGGGATCAAAGCGGGTCTCTGCTTGGAGGGTGATCTGCCGAATGGCCGCATCGATCGGCAGTGCTTGCGGGGTGGGGTGGTCTGTGGTCAAGTGATCGAATGTCTGGGCAATGGAGACGATGCGGGCAAGCAGGGGAATTCCCTCGCCCTGCAACCCGTAGGGGTAACCGGATCCGTCATAACGTTCGTGGTGATAGGAAATGATCTGGCCCACCTCAGCGGGGATTCCAAGCGGGAGAACCATCCGGGCCCCGATTTCCGGATGACGTTTGAGCAGGTCCTGCTCTGATGTCTCGTGCCCTTCGGTTTTGGAAAGAAGATGTTCCTCCATCGCAATTTTGCCGATATCATGGAGGAACGCGCCGAGCGCGAGGGATTTCTGCTCCGGCAAGCTCAGGTTCAAGCGATTGGCCAGCAGAGTCGAGTAGAAACTCACGCGACTGGAATGGTTGAAGAGCTGCCGGTCTTTCGCCTCTAATAAGTCCGAGAGGAGCGGGATCAAGCCGGCGGATCCACCAAACCGAGGGTCGGACTCCTGTTTCGCCTTCATCAGCGAGGAGTACTGCTCACTGAGGCGTTTCCAGGCTTGCTCACTCTCATGCTCGACTGCCGCAAGCTCCCCAGGGTGTTTCAGGAACCCCCGCAAGCAGTCAAGACGTTGTTTTTTCTCCAGCGTTTGATTGATCAGCGTAATCAGCTCCGTAACATTGAACGGTTTAAGCAGGTAGCCGGCTGCCCCGTGTCGAATCCCTTCCATGGCTGATTTGAGGCTTCCGTACCCCGTGATGATGATCACTTCCACATCCCCGTGATCGAGTTTGATGTCTTGCAGCAGGTCAAGACCCTGCCGGTCAGGGAGCTTCTGATCGAGCGTCACCAAGTCAACGGGCTGTTCCTTCAGTACTCGCATCGCCGCGAGGCCATTCTCGGCCACATGGATATTGAAGAATGGACGGAGAATGACCTTCAGCGCGTCACGGGGGCCAGCCTCGTCTTCAACGACCAGAATGGTGGGCTTGGGGGAATCGGGAATCATCATTGGGGGTTTACTCATAGGCAGGGTTGTACCTCAGCCCTACTCATTTGTCAAGCAAATCCAATGCCATAGACGTCTCATCCCATCAGGCTCTCAACCTGAGGGGCATAAGCTCAAGGACCTCTCTGTTAGGAGTGGTGCCTTGGTCCAGGGGAGTCTGGAAGAGAACCCTTCCACAGCGTGACGTACACGAACCTGTACAAAAAAGATAGCACATGTGTCATTCTTGATACATCTGTGTCTGGTCATTGACAGCTTGGGCTTCGGGTCGGCTGATTCCCAAGGTATCCATCCTGTATTTGAGCATCCGGCGGCTGATTCCCAGGGCGGCTGCGGCATGGGTTTGGACGTAGTTTGTTCGCTTAAGCGTGTCCAGGATAATCTCTTTCTCAAACTCCATCACCGCTTTTTCCAGAGAGAGCCGGCCTGAAAGGGTGTCTTCGCGCAGGGAAGAGGAGCGTGTGTCGGTTCGAAAGACGGCGGGGAGGTGCTCGGGGGTGATCGCGTTTCCCTGAGACCAGACAATTGCTTGCTCGACCACGTTTTCGAGTTCCCGGACGTTTCCTGGCCAGGAATACCTCATGAGAAGCTCGAGCGCCTCCTTGGAGAATTCCTGCGTGGGGCGTTTGTCCTCCTCGTTCCGCTTGGCCAGAAAGTGCTTGGCGAGGAGAGGGATATCTTGCGCCCGGTCACGCAGGGTAGGAAGGTAGAGTGCAATCACGTTGATACGGTAGTAGAGGTCTTCCCGAAATTTCCCTCCGCGAACTAGTTCCTCAAGGTTCTGATTCGTCGCGGCAATGATTCTGACGTCCACTTTGATCGGTTGGGTGCCACCGATCCGCGTGAACTCGCGTTCCTGCAGGACTCGGAGCAGTTTTGCCTGGGTGGTGGGGCTCAGATCGCCGATCTCGTCGAGGAAGAGACTGCCGCAGTGGGCAAGCTCGAACTGCCCCACTCGGCGTGCGGACGCGTCCGTAAAGGAGCCTTTTTCATGTCCGAACAGTTCGCTCTCGATCAGTGTTTCCGGTAACGCCGCGCAGTTGAGAGGGATAAACGGGCGATCCCGGCGGGGGCTGTTGTAGTGGATCGCGCGTGCGACCAGTTCCTTGCCCGTTCCGCTCTCGCCGGTGATCAGGACGGTCGTTCGGCTGCCCGCAACCTGCTCGATTTTTGAGTAGATCTCTTGCATGCTTGGGCTCTTCCCGACGAGGTTGTGAAATGAATACCGATTGATCACCTGTGCGCGGAGATATCGGACTTCTCGTTCGAGGTCATGTGTCTCCAGGGTTTTGGCGACGATCAGACGTAGCTCTTCGATGTCAAACGGTTTGGTTAGATAATCGGCCGCCCCCATCTTCATGGCATCAACGGCCGTTTTGACCGTTTTGGTGCCCGTCAGCATAATCACGGGTATGCTCTGGTCCTCCGATCGGATCGTTTGCAGGACCGTCAATCCATCCGTGCCCGGCAGGACTACGTCCAGGATGACCAGGTTCGGAGCCTCCTGTCGGAACAGGTCCAGACCCGAGCGAGCATCCGACGCGCAAGTCACTTCGTAAATCGGTTCGAGGACCGCCTTCAGGGTGGCCAGAATTCCTGCTTCGTCATCGACCAACAGGACCCGTTTCTTCATGCTCCTCCCGTACGGTTGACAGATGTAATGGCATCGGGCCGACCGGCAGGTTAACAAAGAAGGTGGCTCCGCTGCCGACGGCGCTTTCGACCTGAATCGAGCCACGGTGCTCCTGGACAATCTGGTGGACAATCGTCAGCCCCAGCCCCGTGCCTTCATGCTCTCCGCTCTGGTGCTTGGTGGTATAGAAAGGGTCGAAGATATGTTCCAGATTGGCCTCCGAAATGCCGGAGCCGGTATCGGCAACCTCTATCTGGACCCATTCGTCGCTGGAGGGTTTCATAAGTCGGTGAGTCCTGACCGTAAGACGGCCGCCTGTCTCGGCCATCGCATCCAAGGCGTTCAGCAGCAGGTTCAGAAGCACTTGTTTGATTTGCTGACGGTCCACCATCATGCGAGGCAGATCGTTCGCCAGGTCCTTTTCAAGGGCGATCGACATGCTATCGGCTTTCACGGCCACAAAATAGAGACACGATGAGACGATCTCGTTGAGATCCTCCTCGGTCAGCTTGGGTTCCATATAGCGGGCGTAGTCAAGGATTTCCTGGATTAGCCGCTCGATTCGGTCCACATCATCATTCACCACCTTACTAAACTCACTGATAAATTCCGGGTCATCCTTTCGCTCCGGAGCGAGCTGGATGAACGTTTTGATGGATGTCATTGGGTTACGAATCTCGTGAGCAAACCCTCCGGCAATGGTCTCAAGCGAACGGAGTCGGTCAGTGCGCCGCATAAAGGTCTGGGATCGCTTCAAGTCCTCGTACAGCATCGCATTATCCAACGCGATCGCGGCGTTCTGCGCGAGGGTGGTCAGAAGATTCAAGTCAACTCCCGAGTAGGTCTGGTGGTTGGCGCGAGGGCCCAGACTGCAGAAGCCGATGAGGCGATCTTTATTGATCATCGGAATGCAGACTTCGGACTCCATAACCTGAAGAGCATCCACAAGAGGCCGCGTGGCGTCGTGGTTCCCAGCCTGCTCCAGCTCCTCACGGACCAGAGCCGACTTGAAGCAGGCCAACTGGTATGGCAAGGCGTCGTCCGTCGCCAGCTGGACTGATCCGAGCTTGTCGCGGTTCAGACCGTAGCAGGACGAGAGAGCGTAGATGCTGTTCTCCTTATTCAGCAGAAACAGGGAGGCCATTTTGATGTCCATGACCTGAGCCAGAGTCCGGACGATTTCGTCGGTGAGTGATCGGAGGTCAAGGATTGTGACCAGCGACTTTGAGAACGCCGACAGGGTTTCATACCTGTCGTAGCGCTGTCTGAACAACGTGCGCGCGATGGCCACCTCGGCCTTCTCTCTGAGACGATAGCCTCCGATCGCGATCAGCACGAACAAGGAAAATAGCAGGATCGAGAAGGGATAGCTGATCTCGCCGAAATACAGTCTTTGGGCTGGTCCGAGCAGGATCGACGGCATGGCGGCGAGGGTGAACAGCAGGAGCAGGTACAGCAGTCCTTTTTGCACGATGACGCTGAAGTCCAGGAGCCGATATTGAATGATGGCGTAGGCCATGATCGCGGTGTAGGCCGTGACCAGAATCGTTCCGATAGGAGGTATTTCAATGCCGTACCACAGTGGGAAATTCGTGGCGATCCCGACGTATCCGAGGCAGGCTCCTGTCATTAGATACAGATAGTGATTGCGCTGCAGTCCCTTGGCGTTTCGGTATGCGACTGCCATCAGATAGGTGGCATAGAGGATACAGACGGTGAACCAAACCAGGTAGACGTGGAACGCCGGCCCCGGTTTCGGCCAGTAGCGAAAAGACATCTGGGGCACAACGTCGGGGATGAAGAGGGGAGAGAAGTTGAAGAGGAAAAAGAGACCGCTCAACACATAGCCGGTTCGCAGCAGAGACCGGTGTTCAGCAACACGGTTGAGGACCGTGAGGGTATGGTGGAAATAAAAAATCGGAATCATGATCGCGCCAGCCATCAGAAAACGGACGAAGAACAGCGCGAGATCCCGTGATTCCGTGAGATGCCAGGCAAAATAGAAGTACCCCCAGACGGACAGGCTCAGGCAATAGAGCCCGTAGGTGTATCGTCTCGGGTCGCGTGGGGCTCGCAAATAGATGAAAAGGCCTAGTACCGTCGCGGCAATTCCGTTGAGTAGGCCGCTGAAGGCGTAAAAGTCCATGCTCTGGCCAGAGGCGATAGTCAGATAGGAACAGGTATGCAGGCCGGAGTATACACCGTGCGAGGCTTTTCAGCCAATAGAATCCGGTTTTTCAGCTACTGCAATATACGCCTGGTTCGCGAAGGTGGAATAGATGCGAGGCTGAACCGCTCCACTGGCAGTCAAGAGCATGATGAGTTTCTGCTTATCGAAGAAGCGAAAAAGCCCATCGCGTTCTCCCTGCAGAATCTTTCCCAAAGTACCCAAGAGCTGTTCAGCGTCCTTCACGTCATCTGGCCGCCGGGCCATGCCTTTCAGGTTGCGAGCGATGGGGGCTAAGTCCGCGTAGGGCTTTAAGTTTGCCATGACCAGCTTTCCCTGTGGCGACAGCACCCGCATCAGCTCGCGCAGGGTGAACAGGGGGTCTTGGAGATACCCGATGACCAGATTGCAGATAATCCGATCGAACTGATTGTCGAGGAAAGGAAGAGGCCTATCGAGATCGACGAGGCTGAGAGAGGCTCTGACGGGCGGTTGTGCTATGGAGTCAGCCGGAAACTTTCCCCGGAGTTCATCTGCCGCGTTCATCAGGTTACGTCGAGTCTGAGCGATGGCGTGGGGGATAAAATCCACTCCGACATAATGCGGCGGACGAAACTCTGTCTCCCTGCTGTGCAGCCGACGGTAGGCTTGGTTGAGCAACAGAAACATGCCGAAATTGCCGTTTCCACAGCCGGCGTCCAGAATGTGCTGCCCCCTCTCCGACGCCCCCACCAGATCGTAGATGTGGTTCAGGAGTTGCCAATAGTCAGGAGAATTGGCGAGGCCATGGAGGTATTCCAGATGCTCTCTCCAAAACTCAACAGCTTCGGGTTTCGTCATTCGGTGTTGGATTCTGGCTCGCTCGCGCTCTATTCGTGTTTGGCGAGCGATTTCACGCTGCGACGGTTCCAGCACTGGTCCTTTGGAGGACAGGGGGTAACACTGTTCAAGACAACAGATGACCACTTGGCGGAAGATCGCCTGATCCCTTTTCGGACTCTCATGCAGGCGGTAGGACAGATCGGGCAGGACGTATACACGCCGCGAATCGGAGCGAAAGGCGGTCTGTAGCTCTTTCACCGACTCGTGGCGAGCCGCCTCCCCGTTCTCCGAAGTAAACAGTATGACAGGGGTGCGGATCAGCTCGGCGTCCTTCATCGTTGTTTTAAGGTCGGCGTACCCTCCCTTAATGGCGTCTTCCAGCCAATGATCCGCATTGATCGTGCAGCCTAACAAATTGATTACCCCTAGCCGATCCCCTCGCGCGTGGGCGTCGATGAGGTCTTTCTGGTGGACCGACAGCAATGTGGCCTTGACATCGAGGATACTGCTGAGGAGAACCAGGAGAGTGACTCGACGATCCTGAGAGACTGCTTTGAGTGCGACGCGACCAGCCAGGCCAGTCGCGATCAGCACGATTGGGCTGGCTGGCCATGTGCGTTGCGCATAGTCCAGCAATTCATGCAGATCCTGCTGCATGGCGGTCAACGTTGTATTAACGATGCTCCCATCGCTTTCGCCGACATGGTCGGTGTGATCGTAGCGGAGGACATGGAATCCATTGCTAGTAAGGTAATACGCCAGAGCGATGTACTCCTTCTTCGTTTCGCCGTAGGAAGGCGAGATAATCACGACGGGGGAGCCCGGCGGGAGTGTGTCCCGGGGCTGGTCGTGGTACAACGCGATACGCTGGCCTCTCTTATTCCAGCACTCTGTGAGCATGCTGACCAGCCTGGTCGTCTCCTCCCTCTCGTCAATACGGAATGGGGTGGTCAAAAATCGCGCGATCATCTGTTCAAGAACTCGTTCAGCCTCCTCGTTGATATGCAAGAGACGAAAGCCTAGGAGCAGGGAGCTGGCTGAATCGCCCGCCCTCGATTCTTCCGGAACGGTCGTATCGGGGGCAATCCAGACGACTTCTCCGGTCACGGTGCAATCGGGCGAGCCAGCCATGGCGCCTGTCGGCTGATTGGCGAGCATATCGGAGGGAGGAGACAGACGCAAAAGAAGACGACGACCGAGCAGGTCTTGCTGCGCGCGAAGTCGCAGACATACACCGCCCGTGCTGAGGTTGACGGTTGCCGCAGCAAAGTGGCGAGTCCTCGAAGAAGGGTCTAAAGCTTCGACACGGACTGGGAGGGCCAGGTTCACTCGAACTGCCAGCCGGTATTCCGGGGGATCGCCATCTTCTTCCTCGGAAGAACTTGATGGCCAAGCTGTGCGCTGGGCGGCGCCGGTCCCGGCAGGGCTGACTTCCCGCAGAAGGTCTCCAGTCTCGTGTGGGGTCAGGAGGGCTGTGAGCTTGACCGAAACTGACCGCTCCTGAAGTCCGTCGAGAAGAGATGCGAGGATAAGTCTCACGTCGGTCCGGAGTTCCTCAAACTCGACGGCGAGGCCCAGCGCACGTTTTGCAGCAGCTTCAGCGCGCCGGTTCGTCACCTCACGGATGCTCCGGAGTGTGGCCGGCAGTTCCAACACTCCCACATCGCTGACGAGGCCAATCTGGATCGGTTGGTTTTCGGTGGCAAGCATCACCCCTTCGAACACGATGTAGGCTCCGCCCAGGCTGATGTTCAGCGTGGTTCCTTCTAAGGTTGTTCCTTTCAGAATCAGACTGGTCTCGATCTGCACGTCGATTCGGGACGAACGACGACGTTCGTGGTGCGGAAGGATTTGTTCCTTCTCCAGCAGGGTCGCAGGGCCTGGCTCGTGAGGAAGCGAGGTGCGAAGGGGAGTCAGCTGCCCCTGAGACTCTTGTGCACCCGCGACAGGGCCGGTACGCGGTGGCTGATGCGTCTCGATCGTCGGCAGCCAGACTCGCACGCGAGTTCCACCAAGGGGAGGAGTGTCCGCCTCGATGACTCCGCCATGTTCCTGAATGATCCGGGAAACGGCCATCCATTCGAAACCGGATTCGCCGGCGGACTTTGTCTCGCGAGCAACCGTCCCATGGCCTTCGGGCGTGATCGCGACCTCCACATAGGAAATGGGGGCAGGAGCTGGTAGCGATGCGGAAAGAGAAGGGATTTCTCCGGCTCCGACCATCCGTGCGGTCACGAGCAGGCGGCCTCCCTGACCGGCCTCCTGCAGCGCACGCCCGCTCTGAGTGATCAGACTCAGGAAGACCTGCTGCAGCTGGTTGGCGTCCGCGAGAATCTCAGGCAGCGTCTGGGGCAGGTTCGATTCAACCTGGACGGAGTGAACCCCTAGATCAGTGCCCGCATGGGAGAGGACATCCTCGATGACGCGGCTGGTTGAGACGGGAACGCGTAGCGGCCGCTGAGGCTCGGTATAGGCAACCAGGGCTTTACCGATCTGCGCCGCACGGGAGGCCTGCGAAGCGACCACCTCAAGCTGATTTTCCAGCTGCAGATCCTGGACCTTCTTCAACAACCGCTCGGTATCATCCAGGATACTGGTGAGCGGGCTACTGAGCTCGTGGGCCACCTTGGCAACGGATCGTCCCAATTCCATCAGCCGGTCGGTCTGGCGCAGTTGTTCCTCCAGACGCTGGATACGTGCTTGTTCCTGCTTGTGCTTGTTGATGTCCCGAATGACACCGACCGTTCCAAGGAACTGCCGCTGGCGACTATAGAGTCCCGTGGCAGCGAGTTCGATTTCCAGGATGCTGGTCTGTGTCACAGTCCCGGTCTTGGTCACCAGTCGGAGTTGAAGGTTGCGAGTGGCTCTGACGCCCGTGCGCCGTTCGTTGAATCGTCGTTCGGCAATCCGCGCAGCATCCGAGTGGAGGAGCTTCGAATAGTGGCTGCCGATCAATTCCTGGGGGCTGTATCCAAGCAGGGTGGCAAAGGCCGGACTGACGTGCACGAACCGTCCTTCCCTGTCCAGCTCATAGACCATATCCGTCATGGTCTCAATCAGACGGAGGTAACGCTCGTAGGTCAGATCCAGCCGCGTGCGCAGCTCTCGTTTTTCGAGGACCTCGCGTGTGACGATCATTAACTCTGTCAGAAAGGCTGGTGATTTCTTAAACAGGTAATAGTCTGCGCCGGCGCGCATCGCCTGGACGGCTGTCGTGGCATCG